>JADHWP010000004.1 GCA_016783425.1 Candidatus Shapirobacteria bacterium
GATCCTTCCGTTTTGTTTATTTCCGCCGGAATGCAGCCCCTGGTTCCTTTTTTGTTAGGAGAACCTCATTTATTAGGAAAGCGGTTGGTTAATATTCAGGAATGTGTTCGGACAGTAGATATTGGGGAAGTTGGAGATACTTATCACCATACTTGGTTTGAGATGTTGGGGCACTGGTCGCTGGGTGACTATTGGAAGAAAGAGGCAATCAAGATGACTCTTGAGTTTTTAACAAAAGATTTGGGGCTGGATTTTAAGCGTCTGGCTTTTAGTGTATTTAAGGGGAATAAAGATGCGCCTAAAGATAAGGAAGCGGTTGAGATTTGGAAAAGTTTGGGAGCAGATGATAAAAGAATTGTTTATTTGGCTAATAATTGGTGGGGGTTGCTTGGGGGCGGGCCTTGCGGTCCAAACACTGAGGTTTTTTACTGGTCTGATAATAATTCTACTCCTCCTGAAGAATTTGACCCCAAAGATATTACCTGGCTGGAAATTGGCAATGATGTGCTGCTTGCCTATGATAAACAAGGGGAAAAGTGCTTACCGGCCAAACAAAATAATATTGATAATGGTACCGGAATAGAAAGGACTTTGGCGGTTGTTAATGGATTTGTTGATAATTACCAAACCTCTATTTTTTGGCCGATTATTAAGAAAATTGAGTCTATTTCGGGCCAGAAATACGAAGAGAGTGAAGAGATTACTCGGGCAATGAGAATAGTTGCCGATCATCTAAGATCAGCGGTTTTTATTACGGCTGATGGGGTAGAGCCGGGAAATAAGGAGCAGGGGTATGTGTTGCGCCGGCTTATTCGGCGGGCGGTTCGGGAAGGGGAAAAATTAGGGCTGAAAAAGGGTTTTACCAGGGAGGTTTCTTTATCGGTTTTAGATAACCAGGAAAATTATGGAGGGGAATATCCGGAGTTAAATAAAAATCAGGAAAAGATATTGTCAATAATTAATAAGGAAGAGGAGAGTTTTCGCCAAACTCTTAATCGGGGTCTAAAAGAATTCCTGGAACTTGTAAAAGAAAAAAATCTAACCGGATTAACAGGATTTAATCTTTATCAAACTCATGCTTTTCCTTTTGAAATGATTATTGAAGAGGCGAATAGAATTGATTATAAATTGCCTTTAAATTTCAAATTTCAGTTTCAGGAAGCTAAAAAGGGCCATCAGAAACTATCTCAAGCTGCAGCCAAAGGTAAATTTAAAGGAGGATTATCCGGTAGTTCCAAAAAAGTAGTCGCCTATCATACTGCCACTCATCTTTTGCAAGGAGCTTTGCGAGAGGTTTTAGGAGAGGGCGTTTATCAGGCTGGCTCGAATATTACACAAGAGAGGCTGCGGTTTGATTTTACTTATGATCAAGGTCTAACCGAAGAGCAGATAAAGAAGGTGGAAAAAATAGTTAATGAGAAAATAAAAGAGAAGTTGGTTATAGAAGTGAAAGTAATGAAGTTTAGCCAGGCTTTGGAAAAAGGGATCTTGAGTGTGCCCGGAGTTTCTTATCCTGAAGAAGTTAAGGTTTATTCTATCGGGGACTATTCAAAAGAAATTTGCGGTGGACCGCATATAGCTGAAACTGGTAAGCTAAAAGGGCGGTTTAAGATAATCAAACAAGAAGCTTTGGGTCAAGGGAAGCGCCGGGTTTATGCTGTTTTGGAAAATTAAATGAAGGAAAAAGAAGAAAAAAAGATCTTGCTTCTATTTATTCAGGAAGAATTGGTAAATGGTCTTATTTATGGCCAAACTGAAGAGGGGCTGGAAATTAGAGCTTTAGGAGAAGAACAGGTTTGGGATGGAAAAAGTTACCAATCTTTTAAAAAAGCGGTTGAGCAGAGTTTAAAAAAGCACCTGGAAGATAAAAGCAAGGCCAGTTTTAACAAGACTTTTTTTGTGGTTTCTCCATTCTGGACGGTGGATGCGCAAGAGATAATGGAAAGCAAGGGCGAGCTTTTAAAAACTTTGTGTCGGGAGTATCGTTGGCCTCCGGGGGGCTTCGTGATTGACGATGAATCTTTGGTTTTTCATTTTAAAAAACAGGAAGAAGTGCCCCCGAGCTTTATTTCCTTACTTTTGCTGGACAAGGGTTTCCGTCTTTCTTTAGTCCATTTGGGCAAAATCAAAAAAAGACTCAAATTAAGCAGTCCTAATTTATCCGCTCAAAAGATTAGAGAAGGCCTGGATCAGTTGGGGTTTGAGGGGGTATTGCCGCCCAAGTTTGTTATTTGGGGGAAGATTGATCCTGATTTAGAAGAACAAATGCTTTCTTATCCCTGGGTAGATGAAAAAGGAGATTTATTTTTACATCTGCCCGATATTCAATTTTTAGATTGGCCTCAACTGGGGAAAATTTTTAAAGAAATTGTGGCCTCTCAAATGGGAGAGGCAAAAGAAGAAACAAGGGGGTTGGCAGAAGAAGAGGAAGAGGATGTTTCTTTACTGCCGGCTGGATTTTCTTTTGACGATCTTTCCCGGGAAGGAGAAGAAGAAAGTATTAAAGAAGAGACGGAAGAAAGTGGGGTTGTTAAAGTAGAAGAGGCGATGATTGAGGAGAAGAAGGTAAAAATTAAAAATCGCTTAAAAAGATTATTGGCAAACAAACCTCATGGATTGGGAGGCTGGCTGGTTAAAGGAGGAGTTTTGCTGCTGGCGGGAGTTGTTGTTTTTGGCTTGTTTGGATTAAGGCGGGAAGTGGTTTTATACCTTACTCCCGAAGAGGTGGCGGCGGAAGTAGAAGTTTTGCTGGCGGTGGATAAGGCGGCAGGGGAAAAAGTCTTGCCAGTCGAAGAGTTATCGGTTGAGCAGCAAACTGAAGGTCAGGAAGTGGCGACGGGAACAAGTTTAATCGGCGAAAAATCAACTGGCCAGGTAACAATTTATAATCGGACCAGTGAGCCCGTTTCTTTTGATCAGGGAGTAAAAATCATTGGTCCCGGAAGTTTAGCTTTTGTTTTACTGGAAGAAGCCAAAGTGGCCTCCAAAACTCCGGATTTGGTGAGTGGAGTAGACCGTTGGGGAGAAAAGGAAGCAGGAGTTGAGGCCGCGGGAATTGGGAGTGAATATAATTTAGCCTCGGAGACTGTTTATACGATTGAAGGGGAAAACCAGGATGATTATCTGGTAAAAAACAAACAATCTTTTAGCGGAGGGACAAGCCGGGAAGTAAATGCAGTTTCTGAAGAGGATGTGGCTCGGCTAAAACAGGATTTAATTGATAAGTTGCAAAAAAAGATGGAAAAAAAGCTTGAAGAACTGACGCCAAATGACCAGCAGTTAATTTCCGAAACAATAAGAGTGGAAACAGTCTCTTTTTCTACTAGTAAGGAAATCGGGGAGGAGGGGGAAGATTTCAGCGGCCAGTTAATTTTAAGAGCCTTGGGATTAGCTATTAATCAAAATGATTTGGCCGCTTTTGCTAAAAGTGAGCTGGCCAGTCAGGCTCCGGCTGATTTTCAACTGGACCAGGGAGAGGTGGAGATAGAGTTTTTACCGGTTGAAGAGGGTGAAGACGGCTGGTTAGGCAAAATTACCGTTAAGGGAAAATTCTATCCTCAACTGGATACAAGCCTTTTAGTCGCGGAGCTTAAAGGTAAGCCTAAAGCTAAGTTGTTGGAAATTGTTAAAAAACAGCCTCGGGTTTATCGTTATGAGTTAAAAACTTCTTTTCCTCTTTTATCTTTTTTCCCCTGGCTTCCTTTAAATGGAGATAAAATTAGCGTGAAGATAGAGCAGTAAAATGGCGCTTTATTATTACCAAAAAAAAGAAAAACCAACCTGGTGGGAGGTTTGGCAATACCAGTTAAAAACCAGGTGGCAAAACCCTTTGATCAAAAGAGGAGGTTCAGCTTTTGTTTTAGGATTAGGCGTTTTTTTAATGGGAGCCGCTTTATATCCGATGATTAGCTATCAGATCAGGTATGCGCCTCGCTTTACCCCTATTTATAGTCCTGTTCCTCAAGATGCTAATTGGCACTCACCGCCTTTGGTTTCGGCTCAAGATAATAATAAGGACTATACTTTAATTTCTTCCTGGTTTGTGGAAAAGCCGGAAAAGCAAAAAGAGAAGAGTAATCAAGTTGAGTATTATACTTTAGACATTCCCGCCTTAAAAATTAAAAATGCGATTGTTCATGTTGGCGGCGAAGATTTGAAAAAAGAACTGGTTCAGTATGCGGACACGGCTCCGCCCGGAGAAGATTTTGGCCGACCGGTTATTTTTGGCCACTCGACAACCTATATGGATCCTAATAATTATTTAGCAATTTTTACTGATCTTTATAAGTTGAAAACAACTCCTTCTCCGGATAAAATTATTATTCATTATGATGGCATACGCTATGTTTATCAGGTGGTGAATATTTTTGAAGTTATCCCGACTGATTTGAGCATTCTTTCCCAATATTATGAGGGTAAAGAGCTTTTTTTGGTGACTTGTACTCCTCCGGGAACTTATTTACGCCGTTTAGTAGTTAAAGCCAAGTTAATAGAAGAGTGAGGGTTTTAGGAATAGATCCGGGGAAAAAAAATATTGGTTTGGCGATTGGAGAAAAAGGGATAATTGAGACCTTGCCGGTTCTTACCGGCTCTCTAAAAAAAGCTTATCCCGCTCTTGAAAAAATAGCAGAGGGGGAAAATATTAAAAAAGTAATAGTAGGAATTTCTGAGGGAAAATCAGCCGAATTTAGTCGGAAATTTGCTAATCGACTTAAAAATATATTACAATTACCAGTTGTCCTAATAAATGAAACCTTAACTACTTTTGAGGCTAAAAAACTAAGACCTAAAAGAAAAGTAGTTGATTCGGTAGCCGCTGCTTTATTGTTAAAAAAATATTGGCAGAAAGGAAGGAGGGTGGTGAATGTTTAAAAACGTTATTTCTCCGATTCAGGCTTGGTTGCTTTCTCAGAGTCGGTGTGTTGGCTGTGGGCGGCCTTTAAATAAGGGAAGGAAGAGTGAAAATAAACAGGGGATGAATAAGGTCACTTGTGGCTGCGGCCGGATTTTTATCCACGAAAAAGAGAAAGGGCGCTATCGTCGGGCTCTTTTTGAAGAAGTTTAGAAATTTACTGATGAAAATTTTTAAATTCGCAAGAGTTGTTTTAACCTTGGCTTTATTGGGGCTTGTTTTTGCCAGCGGAATAGTTTGGCATTATTCCCGGCCAGCGCGATCTCAACACCTGGGAGAAGAAAAGATTTTTGTTGTAAACAAAGGAGAGGGAAGCGGGGAAATTGGTATCCGCTTGCAAAAAGAAGGTTTGATTCGTCATCGTTATGCCTTTTGGGCCGTGGTTGGACTACATCACCTTAGCGGCAAGCTTCAGGCAGGTAGTTTTCGCCTGTCCCCCAATATGAGTTTAAAAGAAATTGGTCAAACCCTTACTAAGGGGAGACTGGATCAGTGGGTAACGATTATTGAAGGAGTGAGACAAGAGGAAATTGCCTGGCAATTAGGTCGGGAAATGGGGATAGATATTCAGGAATTTTTGAGCGCCAGCCAGGATCAGGAAGGCTTTCTTTTTCCGGATACCTATCTTTTCCCCCAAGGAGCGGGAGCCCGGAAGGTAGTTTCTATTATGAGGGATAATTTTGAGAAAAAGACTAAAGACCTTTGGCCCCAGGCGGAAAAAAATAAATTATCCCGGGAACAAGTTTTGATTTTGGCCTCGCTGGTAGAAAGAGAAGCGAAAAAGGACCAGGATCGGGCTTTGGTGGCCGGTATTTTAGTGAAGCGCTGGCAGAGCGACTGGCCTTTGCAAATTGACGCTGCGGTCCAGTATGCTAAGGCCAGTCAAAATTGCCCGGTAGAGAAAGAGTGCCGTTGGTGGCCAGTAGTGACTAAAGATGATTTGAAAATAATTTCTCCATATAATACTTATGAAAATAAGGATTTGCCTCCGGCTCCTATTTGCAACCCTTCTTTATCTTCAATCGAAGCAGTGGTTAATTATCAACTCTCAAGCTATTGGTTTTATCTTTCTGATCGCCGGAGCCAGATTCATTTTAGTCAGACCCTGGAAGAGCATCAGGCCAATATCAGAAAGTATTTGTAATTTTTTTTGACAACTGAAAATATTGTGATATAATTCCACTTAGGCCTAATTTAAAATAAGCGGACTTTAGGTAGTGGTCCGCAAATTTTTTTGTCTTTAGGATATCTTTTTCTAAATGAGTAAATTTAAGCGAATTTATTGGGGCCAGGAGTTAAAACTTCCTCCTGCCCGGAGTTTGATTGAGGTGCAAAAGCAGTCCTGGCAGTGGTTTTTAACTCAAGGGCTAAAAGATATTTTTGTTTCTCTTTCTCCGATTATTGATTATACCGGCAATAATTGGGAAATTCGCTTTAAAGATTTAGAGTTTGGCGCTCCAGTAATTACTCCCGCTCGGGCTCGGGAAAAAGGATTAACTTACAGTCTGCCTCTAACCATTAAAGTGACCTTGAGTAATAAAAGGACAGGGAATGTAATTGAAGAAGATGTTTTTGTTCGGGAAATTCCCACCATGACTCCGGAAGGAACTTTTATCATTGATGGAGTGGAGCGGGGAATGGTTAACCAGTTGGTGCGCTCTCCCGGAGTTTATTTTACGGCCGATGATGATCTTGCGACTGGCAAGCTTCTTTATCAGGCGGAAATTCGGCCTTTGCGAGGCTCCTGGCTGGAATTTCTAGTTGGCAAAAAGGGAGTAATTTATGCTCGAATTGACCGGAGAAGAAAATTTCCGGCCACTATCATTTTAAAATGTTTAGGACTAGTTGGGGAAAAAGAGCTGGTAAAGAAATTTTCTGGTTTTATTAAGCCTACTTTAGAAGCTGATAGTTGTAAAACCAGGGAAGAGGCTTATTTGGAATTTTATCGCAAGATGAGGCCGGGGGAACCTTTGGTTTTAGAAAATGCCATTAATTTGTTTAAAAATATTTTTTTTAGTCTTGACAATTATGAAATTGGCCGGGTAGGGAGATATAAAGCCAACAAGCGCTTGGGCCTTTCCTTTCCGGTTGATGATCAGCGCTATTGGGTTTTGGTCCCTCAAGACATTATTAAGACAATTGAATATTTGATTAGGCTGGAAAAGGGTGAGGAAACAAGGCTTGATGACATTGATCATTTAGGAAACAGAAGGTTAAGATCAGTAGGGGAAATTTTATCCCAAACTATTTTGCATCGGGCGGCGGCTCGATTTGAGCGGGGAGTAAAAGAACGAATGAGTTTAGCCAGTACTAAAGAAAAAGTCAGGCCTTCCCAACTGCTTAATTTTCAGCCTTTTTTATCGGCCCTGCTTTCCTTTTTCAAAACTTCGCCTCTTTCTTCAATTTTGGATCAAACCAATCCCCTCTCTGAATTGGATTTGCTTAGAAAAATTACCGTTATTGGACCGGGGGGAATTTCTCGAGAAAGAGCTACTTTCTCAATTCGGGATATTCATAGCTCTCAATATGGTCGAGTTTGTCCGATTCGTTCTCCCGAGGGGGTTAATATTGGCTTAATGACCTACCTTTCTTTGTTTGCCAGGGTTAACGAGTATGGGTTTTTAGAGACTCCTTATCGCAAAACAAAACTAACTAAGCAGGGTCAAAATACAAGAGTAAAAATTACCGATGAAATCGTTTATCTTTCTGCCGATGATGAGGCCGATTATTATATTACTCATGCCGGAGTAGTTAAAGATAGCCAGGGTTATATTAAGCCTGATTGGGTACCGGCTCGTTTTCAAGGGGAATTTCTGGAAGTAGCCAAAGATAAGATTCAACTGGCTGATTATTCCCCTCAACAAGTATTGGGTTTATCCGGGGCCTTAATTCCCTTTGTCGCTCACGATGAGACCAACCGGGCCCTAATGGGTTCAAACATGCAGTGTCAAGCCGTGCCTTTAGCTAATCCAGAGGCGCCAATTGTCGGGACAGGGATGGAGGAGATTGCTTCTTTGGCCATGAACCGAATGTTGCTGGCCCAAGCGGCAGGAAAAGTAGTTTTCGTTGATGCCCAAAAAATAGTGGTTAAGCCTGATAAGCTTCAAGCTCAAGTTGAAGATGAAGTCGAAATTAAAGACGGCAAGCATGTTTACCATCTGTTTAAGTATCGAAAAACCAGCCCGAACGAGACCTGCTATAATCAGCGGCCGGTGGTTGGAATGGGTCAGAGGGTAAAAAAGGGTAGCTTGTTAGCTGATGGTCCGGCTACAGAGAACGGAGAATTGGCTCTTGGTAAAAATTTAGTGATCGCTTACGCTTGTATTGAGGGTTTGGGTTTTGAGGATTCTATTGTCGTTTCGGACCGCCTGGTTAAAGAAGATGTTTTAACTTCAGTTCACATTAGCGAATATGAAGCGCGGGTGGTGGATACTAAACTAGGGCCGGAAGAACTAACTAAGGATATTCCCGGGGTGGCCGAAACCGATTTAGCCAGATTAACAGAGGAGGGGATTATTATGATTGGTTCAGAAGTGACCGCTAATGATATTTTGGTGGGTAAAGTAGAGCCTAAGGGAGAAAAAGAATTGTCGGCGGAAGAAAGGCTGTTGCGAGCCATTTTTGGAGAAAAAGCCAAAGATGTAAAAGATACTAGCAGGCGGGTTCCTCACGGCGAGGGCGGAGTAGTCATTGGAATAAGAACTTTAGACCGGGAAAAAGGAGACCAGCTTGATCCCGGAGTTAATAAAATTATCAAGGTATCTGTGGCCCAGTTAAGAAAAATTCGAGAGGGAGACAAGATCGCCGGGCGGCACGGAAATAAGGGGGTTGTCTCTCGGGTTTTGTCGGAAGCGGATATGCCCAGGTTAAAAGACGGTACTCCCATAGATGTTATTGTTTCACCTTTATCGGTAATCGCCCGAATGAATTTGGGTCAGACTTTAGAAGCTCATTTAGGTTGGGCCGGCAAGGTGCTGGGAGAAAAGTACATCGTTCCCCCTTTTGAGAAGCTTCCTGAAGAAATCATTGTTTCTTTGCTTGAAAAGTCTGGTTTCCCAACTGATGGAAAAACTACCCTTTTTGACGGAAAAACTGGACAGCCCTATCAGCAATCAGTGGCGGTAGGAGTGGCCTATATTTTAAAATTGCATCACATGGCGGAAGATAAGGTCCACGCGCGTTCGACCGGCCCTTACTCTTTAGTTACACAACAGCCGTTGGGAGGAAAAACTCGAATGGGTGGACAAAGGTTTGGGGAAATGGAAGTTTGGGCTCTTGAAGCCCACCGGGCGGCTTATGCTTTGCAGGAAATGTTGACCATTAAGTCTGATGATATCGAAGGAAGAGCAGGGGCTTTTCAGGCTATTATTAAAGGCCAGGAAATCCCCGCTCCCACTTTGCCGGAATCTTTTAAGGTTTTAGTTCGTGAGCTGGCGGGCCTAGGGGTGTCGGTTACTCCCACCAGAGTAGTAGCCCAACCAGCCGAAGAAGTTAATGGGGAAGAGGAATAATGGAGTTTGATAAAAATATAGTTGATTTTCGGGGTTTGCAAATAAAATTAGCCTCACCCGAGGAGATTTTTAACTGGTCGCACGGCGAGGTAACTAAGCCGGAGACGATTAATTATCGGACTTGGAGGCCGGAAAAGGATGGGTTATTTTGTGAGAAAATTTTTGGCCCGACTAAGGATTATGAATGCTACTGCGGCAAATACCGGAAAATTAGGTTCAAGGGAATTATTTGCGAGAAATGCGGAGTGGAGGTTGCCTCTTCTCGAGTGCGTCGGGAAAGAATGGGCCATATTTCCCTGGTGGTGCCGGCGGTTCACGTTTGGTTTCTAAAAAATAATCCCCTGCCCCTAACTACGGTTTTAGGAATTTCCCAAAGAGAACTGGAGGCAATTATTTATTTTGCCCGCTATTTAGTAACGGCTATTTATCCGGACAAAGTGGGTAAAGCCTTAAATAATTTGAAAGCTGGAGCTAAGGAAAGGCTGGATGCTTTGAAAAAGGAACTTAAGGAAAAAACTACGGAGTTAAATGAGCAAGAGAAAAAAGAAAAAAGAGAGCTGAAGACCAAAATTAGAAACCAGGACCAAAGATCAATTGCCAGTCAGGAAATTAGTGTTAACTTTAAGCAAAAAAAGAAAAGAATTGAAGAAGAGATTATTTTGGAAAGAGAGAGTTTAAAAGAACTTTATCGGATTTTGAGGGAAAAAGTAAAGAAACTGAAAGCCCACGATACTCTTTCTGAAGAAGAGCTTTTTCATTTTAGGGAATTAGGAGCAGACGGATTTTTAAAGGTAGGGATGGGAGCAGAATCAATTTTGGAAATTTTAAAAGGTATTAACTTGAAAAAGATGGTTAAGGAGTTGCGAGGTCAGTTTAAAGCAACTTCCAGTCAGGCCAAAAAAAAGCAGCTGCTCAAAAAAATCAGGCTTGTTAACGGCATGGTTCAATCGGGAATTAACCCTGCCTGGATGATTTTGCAAACCCTGCCGGTAGTCCCCCCGGAATTGCGGCCCATGGTTCAACTAACTGGCGGCCGCTTTGCCACCTCCGATTTGAATGACTTATATCGGCGAGTAATTAACCGCAATAATCGTCTAAAAAGATTAATTTCCCTGGGCGCTCCGGAAATAATTTTGCGCAACGAAAAAAGAATGCTTCAGGAAGCAGTTGATATGCTTATTGATGTGACCAAGGCCAGGCGCCGCGGCCAGGCAATCAGAAGACCTCCCCGGTCCTTATCTGATTTGCTTCGAGGCAAAAAAGGACGTTTTCGCAAAAATTTGCTGGGAAAACGAGTTGATTATTCCGGCCGAAGCGTAATTGTGGTTGGGCCTCAACTAAAGCTTAATGAGTGTGGTTTGCCGCGAGAAATTGCTTTGGAGATTTTTCGACCCTTTATTTTAAGAGAATTAATGCTTCGGGGTTTGGCCCCCAATATTAAAAGCGCCAAAAATTTACTTGACCACCGGATTGCGGAAGTTTACGAAATTTTAGAGGAAGTAGTCGAAGGCAAATTGATTTTTCTTAATCGCGCGCCCACTCTTCACAAGCTTTCTGTTCAGGCTTTTAAGCCGGTGTTAACTGATAGCCTGGCCATTCGCTTGCATCCCTGTGTTTGCAAGGGTTTTAACGCGGATTTTGATGGAGATCAAATGGGGGTTCATCTCCCCTTATCGTCTCAAGCTCAAAAAGAAGCTAAAAAGTTAATGATTTCTACCCGCAATTTACTCAAGCCGTCTGATGGCCGGCCGGTTAATACGCCTAGCAAGGAGATGGTGGTAGGCTGTTATTTTGCCACTTCAGTTCAGGAGAAAGACTTGCCCTTGCTTGAGCAAGGAAGAAAAGAAGTTTTAAAAAAGGTTTCTTGCTTTACTGACGAGAACGAGGTGATTCGCTACTACGAAATGGGGGTTATTCATCTTCGGGCTTTAATTGGTTTTCGCCTTGAAAAAGGAGACTGGATTTTAACCACTCCGGGTCGGGTAATGTTTAATCTATTTCTGCCTAAGGGTTTTGATTATATTAATGAGGCGGTTGATAATCGCAAGGTGGGCGAAATTTTAATGAAGGCTTTCAGGAACTACTCTCGAAAAGAGATGGTAATTTTGATTGACAAGCTAAAGGATTTTGGTTTTTGGGGAATGAATTTATCGGGTATTTCTTTAAGTATTTTTGACTGTGGTTTTGCCCCCAGGAAACAAGCAATTATTAAGGAGTCTGATCAAAAAGTAGCCATGATTGAAAAAAATTATCATGAGGGATTGATTACCGAAGGTGAAAAAGGTCAATTGGTTCGGGATATTTGGCTGGAAACTACGGAAGCAATTGCTTCTTCGATTTGGAGCTCTTTGCCTTTGGATTCTCCAATTAGAATTATGGGGGGAGCTGGGGAAAAAAGAGCGAGTCCGGATCAAATTAAGCAAATTTCGGGAATGAGAGGTTTAGTAGTTGATCCCCTGGGGAACATTGTGGCGCTTCCTACTAAATCCAGTTTTCGGGAAGGGTTGTCAGTTTTTGAATATGTAACCGGAGCCAGGGGGTCAAGAAAGGGGTTAACTGATACCGCTTTAAAAACGGCTGATGCCGGTTATTTAACCAGAAGACTAGTTGATGCCTCTCATACTTGTTTGGTTCGGGAAGAAGATTGTGGGGCCCGAAAAGGGCTGCTTATCGAAAATAAAGGTGGGCGAAAAGATAATTTCGAGGCGAGAATTAGTGGTCGGGTTTTGGCTCAGAAAATAGTTGATCCAAAAACTAATAAAGAATTAATTAAGGTGGGAGAAATTTTAGATGAGGAGAAAGTAGCTTTGATTCGGGATAAAGGGATAGAGTCTGTCCTAGTGCGTTCGCCCTTAAAATGTCGAACTGAGTATGGAGTTTGCCGCTACTGCTATGGTTGGGATTTGTCCAGCCGCCAATTGGTTTCCATCGGTACTCCGGTAGGAGTAGTTGCGGCCCAATCAATTGGGGAGCCGGGAACCCAATTGACTTTACGTACCAAGCATTCCGGAGGGGTTATTGGCTTGGACGTGACCCAGGGTTTGCCCCGGGTTCAAGAATTACTGGAAGCGAGAAATCCTAAAGCTTCGGGGGCAATGAGTGAAATTAAAGGGAAGGTAAGTATTAAAAGAACAGACGCTGGTTGGCAAATAACAATTAGGGGTAGTAAAAACGGCAAAAAAGAGGAGGTTGATTATCTCCTTCCCCAATCAGCTCTTTTAAAAGTTAAAGATGGTCAAAAGGTTAGCAGGGGAACAGCTTTAAGCGCCGGGTCCTTAAGTATTAAAGATTTAATGAGGCTGCAAGGGCTGGAAAAGGCTCAACAATACTTGCTTGATCAAGTTCAAGGGGTTTATGAATCTCAAGGAATTGGGATTCATGACAAACATTTTGAAGTGATTATTAGAGAAATGAGTAGTCGGGTAAGAATTACGGCTTCAGGAGATACGGACTTTTTAGCAGGCAGTTATGTGGAGGAGCCGGTTTTAGCTCGAGAAAACCAGAGAATAAAAAAGAAAAAGGGCAGCCCCGCTAAGGGACGGCAAGAGATTTTGGGTTTGATTCAGGCGGCTTTAACCACTGATTCCTGGTTATCGGCGGCTTCTTTTCAAGAAACTACCAATGTTTTAACCCAGGCGAGCTTATTGGGGCGGGAAGATCGATTGATTGGCTTAAAAGAAAATGTTATTATCGGTCGCTTGATTCCTACCACTAAAGAAAGAGTTAAAATTTCCTAGCTAAGGCGGGTAAAAAAAATGCCAACTTATAATCAACTTAGTAAAAAAGGTCGTCAGAAAGCTAAAAAGCAAATTAAAGGCCCAGCCTTGAGGGGGCTTTATAATAACTTGAAAAATAAAATGACCAAAATAGCTAATCCGCAAAAAAGGGGGGTGGTTACTTTGGTGAAAACCATGACTCCGGTAAAGCCTCACTCTGCTTTGCGGAAGGTAGCCAGAATTAAGTTATCTAATCGCCGGGAAGTAACGGTTTATATTCCCGGCATTGGCCACAATATTGCCGAGCACAGCGTAGTTTTAGTCAGGGGAGGAAAAGTGCGTGATTTACCCGGTATTCGCTACCATTTAATTAGAGGTAAGTATGATGCGGGTGGAGTAGTTGATCGGAAGAAATCAAGAAGTAAATATGGAGTTAAAGCAGTGGGCGGCGGTGCGGGTGGCGAAAGCGAGCCGCCGGCGGTTGGTGAGGCTTAAAAGATGAGCAGAAGAGGTAGGGCAAAAATCAAAAAAATTGCTCCGGATTTAGTATATAACCAAGTTTTAGTTGCTAAACTAATTAACCGGATAATGAAGGACGGGAAAAAACAAATTGCGGCTAAAAAGGTTTATCGGGCTTTCGATTTAGTTAAAGAGAAAACTAAAAAAGAACCTTTAGAAGTTTTTGAAAGAGCGCTGGATAATATCCGCCCGAAATTAGAAGTTCGTTCCCGGCGAGTAGGAGGAGCGGCTTATCAAGTGCCGCAGTTAGTCAGAGGAAGAAGGGCGGAGTTTTTAGCTCTGCGCTGGCTGGTGAATTTTGCCCGAAAGCGGGCAAATAAGGAGTACCATACTTTTGAAGAAAAACTGGCCGCCGAAATTATTGACGCTTATAACCGGGCCGGAGGAGCAATGAGCAAAAGAGGAGAAGTGGAAAAGATTGCCGAAGCCAATCGGGTCTTTGCCCACCTTAGGTGGTAGACATTTATCCACTGACTCATCTTGTTCACGATCGAAAACAAAACGAGTCATTGCCTATGACCCATTGGCAAACCCAAAAATTAACATGTATTGATACATGTTAATTTTTCCCACCCGCGGGGATGAGACATTCCCGAAATGTGAGAATTTACATTCCGGAAATGTTTTAGCGGCCGGGGCGTTTCCGAAGCGTTAAAGATTGGAATGTTTTAATGTATCGATACATTAAAACAGTTTCAAAAGTCATCCTGATCCTGACTTTGCGTCGGGAGAAGAATTTAGCGAAGCTAGGTACAGTACTGCACCTAGCGAGGCGTAAATTAACACGGGATTTTGAAAGTAGTTTTTGGTTAATTCTTACTCTGATTTTTTTGCAACCAAGATTAAAACGTCATGAGCCCAGTCATGGGGGTTTGCCCTTAATTTATCGAAGTCAAAGCGGAGTGTATTCTCCATTAGTATTGAACGGATTACCCAACCCCTGCCGCTCATGGGTTCTTGCGTATTACCTGGAAGCGTTATATTTAAAAAAGGCGCTGTTTTATCATGTCTTATCTCTGTTTCAAGGTTTTGAATTACCTGCAAGCCTAATTTTGACATATCACCAGTGATAATAAAATGACCACCTGGTTTTAGGGCATCTGTAATAGCTCGAAGCAAAATAGTCCTTTTCTCTTTAGAAGTAACATCATCGGTATAAGCATTAAACATAGTTATTAAATCGAATTTGTCCTTGCCCAAGCTGGCTAAGGCCTGGGTGGGGTTTTTGGGAATAAATTTAACCCCTGGTAGTTGATTTAGAGTATGTGGTTTCCCTCCGAAGAACCCTTCTGCTACTGTTAAAGATCTTGATTTCAATTGGTGAAAAACTACTGCTTCAGGGGCTGAGCTACCAACATCAAGACAACAGACATCTCCTGAAATGACTGATCGGTCTAGCCTGCCATCAATTACTAGTAATTCTAGTAATTCATATATCATTAATGTTCTGTGAGCTGCGAGAGAGTTTTCACCAATCAGTCTTTTTGCTTCTTGTTTTATCGTCCCAGAGAAGGGAAATACTTTTCCTTCATCTGTTATAACTTCAGCAGGGATAAAAAGTGACATAGTCTAATTTTACCAATCCTTGGCAGGTTATACAAATTTTAAAAAATCCTAAAGCGCCCCTGAGTCCGCCAGCTGGCGGACTACCTGGGGTGCGGGGCTGACTCATCTTATTCACGATCGAAAACAAAATGAGTCATTGTCTATAACCCATCGGTAAGCCCAAAAATTAACATGTATTGATACATGTTAATTTTTCTCACCCCTAAAGAGGAGTTTACTTGAAAACATCCCCCGAGGAGTCAAAGCCCACCTCGGGGGAGTTTTATTGAGGCAGGTTGTATTTGTTGGGGCGGGCGTGTTATGATTAGTTTCAAGTTAGCCCTTAAGTATGGGGGGCTAATATTTTGTTAGAATAGGTAAAATAAAATATAAATGGCGCAACCAATTGAAGTCACTAAAAATCGGGATGTTCCCTTGGGCCAAATCAGGAATATCGGGATTATTGCCCACGTGAACGCGGGTAAAACCACCACGACCGAGCGAATGCTTTTTGAAACCGGCCGGACTTATAAATTGGGGTCGGTTGACGAGGGCTCGACCGTTACAGATTGGATGGACCAGGAGCGAGAGCGGGGAATTACGATTATGTCAGCGGCGGTTACTACTTTTTGGCAGGGGTTGAGAATTAATATTATTGATACTCCCGGGCATATTGATTTTACGGCCGAAGTGGAACGCTCTTTGCGAGTTTTAGATGGAGCGGTGATGGTTTTTGACGGTCGGACCGGAGTAGAAGCGCAATCGGAAACTGTTTGGCGCCAGGCTGATCGCTATTTTGTCCCCCGGATTTGTGTTTTTAATAAGCTGAATCTGGTGGGAGCAGATTTTGAAAGTTCAGTAAAGAGCATTAAAGAAAGACTGGGAGCTAATTCTTCGCCAATTCAAATTACTTTAGGTATTTCTCACGAGCTTAGAGGCGCGATTGATTTGGTAAAAATGAAGGCTTACGCCTATGAAAAGGCGGAAGACAGGAAACTTAAAGAAATTGAAATTCCCAGAGAGTTTGAAAAAATGGCTTTAAGCTATCGGGAAAAACTATTGGAGAGCTTATCTGAAGTTGATGATCAAATTATGGAAAAGTTTTTAAATGGCCAGGAAATTGAGGAAAAAGAGCTCAAGGCGGCAATTAGAAAGGCCGTTATTGCCAATAAGTTTTTTCCAATTATGGGGGGGGACAGCCAAACTGTTTCCGTCCAGTTAGTTTTAAATGCAATTGTTGATTATCTGCCTTCTCCCCTTGATTTACCTCCTACCAGGGGAATAAACCCAAAGACTCAAAAAGAGGAAGCCAGGGAGGCAAAAAAAGAAGCTCCTTTTTCCGCTCTTCTTTTTAAAATTCAGACCGACCCGCACGTAGGGCGGCTTTCTTACTTAAGGGTTTATTCCGGCACCATCAAGTCAGGCAGCTCCCTGTATAACTCTACCCGGGGGAATAGTGAGCGCATTGGCCGGCTATTGCTTATGCACGCAAACAAAAGAGAGGGGGTTGAACAAGCTTTTGCCGGGGAGATTATCGCGGCTATTGGTTTAAGCACAGCAAAAACCGGAGATACGCTTTGCGATCCCCAACAGCCGATTGTTTTTGGCACGATTAATTTTCCCGATCCGGTTATTTCCCTGGCGATTGAACCGAAAACTAAAGCTGATCAGGAAAAACTAGGCAAATCTTTAAATCGCTTAGGCGAGGAAGATCCTACTTTTCAAACCAAAGCTGATCCGGATACCGGACAAACAATTATTGCGGGTATGGGTGAACTTCATTTGGAGGTTTTAGTGGAACGGATGAAGCGGGAGTTTGGAGTAGGGGTTAATGTTGGCCATCCCCAGGTTGCTTATCGGGAAACTATTACTAAAATTGCCCAGGGAGAGGGGAAATATATTCGCCAAACCGGAGGTCGGGGTCAATACGGGCATTGCTTGCTGCGGGTTGAACCAAGAGAACGGGGGGCGGGTTTTGAATTTGTTTCTCAAATTAGGGGGGCCGCAATCCCGGCTAATTTTATTCCGGCAATTGAAAAGGGTGTGAGAGAGGCGATGGAAAAAGGAGTAATTGCTAATTATCCTTTCGTTGATATAAAAGTAGCGGTTTATGATGGCTCTTATCACGATGTGGATTCCTCGGAAATGGCTTTTAAAATTGCCGGTTCAATTGCTTTTCAGGAGGCAGTTAAGCAGGCGGAGCCGGTGATTTTAGAGCCAATTATGAAGTTAGAGGTTACTACCCCCGAAGAATCTTTGGGTTCGGTGATGGGTGATTTGTCTGGTCGAAGAGCTCAAATTTTGGGAACTGAAGAGCGAGGCAGGATGAAAGTAATCAATGCTCTAGTCCCTCTTGCATCTATCCGGGGCTATGTTACAATAGTCAGAAGCCTTACTCAAGGTAGAGGCTCGCCTTATTTGGAGCCTTCTCACTATGAGCAGGTGCCAAAGAACATTCAAGCAGAGTTGACTGGTGTTGAAAAAAAGTGAATTTAATTGTAAAATAACAAACTGAATTTTTAATAGTTTTTAAATAATTAATTTTTAAGGAGGAATTTTAAAAAATGGCGGATAAATTTGAAAGAACAAAACCTCACGTTAACGTGGGAACTATTGGTCACGTTGATCATGGAAAAACAACTTTAACGGCGGCGATCTTAAAACGTTTAGCAAAGAAGCAAATGGCTAAAGAGAAATCATATAGCGAAATTGCTAAAGGTGGACGTATTCGGGATGCGGGTAAAATTTTAACGATTGCGGTCGCTCACGTTGAGTATGAAACTGAAAAAAGGCATTACGCTCACATTGATTGCCCGGGGCACGCTGATTATATTAAAAATATGATTACCGGGGCGGCTCAAATGGATGGAGCGATTTTGGTAGTTTCTGCCCCTGATGGGCCCATGCCTCAAACCAGAGAGCACGTTTTACTTGCCCGCCAGGTAGATGTTCCCAATATTGTAGTTTTTCTCAATAAGGTTGATCTGGTGGAAGATAAAGAGTTTTTGGATCTGGTAGAAATGGAAGTGCGGGATTTGCTTAAGAAATATAAATATGATGGTGATAATATTCCCATTGTTAAGGGTTCGGCTTTAAAAGCAATGGAGGGGGATGAGGAGGCCGGTAAGGCAATTGATGAATTGCTTTTGGCTGTTGATGAACATATTCCCACTCCCAAGCGCGAGCTGGACAAGCCCTTTTTAATGTCGATTGAAGATGTTTTTTCCATTAAAGGCAGGGGAACAGTGGTCACTGGCCGAATTGACCGGGGCAAGGTCAAAATAAATGATGAGATAGAGATTATTGGTTTGACTGCTACCCGGAAAGTGGTAGTGACCGGAGTAGAGATGTTCCATAAGCAACTGGATGCCGGTCAGGCCGGAGATAATGTGGGGATTTTACTTCGGGGAATTGAGAAAAAAGAGGTGGAGCGGGGAATGGTTTTGGCCGCTTTCGGCAGTATTACTCCTCACACCGAATTTAAAGCCGAAGTTTATGTTTTGAAAAAAGAAGAGGGGGGAAGACACACTCCTTTCTTTTCCGGTTATCGTCCCCAGATTTATGTTACCACCACCGACGTGACGGGAAGCATTGAACTTCCCGAGGGAGTAGAAATGGTGATGCCGGGTGACAGCGCCAACCTAAAAGTAACTTTGCTTAAGCCGGTAGCTTTAGAAAAGGGCCAGCATTTCGCGATTAGAGAAGGTGGCTTAACGGTTGGAGCAGGGGTAGTCACGGAAATAATTAAGTAAACTTGATGCTTAAAAATAGAATAAGAGTACGTTTAAAATCATACGATCACCGAATTATTGATGAAGCAGCGGCGAAAATTATCGAAGCTGCGGTGACCGGAGGGGCTAGGGTTACTGGTCCAGTGCCGCTGCCAACTAAAAGGCGGCTTTTTGTCGTCACCACCAGCCCTCATGTGAATAAAAACGCTCGTGAACATTTTGAAATATTGGTTCATAAGCGGATGATTGATATCCACAATGCCAACCTAAGGGTAATTGACGGGTTACAACATTTAGAATTACCAGCCGGAGTGGATATTGAAATAAAAATGTAGGCAAAGTATTACCTTTATAAATTCGCAAAAATACTTTAGGGGCCTTAAAAAGGCCCTGTTTTTTTAATAAATTAAATAAAAAAAATGGTCCAGGGACTTTTGTTTAAAAAAATAAAAATGAGCCAGGTTTTTAACCAGGAGGGTAGATTAATGCCCATAACTATTTTAAATGCGCCCCAGAATGTGATTACTCAAGTGAAAACTCTCCAAAGCGATGGTTACTCCGCTCTTCAGTTAGCCTCGGGAGAAAAAAAAAGACTAAATAGACCCCAGACCGGCCATCTTAAAAAAGCCGGTCTTAAAATTAACCTGGCCCATTTTATTGAAGTAGAGGTTCAAGAAGGGCAGGATGTTTCTTTAGGTCAAAAATTAAATATTGAAGAGGTTTTTACCCCTGGAGAATTAGTTTTGGCGACAGGCGTTAGTAAGGGCAGGGGTTTTGCCGGAGTGGTTAAGCGCTGGGGTTTTGCCACACAACCTAAGACTCATGGCCAATCGGATCGGGAAAGGGCTCCGGGTTCAATTGGAGCTCAAACTCCGGGCCGGGTTATGAAAGGTAAAAAGATGCCCGGTCATTTTGGCGCCAAGCAAAGAACGGTTAAAAACTTGCTTGTGGTTAAGGTGGATTCAAAAAAGCAGGAATTATGGGTGAGGGGAGCGGTTCCTGGTCATAATAACTCCTGGTTAACTATTAAAAAGACGGGCAAAAAGAAGAACAATTTTGTTCATTTAGAGGAGGGGCTTGAAAAATGAGTAAAAAAGTAGATGTTTTTTCGTTAAAAGGAGAGAAGATTGAACAAATAAGTTTACCATTAGCCATTTTTGGTCAAAAGCCAAATGATAAATTAATTGCTCAAGCTTTAAGAGTTTATCTATCTAATCAGAGAAAGGCGGCTCCGAGAACCAAGACCAGGGGTGAAGTATCCGGTTCTACTAGAAAGATTTGGCGTCAAAAGGGTACTGGTCGGGCTCGTCACGGCGACCGTTACGCTCCAATCTTTGTTGGCGGAGGAGTGGCTCATGGACCGAAAGGAAATCAAAACTGGCAGTTAAAAATGTCTAAAAAGATGAGAAAACAGGCCCTTTTTAGCTTATTAAGCCAAAAATTAAACCAGGGGAAAATTATGGCCGCGCTGGATTTAGGAAAAATTGAACCAAAAACTAAAGCGGCGGCTCTTTTTTTGGAAAAAATTACCAAAGTTAAGAAGCCAAAGGCTTTAATTATTGTAAAAACTGATAAAAAAGAGTCGGAAAGTGTTTTTCATTCTTTTCGCAATTTACCCAAAGTTCGGGTGGCTTTTTCTAATCAACTGAATATTTACCTGGTTCTTAATTCAAATTGGCTGATTTTTGAAAAAAAAGCTTTAGATTCTTTAGAAGAGAATTGGTTAAAAAATGGAGTTAAGTAAGGTAATTTTTAAACCGGTTTTAACCGAAAAAGCCCTGGCTTTAAGAGAGCAGGGGGTTTGGTCTTTTTATGTTCACCCTCGGGCTACTAAAGGAGGAGTAAAAAGAGCCGTAGAAGAGTTTTTTGGAGTTCATCCCCAAAAGGTGAGGACTATTAGTTTAAAGCCGAAAACAAAAAACCTTTGGAAGGTGCGCCGGAAAGTTATTTTGAAAAAAAAGAAAAAGGCGTTAATTTGGCTGGCAGAAGGGGAAAAAATTAAAAATGTCTAAGAAAAAGATTAAAAAACTAATCCAAATCAGGAAGAAAAAAGGCGGTCGGGATAACCGCGGACGGATTAGTGTTCGCCATCAGGGAGGAGAACATAAACGCTTTGTTCGGACAATTGATTGGAAGCGAGATAAAAAGGGAATTAAGGGCCAAGTAGAATCAATTGACTATGATCCTAATCGACAGGCTTACCTTGCCTTAATTCTTTATGCGGATGGAGAAAGGCGCTATATCCTCGCTCCTGAAGGTTTAAAAAAGGGAGGCGTGGTGGTCGCTGATGATAAGGCGGAGCCTGGCTTGGGCAACGCTTTAAAATTGAAGAATATTCCCGTTGGAGTACCGATTCACAATTTGGAAATTAGGCCGGGAAAAGGGGGTCAAATTGTTCGGGGAGCAGGCGGGTCAGCTTTTGTTCAGGGCAAAGAAGGGGGCTTTGTAGTGGTTAAATTGCCTTCAGGAGAAATAAGAAGGTTTGTTCCTGAATGTCAGGCGACTATTGGCCAGGTAGGAAATATTGGTTGGGGAGCAGTTAAGCTGAAAAAGGCCGGAGATAAACGGAGGCGGGGAATTAGGCCAACAGTTAGAGGAGTAGCCCAGCACCCTGATTCTCATCCTCATGGTGGAGGAGAGGGGCGCTCTCCAATCGGAATGAAGGCGCCAAAAACTCCCTGGGGTAAAAAGACTTTAGGTAAAAAAACCAGGAAAAAAAAGAAATATTCGGATAAACTAATTATCAGTAGAGGAAAAAAATGAGCCGATCATTAAAAAAGGGACCATATATTAATCCCGGACTGCTTAAAAAAGTAGCCGCTTTAAAAGGGAAAAAAGAACCAATTAAAACTTGGGCGAGAAATAGCCAAATTCCGCCGGAGTTTGTGGGCCATACTTTTATGGTTCACAACGGCCGCAAGTTTATTAAAGTTTTTGTTACCGAGGAGATGGTCAGCCATCGTTTAGGCGAGTTTGCTTTAACCAGAACTTTTAGAGGTCATGGCCGGGTAGTTAAAAGAATTGTGGAGAAAACTTAAAAAATGGCTAATAAACCAGTGATTGCCACTACTAAGGCCAAATATTTGCATATTTCTCCTCGTAAACTAAGGCTGGTAGCTAATGCAATTAAGGCCCTAACTCCCAAGGAGGCCTTGTCTCGGCTTAAGGTTTGGAACAAAAAAGGAGCCCCTTTTTTGCAAAAAGCAATTAATTCAGCTTTGGCTGACGCTGAAAATAATTTTAACTTAAACAAAGAAGATTTAAGGTTTAAAGAAATTATTGTTAGCGAGGGGCCGAGGTTGAAAAGGATGGATCAATCCCACGGGGCTCGGTTTGCTCAGGGGTTGAAACAAAAAAGAATGAGTCATTTAAGGGTTGTAGTTGAAGGAAAGAAAGAGGAAAAATAAATGGGTCAAAAAACTCACCCAATTGCTTTTCGTTTAGCCAAGGGGAACTCCAATCTTGATTGGGAGTCTAAATGGTTTGCGCCTAAAAGTAAGTATCCTGATTTGGTTTTTCAAGATTTAAAAATTAGGAAGTTTTTAAACAAAAGAATTGAGTCGGCCGGATTGGTTTCGGTTCGAATTGAGCGGATGAATAAAAAAATCAAAATTATTCTGCTGGTTTCCCGGCCCGGTTTAGTAATTGGCCGGGGAGGGAAAAGTTTAGAGGAGCTAAAGCGAGAGCTTTTGAAAATTGTTAAAGTTCCCAGTCCGGAGAAAAATTTAGAGCTGGAAGTGGAAGAGTTTAAAAACCCGGATTTATCGGCTCGTTTAGTCGCCCAAAGGATTTCTTATCAACTCCAGCGTCGGATGCGAACCCGTCAAGTGGCCACTAAAGCCTTAGAGCGAATAATGTCGGTTGGGGCAGTAGGGGTAAAAATTGTTCTTGCTGGTCGAGTTAATGGGGCAGAAATATCAAGAACAGAAAAATATCAGGCGGGTAAGGTTTCTTTAAGTTCTTTAAGAAGTGAAATTGATTATGCGGAGGTGCCCTCTTTAACCAGATCAGGATATGTGGGAATAAAAGTTTACATTAATCGGGGAGAAAAAGACTAATGTTAGCCCCTAAGAAAAGTAAATACCGAAAAAGTTTTAGAGGAAAAATGAGAGGCAAAAGCTATCGGGGCTCAACCCTGGCCTTTGGTGAATTTGGCCTGAAAAGCCTGGGCAGGGGCTGGTTTAAGAGTAACCAGATTGAGGCGGCTCGCCGGGTAATTACTGGTTTTACTAAAAGATCAGGCAAGGTTTGGATTCGGGTTTTTCCGGACAAGCCAATTACTAAAAAATCTCCTGGGGCCCCAATGGGAGCAGGTAAGGGAGAAATTGACACTCATGTAGCGGTAGTGAGGCCGGGCAAGATTCTTTTCGAGCTGGGGGGGGTGCCCGAAAAGATTGCTCGGGAGGCTTTAGGCCTGGCGGCTCAAAAAGTGCCTTTTAAAACTAAGATTATTGCCAGAGAGACTTAAAATGAAGAAAAAAGAAAAAGAGCTTTTAAGGACTAAAGCTTTAGCCGGGCTAAGGCTAGAACTGCAAAATCGGCAAAAAAACCTGGTTATGGAGCTGATGAGTAAAGCTCAAGGAAAAGGGAAAAATGTTAAAAAAGCTAGAAAATTAAAAAAGGAAATTGCGGTTATTAAAACTATAATAGTCGAAAAACAACTAAAGGGGAAAAAATGAGCAAGGTATTTAAAGGAGAAGTAATCAGTGACAAGATGAGTAAAACCGTGGTGGTAGAAGTGGTGAGGGTCAAGCCCCATCCTCTCTATCGGAAGGTTATGCGCAAAAAGAAAAAGCTTTACGCTCATAATGAAAAAGGAGCCAAGCTTGGCGATTGGGTAAAAATTGCCGAGTGTCGGCCCTTAAGCAAGCTAAAACGTTTTAAAGTAATTGAGGTAGTGAAAAAATGATTCAGTTAAGATCAATGCTTGGACTAGCCGATAATAGTGGAGCCAAAAAGCTCCAGGTAATTCAAGTCCAGGGGGGCTGGAAGCGCAAATGGGGGGGGTTGGGAGATATTGTGGTTGCTTCGGTTAAAATAGCGACTCCCCGGGGTTTGGTTAAAAAAGGAGAAATAGTAAAAGCGGTGGTTGTTCGGACCCGCAGAGCTTATCGTCGGCCGGATGGTTCTTATATTCGCTTTGATGATAATGCGGCCGTAATTATTGAGGCTCAAAAAGAGCCTAAAGGAAGCCGGATTATTGGGCCGGTGGCCAGAGAAGTAAAAGAAAAGGGTTTTATTAAAATTGCCGCTATGGCCAAGGAGTTAATTTAAAATGATTAAAAAAGTTAAAAAAGGCGACCAGGTAGTGGTTTTAATAGGCAAGGACAAGGGGAAAAAGGGCAAGGTTACTCAAATTTTGAGTAAAAAAGACCAGGTAGTGGTTGGAGGAATTAATATTGTTAAAAAGCATATTAAAGCCAAGGGTAGGGATCAGCCGGGAGGGATTATTGATTTGGAAAAGCCTTTAAATGTTTCCCGAGTGGCGGTTTTTTGTTCTAAGTGTCAAAAACCTACTCGAGTGGGCTGGTCTATTGACAAGTCGGGAGCAAAGCACCGGATTTGTCGGCGCTGCAAAAGTTTACTGGAAAAGAAAGGAAACTAAATGTTAAAACGAGATTGGGAAAAAGAAATTAAACCGAGTTTGCAAAAAAAACTGGGAATAACCAACCCGATGATGGTTCCCCGGGTAGAGCGGGTAGTGGTTCATATGGGAGTGGCCGCGGAAAAAGATGATCAGGCTCTAATTGATGAGTTGGTTGAGCAAATGGGCTTGATTACCGGACAGAAGCCAAAGATTTGTACCGCTAAAAAAGCCGTGGCTGGCTTTAAGTTAAGACCAGGAGAAACGGTTGGCCTGAAAGTTACTTTGCGAAGAAAAAGAATGTATGATTTTTTGGAAATTCTTTTTAAGCTGGTTATGCCCAGATTACGAGATTTTCGGGGTTTGCCGGAAACTAAGTTTGATTCCCAGGCTAATTACAGCCTGGGTCTACCTGAACAGACGGTGTTTCCCGCTTTGCCGGTGGAGAGAATCAAGCGAATTAAGGGAGTAGAGGTTACTTTAGTTACTTCTACCAAAAATAAACTTTGGGCCAAAGAGTTATTGTTAGCGATGGGTTTGCCCCTGGCGAAGAAAGGATAAAAAAATGGCCTCTAAGGCAAAAATTGTTCGGGAAGAGAAAAAATTAAGGTATAAAATAAGATATCGCAATCGTTGCCGGCTTTGCGGCCGGCCCCGGGGCTTTATCCGTTTTTTTGGTTTATGCCGCCTTTGTTTTCGAAAATTAGCCCGGGATGGTTTATTGCCGGGAGTTAAAAAAGCGAGTTGGTAAAAAAAATGAATAATTATCCTTTGGGAAATTTTCTGGTTCAAATAAAAAATGCTCATTTGCCAGGCAAATCTGTGATCGTTACTCCTTACTCAAAGATTAAGGAAGAAGTAGCCAGGGTTTTAGTAGATAGTGGTTTTTTGGCTACAGTAGTAGTTAAAAAACAAAAAGAAAAAAGTTTTTCTGATTTAGAGGTTGGTTTAATTAGTAAAAAAGAAAAGCCTTTTTGGGATTTAAAGCTATACTCCAAGCCCGGAAGAAGGTATTATGCCAAGGCGGGAGAAATTCCTTACCCCTCTACTTCAAAAGGATTGGTGGTTATTTCTACTCCTCGGGGAATAATGAGGGGAAGCCAGGCGCGAAAACAGAATTTAGGCGGTGAGGTTATTGCTCTTATTTGGTGAAAAATGTCTAAAATTGGCAAACAACCGGTTTTAATTTTAACTGAAGCTAAAGTTACTTTGGAAAAAGATCAGGTCCTGGTCCAGGGCCCTTGGGGAGAAGTAAAGGTAGCTATTCCGGACGGGATTAAAGTGGAAAAAGAAGAAAACATTCTAAAAGTGAGCCGCTGGCGGGAAGACAAAAAAACTCGGGCTAATCATGGCACCGTAAGAAGTTTGCTGGCAAATGCGGTTAAGGGAGTAATTGAGGGCTGGGAAAAGCAATTAGAAGTGGTTGGCACCGGTTATAAGGTAGATCTGCATGATAACCAGCTTGTTTTAACCCTGGGTTTTTCCCATCCGGTGAAAATAGCTATCCCTGAAGATTTGCGGGTAAGTACAGAAGAGAACAAAATTAAGGTTCAGGGTTGTAACCGGCAGAAAGTAGGACTTTTTTCCGCTGCTTTAAGAAAGATTAGTCCTCCTGATGCTTATCAGGGTAAGGGAATTCGCTACTCGGATGAAGAAATTAAGTTAAAACCGGGTAAAATTGCGAAAGCCGGAGCGGCCTAAATTTTTGTTAGAAATTTTAAAAAATGAACAAGACTAAATCAAAAAGAATTAAAAAAATAAGGGGTAAGTTAAAGCAAGGTGGGCGAGGAAGAAAAATAGTAGTTTTTCGCTCTAATCGCCATGTTTTGGGCCAGGTTGTTGATTTACCGACCGGAAAAACCCTGGTTACTGTTTTTAGCAAGGGTTTAAGTTCCAAAAAAGAGCTAACTAAAACTAAAGTTGCTTTTTTAACCGGAGAGAAGCTAGCTCAAAAAGCTTTAAAGCTGGGAGTGAAAAAAGTATCATTTGATCGCTCCGGTTATCGTTATCACGGTCGGATTAAGGCCTTGGCCGAAGGGGCTCGCAAGGGAGGATTAAAGTTTTAAAAAATAAAAATGAATTATCAAAAAAGAGGAAGACCAATTGAGGGTGACTGGTTAGAAAAGATTTTAGAGATTAAAAGAACCTCTAAAAAAACTAAGGGAGGGAATCAAATTGCCTTTACTGTTTTAGTGGTAGTGGGAGATCGCAAGGGCAAGGTTGGTTTTGCTTTAGCTCGGGCCAAGAATGTTCCTTCGGCGATAAAAAAAGCGATGAAAAAAGCCCGAAAAGCGGTTATTCAACTTCCCCTGGTTAACCAGGCTCTTCCCCATCCTTTTACCAGCAAGTTTAAGGGAGCAAAAGTGTTCCTTAGGCCCGGAAGAGCCGGGGCCGGCTTAATTGCGGGTAGTGTTATTCGTTCAATTGCTCAAGTAGCGGGAATTGATAATTTAACGGCCAAAGTGATGGGTTCTTCCAATAAAAATGCTAATATTCAGGCGGTTTTTAAAGGTTTTAAGGCTTTACGGGAATGATTAACCTTAACTCCCTGCCGGTTACCAAAATAAAAAGAAGATTAAAGCGGGTTGGCCGGGGCTATGGTTCAGGCAAAGGAGGCCACACTTGCGGCCGGGGGAGCAAGGGGCATAAAGCGCGGGGAAAGGTAAAGCTGACTTTTGATGGTGGTAAAATTAAAAAATCCTGGTTAAAAAGACTCCCCCTCTGGCGCGGAAAAGGAAAATTAAAAGCCAGAAAAGAGGCTTTAGTTATAAATTTAGACCAGCTTAATAAGCATTATCAAAACGAAGAAAAAGTAGACCTTGCTTCCCTAAAAAAAAAGAACTTAATAGATTCAGAAAAAACTAAAGTCAAGATTTTGGGAACCGGCAAGCTAGAGAAAAAGCTAATCGTGGACTTGCCTTGTTCAGCTAAAGCGGCCGGGAAAATTATTAAGGCCGGGGGCAGGATCAGTAAATGAAAAAAAGTATTCTTTCGGCAATTAAAATCTATCTTGATTCCTGGCGAATTCCTCAAGTAAGAAAAAAACTTCTTTTTACTTTATTGATTTTATTAGTTTTCCGGCTGGTAGTTCACATTCCCGCTCCCGGAGTTAAAACCGAAATTCTCCAGTCTTTTTTTGCCCAAAACCAATTTTTGGCTTTGCTGGACATGTTTTCGGGCGGAACTTTAGCCAATTTTTCTATTGCCGCCCTAGGGATTACCCCTTATATCAATGCTTCGGTAATGTTTCAACTTTTAGGATTTGTCTTTCCGGCGATAAAACAGCTTCGGGAAGAAGGAGAGTATGGCCGTCAAAAATTGGCGATGTATACTCGCCTGACTACTATTCCTTTGGCTGTTTTACAATCATTCGGAATGTACGCCTTGCTTAGAAGCCAGACAATTATTGATAATCTTTCGCTTCCTTATTTAATTGCTTTTGTGCTCACTATGACCGCCGGAACCGCTTTGCTTTTGTTTTTAGGAGAGTTAATTAATCAGTATGGAATTGGCAATGGAATTTCCTTGCTTATTTTTTCCGGAATTGTCAGCCGCTATCCGGTTTCTCTATTTAAAAGTTTAGCAGTCGCTTCCGGGCAAAATGTTTTTGGACTTTTGGCTTTTGTTTTAATGAGTTTAGGTGTGGTGGGAGGGATTACTTTTGTGGATGAGGCTTTTTTAAAAGTTCCCATCCGTTATGCCCGTCGGTCCAAAAGAGGACCGATGAGCCAGGAAAGCTACCTGCCTTTAAAAATCAACAGCGCCGGAGTAATGCCGATTATTTTTGCCCTTTCTTTAGTTTCTTTGCCCCAAATACTGGGTCGCTTTTTAGGTCAGGTTAAGATGGAGAATTTAGCTGGATTTGGCCAAAACCTGGCTGATTTTTTTGCGGTTAATGGTTTGGCTTACAGCCTTTTTTACTTTGTTTTTGTAATCGCTTTTGCTTATCTGTATACCACGGTGGTTTTTAATCCTAAAGAGGTAGCCGAAAATTTGCGCAAGTCCGGAGGTTTTATCCCGGGGGTCAGGCCAGGAATAAGTACGGAAAAAAAACTTAATTTTCTTCTTTCCCGGGTGACTGCCGCCGGAGCCATTTTTTTAGGAGTGATCGCTATTTTGCCGGCTTTAAGCCAGCGGGCGACTAATTTGTCTACTCTTTCTTTGGGGGGAACGGGAATTTTAATTGTTGTTTCCGTAGTTTTAGAATTGCATCGTTTACTGGAAAACCTGGTTCAGACCTGGCGTTACCAAAATTATTTTTAAATGAAAAATAAGCCTTTATATTTAGTGATTATTGGTCCTTCAGGGGGAGGCAAGGGCACTCAAGCCAAGCTTTTGGAAAAAAAATTAGGCATTAAACATATTTCCTTGGGAGCTGTGTTTAGAAAAGAAATAGAAAAGAAAAGTAAGCTTGGGAAAGCAGCAAAAAGGTTTGTTGTCCAAGGACTCTGGGTTCCGACAGAAATAGTTATCGCAACTTTAAAGCCGGTCTTGAGGCGGGCGCTTGATAAAGGATTTATTCTTGATGGCTTTCCTCGCCTGCCGGATCAACCGCCATTGCTTGATGAATTTTTAGCCAAGCAGGGGGGAAGATTGGATTTAGTGATTCATCTTCAGGTGAGTACTCAAGAAATTATGAGACGTCGGGAAAATTTGGCTAAAAAGGGCAAAGGCTTTTATTCCGGTCAAAAAAGGAAAGATGAGAGCCGGGAGGCAATTATCAGTAGATTGGCTGCTTATGAAAAAACAATCAAACCGATCCTGGCTTATTACCGAAAAAAAAGAATTTTGATAGAAGTTGACGGAGAAAGAAAAGTAAAACTTATTCATCAAGAGGTTTTGCAATTAGTTGGAAAAAAGGTGAAAAAGTAATGAGTAGAACTAAAGCTTTACAGGCTGGAGGAGAAAAATTAAGCTTTGTTTTCGGAGAAACTTTGAAAAAAATTAAGCCCGGAGTTAGCTTAGCGGAAGTTAATCAAAAAGCTGAAGATTTATTAAATAAAATTGGCCTAAAGCCCTCCTTTAAGACGGTGCGGAATTATCAATGGGCGGCCTGTCTTAATATTAATGAAGGAGTGGTCCATGGAGTGCCCAATGAGCGGATTATTACCAGAGGGGATTTAGTTAGCCTGGATATGGGCCTTATTTTTGCCGGTTGGCACGTAGATATGGCTTATACAGTAGAAATTAATCCGCCAGCTGGCGGAGAAAGGCTAAAAGCGAAAAGCCTAGAGGCAACTAAATTTCTTCAAGCGGGGAAAATGGCCCTTGCGCAAGCAATTAAAGCCGCCAGAGCGGGTAATTATGTGGGGGATATTTCGGTTGCAATTCAAACAGTAATTGAGAAAGCCGGTTATCAGGTAGTTTCTAAATTGGCCGGCCATGGAGTAGGCAAGAGTTTGCATGAGCTACCCAATGTTCCCGGGGTTTTAAGGGGGAAAAAAGAAGATACTCCCAGGCTGGAAGAAGGAATGGCTTTGGCCCTGGAAGTAATCTATACTAAGGGAAGGGGAGGAATAAAAGTAGGCCCTGACGGGTGGACAATTAGCACCCAGGATGGTAAAATAGCAGCACTTTTTGAGAAAACGGTTTTAGTGGGTCAAAACCAAGCGGAAGAGTTAACTCCGTTTGTTTGGAAAAATGTCTAATAATAGTCAAAAGCAAGATTTTTATGGCCTGGTGGTTAAGTCTTTACCGGATACCACCTTTAGAGTGAAACTGGAAAATGACCAGGAGGTTTTTGCTTATCTTTCCGGTCGAATGAGGCAAAATTATATTAGAATTGTGCCTGGAGACAAGGTGAAAGTAGAAATGGATGTTAATGACCCGACCAAGGGCCGGATTACTTATCGGGAAAAGTGAAAAAATGAAAGTTAAAGCAAGCGTTAAAAAAAGATGTCGAGATTGCAAGATTGTGCGACGACGCGGCCGGGTTTTTGTTATTTGCAAAATTGCCCGTCATAAACAAAGACAAGGTTAAATAATGAGAATAGGAAGTTTGCAAATACCGGATCAGGAAAGATTGGAAATTGCTTTAACTAGAATTTATGGCATTGGCCCCAGTCTGGTAAAGGAATTAATTAAAACAGCCAAACTGGATCCGGATAAAAGAGCGGCCAAGTTAACCCCTGAAGAAATCAGTTGCATTTTAGCGGCGCTGGTTAAATTTAAAACAGAAGGGGATTTGCGAGCCGAGATAAGATCTGATTTGGAGAGGTTAAAAGCCATTCGTTGTTACCGGGGCGTTCGGCATATTTTGAGTTTGCCGGTCAGGGGCCAGCGAACCAGAAGTAATGCGCGCACCAAGAAAGGCAAGAAAAAGACAGTAGGCGCTTTAACCAAGGAAATGTGGGCTAAAATTGAGTCTCAGCAAAAAGCGGCTTTAGGTAAAAAGTAAACTAAAATGAGCACCCAAATTAAAAAAGAAAAAAAGAGTTTAGAGAAAAAAGAAACCCGTTTTTTTAGTGGCGAGGGTCGAGTTTATATTAGCGCTTCTTTTAACAATACCCTGGTCACGATTACCGATGAAAAGAGTAGGCCTTTGGCGTGGACTTCTTGCGGGCGCTTGGGCTTTAAGGGAACCAGAAAATCCACTCCCTACGCGGCCAATAGCACTTTAGAAGCGGCGATTGAACTAATTAAAAAGCTGGGAATTAAAAGAGTAGAAGTTTATATAAAAGGACCTGGTCCGGGCCGGGACTCCGCTTTGAAAATTTTAGGAGCGGGAAGAGAAATAGACTTGCTTTCTATTTCCGACGTAACGCCCATTCCCCACAATGGTCCTCGACCGCCCAAAAGGAGAAGAGTTTAAAATGGCTTTATTAAATCAAAAATGCCGCTTATGCCGTCGGGAAAAAACCAAGCTTTTCTTAAAGGGAGAGCGCTGTTTTTCCGCTAAATGTCCTCTTGAGAGAAAAGGCCCGGTTGCTCCGGGAGAGCATGGGTTAAAAAGCAGTTTACGGCTTTCCGGTTACGGCACCCAATTAAGAGGAAAGCAAAGAGTTAAGAGGTTTTACGGAGTGAGTGAAAAACAGCTAAAAAATTATTTTCTTAAAGCCGAGAAAATTGGAGGAGAAATGGAAAAGAACTTAATCTGTCTTTTAGAATCAAGGCTGGATAATGTTGTTTACAAAATGGGCTTGACTCCTTCACGCCGAACTGCCCGGCAGTTAATTGTCCATGGACACTTTAAGGTTAATGATCAAAAAGTAACTATTCCTTCTTTTCAAACTAAGGAAAAAGACCGAATTGAATTATCCGCTAAAGCAGGCGGGCTAAAACAGGTAAAAGAGTGGCTCGCCAAAAAAGATGTGGAAATTCCGGATTGGCTCGCCAAAAAAGGATTAATTGGACTGGTTAAAGGAGCGCCGAAAGTTGCTGATTTACCGGCTGATTTTGATTCCGGATTAGTAGTTGAATATTATTCTCGTTAAAATTTAATCCCGCTATAAGCGGGAAAAGGAGGCTAAAGAATCATGGAAAATTTTAAATTTTGGATCTCTAAAAAAGAAGAAGAAAGCAAAGGTTATGGCCGTTTTATTCTTTCTCCTCTGCCCCAGGGCTTTGGTGATACTTTTGGCAATTCTTTGCGCCGAGTTCTACTTCAACATATGCCCGGAGTGGCGATTACTCGGATTAGGGTAAAAGGAGCCAATCACTCTTTTGCTTTAATTAAAGGGGTAAAAGAAGATTTGATTGATGTGATTATGAACATTAAAAAAATTAGGATTAAGTCCAAAAGAGAGGGCTTAGTTAAGTTTCAGCTGGCGAAAAAAGGCCCCGGGGTAGTAAAGGCGGGAGATATTAAAATTCCTACGGGAGTAGAAATTACTAACCCTGATTTGGTTTTAGCTAATTTAGCTGATCGTCAATCAGAGCTGAAAATTGATTTTGAGGCGGAAAAAGGAGTTGGTTATTCTTTGGCCGATGAGCACAAGAGTGAAAAAATGAGATGGATTAGCGTGGATGCTATCTTCTCACCCATTGTTAAAGTTAATTATTCAGTCAAAGATATCAGGATTGGCAAGAAAGAGGGAATGAACGAATTAGCCCTGGAAATTTGGACTAATCAGACCATATCTTCCGCGGAGGCTTTGAAAAAAGCGGCGGAAATCCTGGAGAAAGGATTTTCTTTAATTGTGAAACCAGCAAAAAAACCAGCCGCTCCCGCTAAAAAAGAAGTAGTAAATGATAGCCTTTCTTTATATCTGGAGGAGATCGATCTACCCTTAAGACTGGTTAATGCCTTAAAAAAAAGCGGTTTTAAAAAACTGGCTGATTTTGAGGATTTGAAAAAGTCAGACCTGCTTAAGGTTAAAAACGTTGGAGATAAATCTTGCGATCAGTTGATTAAAGTTTTGCGAAGTCGGGGAGTTAATATTAAAAGTTAAATTCTCATGCGTCACCGAAAAAAGAAACAACAGCTAGGCCGGGATTACGATCACCGGCGGTCAGTTAAGAAAAACTTAGTCCGCTCTTTGTTTTTACATGGCCGGATTGAAACCACCTTAACCAAGGCCAAGGCGATCATTCCTTTAGCCGAAAGAATTATTGCCCGAATTAAGAAAAATAATCTTTCCGGCCGTCGATACGCTTTTTCTTTATTTAATGATCAAGAGTTTGTTAATCAGATTGCCACCCAGCTGCTTCCCCGTTTTAAAGATAATCAAGGGGGGATAATTCGCTTAAGGAGAATAAAAAGAAGAAAAGGAGACAATGCCTTGCTGGTGGCTTTAGAATTGGTTGACAAAAAAGGGGGAATTAAAAAAGAAAAGGAAGAGAAGAAATGAAAACCTATTCGCCTAAAAAGAGGGAAATAAAGCGGGAATGGTATTTATTTGATGCCAAGGGGGAGATTTTGGGAAGATTGGCTACCCAAATCGCCCATCTGCTTATGGGTAAAAATAAGCCCACTTTTAGTTATCATCTGGATAGTGGTGATTATGTAGTAGTTATTAATGCGGCTCGAGTAAGAGTAACCGGAACTAAGGTTAAAAACAAAGTCTATCAGCACTATACCGGTTATCCGGGAGGGTTAAGAGAGGTTAGCCTTAGAGAGTTGATGGAAAAAAAGCCCACTGCGGCCGTTAAGAGGGCAGTTTGGGGAATGCTGCCTAAGAATAAGTTACGCAAAAAAAGAATAAAAAGGTTAAAAATTTTTGCAAAAGCAGAGCATCCTTATGAGAAAAAAGAAATACATTTACTCTAAAGGTCGGCGAAAAACGGCGGTGGCCACGATGCGTTTTTATGAGGGCAAGGGAGAATTTACGGTTAACGGTAAATCCATTGAGAAATATTTTCCCGTCCAACGCTTTCAAGCGGTTTACCAAAAACCATTGGCAGCCGGAAAATGCCTGGGCAAGTTTCATGGACAGTTTGAGGTTCGGGGAGGGGGGCCTAAAGGACAGCTGGAGGCTGTTTGTTTAACTTTGGCCCGGGCTTTAGTGAAGTATAACGAAAAAGTTTATAAGCCTTTAATGCGCGGGGCAAACTTGCTCACGGTTGACACTCGGGCGAGAGAGAGAAGAAAAGCCGGTCAAATGGGCAGAGCGCGCAAAAAAAAGCAATCGCCCCGGCGATAACTTTTGCAGATAAAAAAGTAGCTAAAGATGATCAAGCTGGTGGTTGTTGGCCATTTGGCGGTTAATGAAACTGAAACTTCTTTTGGAAAAGGTGTTTATTGGGCCGGGGCAGGTTATCAAGTTGCTTGGGCCGCCGCCCAATTTTTTCCTAAAAAGGGGGTTAAATTAATCAGCTTATGTGGCCAGGATTTTGATTTGAGTGGTTTGTTCCGGGCAGGGATTGATTTAGAGGGAGTAGTGATAGATCAACGGTTTAATTCTGATCGTTTTATAATTAAAGAAAAAAAAGAAGAGCGTTTTTTTAAAGCAAGAGGAGATCTGTCTTCGCATCTTTCTTTAGACCATTTTAATTTTAACCAAGAGATTAATTGGTGCCATTTGGCCACCGCCCCTCCCAGGCAGCAATTAAAGTGGATTAGTCAAATAAAAAGTAGTTGGAAAAAGCGGGCGATGATTTCGGTTGATCCCGTCTTGCGCAATGCAGCACCCTAGCTAAACTATTTGTGGATAACATTGTAGAGTAGCTTTTGTTCACTATCCATTTTAAGAAGAGTTTTTGTGGCCGCTACTTCTCCAGGCAAGATATACTCCAATTCATACAT
>JADHWP010000023.1 GCA_016783425.1 Candidatus Shapirobacteria bacterium
AAAATTAACTCCAGCAGAGTTTTCAGGGTGAATGATTTCTTTCGAAGAAAGTTGAGGTTGAGGAAACTGTTCAAGTTGATCGGTCATTGTCGTAATAATAGCATTATGAGTGAAATTAAATCTAGTTAGGATTACTGATTTTCCAGTTATTATATTTCTCGCCCAGAGTTTTTTTGAAACGAGCCTTGTAACTTGACGTCTCAATGGTCACCCTTTTTTAACACCTGAACTGTCCACACCAAGTGTCATCCCGAACTTGTTTCGGGATCTATTCTTTCATTGTTTAAGATTCTGAACTGAATTCAGAATGACAATCTTAAATGTTTTTAGATGATTTAAAACAGACAATTGAGAAGTAATATTACATTGTACAGGGTCTTGACAATAGGTTTATAATCCAGTATATTTGTTGTAAGTTAAAAATACGGAAAATTATCGCTCGCATTTTTAAGAAAATTATGAGAGAACCTTACACATTTTCAGAAGTAGAAGAGGGGAAAGGAGAAAAAATGGAACAGTTGGTATCTCCAGTTGGAGAAAAAATCAGAAAAGCAATCACTTCAGAAAAAGGAAGGGAAATCCGAGAAGGAATGGAGTTTTATAATATTTCCCCAGATCTATCTTTTTTAACACCAAATGAGGAGGCACTTCTTGGGGCCGATGCATTCAAGAAAAGAAAAGAAGATTTTCACCACCAACATTTCTCTCATTTTGAAATAAAAGAAGCAGAAGCTTATCTTGTACAGCAGGTAAGAACAGGAAGGGTTTTGGTGTTTCATTGTCCAACAGGCCTGCTTGCCTTTGAGCATTACCTTACTGATGAGGGAGACTACAATACCCGTGTCCATAGATATACGGAGCCATCTGAAAATGAAGGCTGTTTAGAATTAGAAGAGGAAATCTTTACAATAACCCCCAATGGAGTTGGATCCAGGGTTGTGAGTCAAACAGCTTTATGTTTCCCCGATGGAGAAAGGGAAACTATATGTTACTCTTCAAAAACTTACCCTAAAATATCTAAACAGTGGGTATCTCAAGTAATGGAAACGGCTGGAAAAAGTAGGGAAATAGTAAAAGGGGCTGGATTTGAAATTTCATAATAGACTAGCCTCGAAATAGCGCCAAAGGTTAAACTCCCACGCTTTTAACTTCTTTTTTAGTTTTGTTTAGCTGTAACTCAATTTAAAATTGTAAAGACAAGCGCAGTTTCTAATGGGCGAGCGAGAAAGAAATTGTTAGAAGAATTTAGTGGGGATGAGAGTGTTGCCAGTGAAGCGGTTGTTGATGCTACTTTGAGGATATGGCGTCAAGAGGCGAAATTTGACGTAAGCCTAGGTGGCGATCCGGCTTTAAATGGTGTTAGGGGTTACAAAAAAATCAGAGTTGCAGGAGTAAAAATTCAGCCTCCTCGTTTCAGTAATAAAACCTTGGCAGAAGAAGGAGTAAGAGGAGCGATTGAGGGAGCACAAGCTCTAGCGAATAAATATGGTCTTTCCTTTAGGGAATTATTAAGCAGAGTAGTTGGCGAAGAGCCAGAATAGTCTTTTTTCTGATTAGTAGAAATTAAGTAAATATTGAATTACAAAGGAGTCAGTTCTTATGTTCCTTATTTTGTAGTTTAGTATCACACTCCGGGAGTGATCATAAGTTTAAGTAAAAACTATAGGGCTTTTGTGGTAAAATTGGGGTGATGAGGGGGAGGATTAGTTGAAATTTATCATCGGGAAAAGGATCTGCCAAAAGCAATTGAAAAAGAGGCTCCACTTTCTTTGCCTGAAGAAATCAGTATCCCGGTGGGTGAAGAAATGTCTCGAGAATTAAAGCAGGGCGAGATTATTTTGGAACGGGTGGAGGTGGGTGGGCAGACTATTTGGGCAGACAAAGAATTTGGCCCTTGGCGTTTTTCCCGGTCTGAAAAAGGTCAAATTGAAGATTTTGCTCGAGAGTTAAAGATTAACCCTGGCGAGTTGGTTTTAGTAGAAGCTGATTTGGGTCGGGTTTATCGCTTGGGAAAGCAGGCTTTTAAGGAGGGAGGCGGTGGTTTTATAATTATCAGGCGCCCTGACGGAAGCTATGCTTTGGTAAAAGTAAATTTGCCGGCTGTTGAACCCAGAGGGTCCTGGTTTAATCTTGCCCTAGGCCCAGAAGCAACTAGGCTAGTTAGAAAAGTGGAGAAGAAGAAGGGGGGAGAAAGTCTAACCCTCATACCCCTTGGCCTGGAGGCTAAATAGCTCGGCGTAATGGCCTTTTTTATCGAGCAGCTGCCGGTGGGTGCCTTTTTCCGTTATTTTCCCTTTATCAATCACGTAAATTTGGTCGGCCCCGCGCACGGTAGAAAAGCGGTGAGAAATCATAATTACTCCTTTGCCTTTTTCAAATTTATGAATTTGCTGAAAAATATCGTATTCGGACTTGGCGTCAATCGCGGAAGTAGGCTCGTCCAAAATAAGCAAAGGGGCGTTTCTGAAAAAAGCCCGGGAAAGAGCGATTTTTTGCCACTCGCCGGTGGAGAGCTCGGAACCGTCTTTAAACTGTTTGGATAAAATCGTTTTGTCTTTTTTGGGAAGTTTGTCGACAAAACTCTTGGCCCCTGATTTGGTTAAAACTTTATCAAAAAGTTCTTTTTCAAAAGGCTGGTTTACATTTCCCAAGCGGATATTTTCCTGAACCGAGTAGGCGTAGCGGTTAAAATCCTGAAACAAGGCCCCTAAGTTAGCCCTCCAATGATCAAGGTTTATTTTAGCCAGATCATGCCCGTTAATGAAGATTTTGCCCCTGGTAACATCATAAAAGCGCACCAAAAGCCGAACCAGGGTGGTTTTGCCGGCTCCGTTTTCGCCGATTAAAGCAATTTTTTTATTGGGCTCAAGAGTGAGGTTAAAATCTTTTAAAACATATTTTTTACTGTTTGGGTATTTAAACCAGACATTTTTAAATTCAATGGTGAATGGGGCTTTGACTTTTACGCCTTTGGGGTTTTTGCCAATTTTTCTTTTTAAGTTAAAAACCTTAAACAAGTCTTCAACGTAAAGTAAATCTTCAAAGTTTTGCGATAAATTGTGAAATAAATCCTTAAAACTACCGCTTAAAGCGCTGACTCGACTGATATAAAAACTCAAAGTGCCGATGGTCATTAGGCCGGCCAGGGCTTTGAAAAGAATTAAACTGGTAATTAGCAGATAAACGGCAAAAGAGAAAATAGCGGTTAAGATTCGGTTTTTGGACATTTTTTTAATTTCAATTTTTTGGTAGTTGAAAAATTTATTATAAAGGCGATCCAGCCTTTGCAGTAAAGCTTTTTGAATCCCTAAAATATGAATTTCGGGCAGGTACTCATGACTGCCCAGATAGGAAGAAGTATTCCAAAAATCACGCCTGATGGGTCCTTTGGCGCCATGAATACTCCAGACGTTTCGGCTAAACTTTACCCCGACTAAAAATTCCGGCAGGGAAGAAAAAAAGATCAGCAGAAAATAAATTGGCCCCAGGCCAATTACCACCAACGTGTTGGAAATTACCGAAACCAGCCCTTGGACCAGCCAAAGCTGGCGGTGGGCAAAGTTAATTGGCCGCCAGGTATAGCTTTCCCGCACCTTGTTAAAAAGATTATTCAGCTCCGGGTCTTCCCAGTATTCAAAATCCAGGGAAGCGAATTTTTCGTTGGTTTTAATCGTTAAAAAGCGGCCAAAATCCAGGTAAATAATCCGGTCAAAATAATCAATCAGCCTCCAGGTAATCCGGCCGAGAAGTTCAATGATAAAAAAGAAAAATAGTAAGCGGCCAAAATAATTCGGGTCAAAAATAATCTTTTTTTGGCTAACCTCAATGATAAAATCAATAATCAGGCGCAAAAGGTAAGACCAAAGCAGGGGAGTAAGGGCAACGATAATCACTCCAATGAGCATTCCCAGACAAATTTTGGGGTTGGAGCGATAGAACAAAACCGCCATTTTGGTCGAGTAGTACCAGTAAGTTTTCAGTCTGGTCAAATAGCTTTTTACTTTTTTCATAATACCCATTCTAGCATGAAGCTTAGGGGTGTAGCTTGTAGGGGTTAAGATTCCAGGGTAACCACTGGCTTTCCCAGCCGGGCAAGCAGTTTCTTAGCCGCCCCTTGAACTGTTTGAGGAAAAATTTGACTGTATTTTATCAACTTTTTTTGATCCAGGTTTAGAAGCGACCACTCACTAGTGTTTTTTTCTACCTGGCCCTTGCTGATTAAATAAAGCTGATCCAAAAGAGCTTTTTCTGCTTCCGCTAAATAAAAGCCGTTTTTTAACTGAAAACCAAAAAAATAATCTTTTTTAATTTGGCGATACTCGACTGGAGTGTTCGCTAACTCAATTTTTTTCGATCTTCTGCTAGTGGCAAAAGTAAGAACGTAAGGAACCTGGTTAATTATTCCATAAATAGAAAGAGCCGATTCAAAAGAAAGATAAGAAGGATAATAAAGCTCATTAGCTACTTTTTTTAAATCCGGGCTTTGAAAGGCTGGCTGATAAACTCCCTTTTTTAACTTTACCAATACTCCTTTCTTAACCAGGCGATTAAGAAGAACATATAAGCTCTCTCTTTCTAAATCTAACACCTTTTCCAAATCCGCCACTGAATAAAAAGGCTTATTTAAATCCTTTAAAGTTTTAATTAGTTGAATGTCAGTTATTTTTCTGGTAGCCATTGGCTGATTAATTCCCTTTCTTTTAAAGGCAAATATTTATTTAATTCTCTTTTCACTATCTTGGCCGGCCAGGAAGAAAAATCAAGCTGGAACTGGCTGCCTAATTTTTGGCTAATAAACCACAAGTCAAAAATATCTCTGATTCTTAAAGGCTTGATCCTTTTTTTATCTTTATTTATTCTTTTTAAACTGGCTACTTGGGCTAAAACAGTTAAACTGGTTACCTGGCTGTTTAGAGTAGCAAGCTGGTAATCAATATTCTTTTTCCAGGCAATTGGCCTTACTGAAGCTTCAAATTTAATTGAAAAAGCCTGGGGTAAAAAGTCCTGCTTTACCTTAAAAAGAGCAAAATAAGTATTTTTCTTTTGCAAAGCCTGGTTTAACTGTAAATTTGAATCTTGATCGTCTATTTCCTTTAAAAGCTGTTTTAGCTGATTCCTTTTAAAACTTTTAACTACCGAAAAATCTAAATCTTCAGAAAACCTGGACGAGCCGTAAGCCAGTCTTAAAGCAGTTCCTCCTTTGAAAACAAAATACTTGCCCAGATCGCTCTCAAAAAGTTTTTTGAGAATAATTATTTCATATTCTTCCCGCACAACCTGTTCTAAGGAAATATTTATCTTTTTAGCTAAACTAAAAGCTAATTGTTCGTTCATAACAACTTAACATAATTATTAACTTAATATGATTGTATATCAGAGAAAAACTTTTGTCAAGTAAGAAACTAGCAGGACCCCCTTCATTTTTAATTTGCTATACTGAGTTTGTGAATGAATCTGGTTTGACTGCCCAAGAGGCAGCTAATTTACTGGAAAAACATGGGCCCAATACCTTGCCTGAAGAAAAGGGAAAGTCGGTTTTTAGCCTTGCTTTGGACCAGCTTAAAAGCCCCTTAATTTATATCCTTATTTTTGCCGGTTTAATCACTTTAGCTTTAAAAAGTTATTCCGACTCTATTGTTATTTTTCTGGCGGTTGCGGTTAATACTTTTTTGGGCTTTTATCAGGAAAAAAAAGTTGACAATGCTCTGGCGGCTTTAAAAAAAGTAATTCCTTTTAAAGTCAAAGTAATTCGGGGAGGAAAAGAGGAAGAGGTTGAGGTTCAGAATTTAGTTCCGGGTGATTTAGTCAGGCTTTCTACCGGCCAAAAAATTCCCGCCGATGGCCTGCTTCTTAAGAGTAATGAGTTAAGTGTTGATGAGTCAATTTTAACCGGTGAATCTTTGCCGGTTGTTAAAAAAACCAAAGTTTTTTCGGGCACGGTGGTGGTTGGCGGGCACGGGTTGATGGTGGTTGCTAAAACCGGCCTGCAGACTAAGGTCGGTAAAATTGCCAAGGCTTTGCAAACCACAGTTGAGGAGGCAACTCCTTTGCAAAACCAGCTTTCGCGCCTGGCCAAAACCCTGTCAATTCTTTTTGGGGCCTTGTGCCTGCTCATTTTTATTTGGGGCGTATCTGCTGGCGGGGGGTTGGTGGAGATGTTTGAATTGGCGGTGGCGGTGGCGGTTTCTTCAATTCCCGAAGGGTTGACTATTTCTTTAACGGTAATTTTGGCGGTGGGGATGCAAAAGATTTTTAAGCGTAAAGCCTTGGTGCGAAAACTGGTTTCCGCCGAAACTTTGGGAGCGACCAGCGTGATTTGTGTGGACAAAACCGGCACTTTAACCGAAGGCCGAGTCCGGGTAACCAGGCTGGAAGCTGATAATTATGCCCTGGCTTTAAAAGCGGCTGTTTTAGGGGCTGATCTTTCCTCTCCTGAAGGCCAGGGTTTTTGGGAGTTTGCCAGGGGAAGCAAAAAAAACAAAATTGACCCCCAAAAAACGCGCGATCGGGCTAAAAAGCTTTTTTCGCTCCCCTTTTCCTCGGAGCGCAAATACTCGCTTCGGGTAGCGAGGGAGGATAAGGTCAGCGCGGCTTATGTAGTCGGGGCGCCGGAAGTTTTACTCGCTCACTGTTGTTCTGAGGATCAGCAAAAATGGAAAATCTTAATTGAAAAAGCTTCCCGTCAAGGCTATCGCCTGATTGGGGTTGCTTATCAGCCAAAAAGATTTGATTTAAAAAAGATTAAAAGAAAGAAAAAAAGAAATATTAAACTGGGGGACTTTGGCTGTTTGGACTTTTTAGGCCTTTTTGAACTTGATGATCCGGTGCGCCCGGAAGTAAAAAAAGCCCTTAGAGATTGTCAGCGGGCTGGTTTAAAAGTAAAAGTCATTACCGGAGACTATTTACAAACTGCCCGGGCAGTTTTAGAAAGAATTGGCTTTAAGCTTCAAGACAGACAGATTTTAGAAGGAGAGGAGCTGAAAGCCCTAAAAGGGGAGGAGTTGAAAAAAGCGGTTTCTCAAACTGTTTTATTTGCCCGCACCGATCCTTTTCAAAAGTTGAAGATTGTGGAGGCGCTAAAAGAACAGGGGGAGGTGGTGGCGATGACCGGGGACGGGGTGAATGATGCGCTAGCTTTAAAAAAAGCGGATATTGGGATTGTGGTAGCGCAAGGCACCCAGGTGGCCAAAGAGACGGCGGACATGGTTTTGCTGGACAGCAACTTTGCCACCATTGTGGCCGCGATTGCCCAGGGGAGGGCGATTTTTGAAAATATTCGCAAGGTAGCGGTTTATTTGCTGGCCGACAGTTTTACCGAGGTAGTGCTGGTTGTTGGCAGTTTTCTTTGGAAACTGCCCCTGCCCTTACTGCCCGTTCAGATCCTTTGGGTTAATTTAATTGGTGACAGCTTACCCTCTTTTGCCCTTGCTTTTGAAAAAGGGGATGATTCATTGATGAAACAGCCGCCTCGGGCCAGGGGAGCGCCAATTTTAGACAAAGAGGCGAAGACGATCATTTTTATTATTGGCATTGTCACCGACTTTTTGCTTTTTGGCCTTTTTTGGTTTTTTAATCAGCGCGGCCTGGATATTAATTACATTCGCTCTTTTATTTTTGCCGCTTTGGCGGTTGACTCTCTGCTTTATGTTTTTGCCTGCAAAACCTTTAAAAAGAATCTTTGGCAAATCCGCATTTTTAACAACTCCTGTCTTAACCTGGCGGTTCTTTTTGGTTTTTTCCTGCTTTTTATTACTTTTGCGCTTCCCCCTCTGTCAGCTCTTTTTAAGGTTCAGCCTTTGGGCGCGGGCGGAGTTGAGCTTTTAATTGTACTGGGGATTATTGAGATTGGCTTAATCGAGCTGGTTAAATTCTTTTTCATTGACAAGCAGATTGCTGAAAAATGATAAAAAAGCTTGGTTTCGGACTGGTTTTATTTTTACTCCTTCCCTCTCCTGTTTTGGCCCTGGTTTGCTCTTCGCCCAAAAAAGGAGCTGCTTTGCTCAACGAATCCGCCTCCGCTAAATCCAGTTTTGGAGTTAGCCACTTTTACCGCTACAGTCCGATTTCTTCGAGCAACAATACTACCCCCATGCTTAAATACCCCCATATTTATTTTTTAAAACAAAATCAAAATCCTGGCGTTTGCAATGTCCCTTGCGCTCTGATTAACCCTATTAGTCAAGTACCCGAGACTTTTAGCAGTGAGAATATGTGCTGTCCGGCTAAAAAAATTCAAGAAACTATTACGGCTCGAAAAAATTTGCCCGCCGAGAATAAATATTGGCTGATTTTAAACGAACCGGAATGGAAGGAGGATAAGTATTATAAAAAAGGGGTAGGGAAGATGACCGAAGATATTCTTTTTGCCATTGATTACCTTCTTGGTAAAGACCCGCAGGCTAAATTTATTGTTGCCTGGTATCCGGGAGTTTCCGGGCAGTGGCGTACAAAAGTAGAAGCCGGAGATTATAAGCGGGTTAATTCTGATTATACTAAAGTAATTGCCGGCTGGCATATTCACACCTATCGTTGGCAATCCACCCTTTACAACACTAATACAATTAATACCTATCTTGCTAATTTTAAACAGGAGATTTCTGAACATGGAGCCGTAAAAGACAAAGAAAAGGGATTGGAAGTTTGGTTAACGGAATTTGGCACTTTAATGGAGGGTGGAGGCTGTGAGTATCTTGCTACTCAAACTGGCTGCGAGTGCCGCTTTGACCGAATTGATAATGATCCTAATCAGCTTTGCGTTGATTTTATGAAAAAACTGCTTTATTGGCTGGAGTCAGACTCCTCAATTGACCGCTATTTTTGGTGGAGCTACGGGAATTGTGATTCTGCCTGGTTGACCGGCTCAATTGCTGGAAATAGAGATGCTTGTTTTGGGGCGCTAACGACCAGAACGAGTGGCAGCGCGGTAATTAATAATTTAGGCAAAGCTTTTGCGGCTCTTCCCAATACTAATGAGGCTTGCTGGTATGGGGAGTCCTCTTGCCCTAATGGTTCCTTGGGCAATTTAAACTGCGATTCCCAAGGGCTAATTGACGAGCTGGATTTGGCCTTTTTACTGGCCAATTGGGATAGCAGTGGGGGAGGGAGTTTTCTTAATACCTTGCTAAACAACTGGAAAACTGATTAAAATGGAGGAGTGAGAAAAGTTTTTAGGATTTTCTTGTTTATTCTTGCTTTGCTCTGTTTTTTTCCTTTACCGGTTTTGGCCGCGGATTACACTGTTTTTTACCGCCATCCTTTTTCCTCAAACTATATTTTACCAGGTACTGAACCTGATGTTGTTATTGGCGATCGGATTTTAAGCGCCAGCCGAGGTTTGGAGTTGTTTGCTTCCCGGGGAGAGTATGAGTCCACCACTTTGGCAATTTACAACCCCGTCGATGGCCAACTGCTGGATAATGTGAGGGTTAGTGTGGATAAATTAACCAGCGGCGTTAATCGAATTGGCCCGGATAAAATTGATATCCGAGTGATTAAAGTGCTGGATGTCCGCCGCACGTATAATAAGCTTTCAGATGGCTTATACGAAAGCCCGGAAGTTTTAATTCCTTACACTGCTGATTATTTAACTGCCGGCGAGTTTGATCTGCCGGCCGGTAAAACCAAACAGTGGTGGTTGACAGTTAAAATAGACCAATCAACTCCCGCCGGTACTTATCAAGGAGCGGTGAAAATCAAACCGGCTAACGCTGATTTAAAAACGATCCCGATCAAGC
>JADHWP010000024.1 GCA_016783425.1 Candidatus Shapirobacteria bacterium
GAGGAAGCGAGATTGGGTCTGGGTGAAGAGGTCGGGGGAGCGGTGATTAAAGAGATAGTTAATTATCTTTTTAAGAAAAACTTAAGAGTAATGATTTTAGCGGGAAAAAGAGTCGCCGGTCGGAAGCTTGATGAAGTTAGGTTCTTGGAAGCAGAGGTTGGTTTACTTTCCCGAACTCACGGGTCGGCTACTTTTCGGCGGGGTTTTACCAAGGTTTTGTCGGTAGTAACCTTAGGCGCTCCTTCACTCAAGCAATTAATTGAAAGCCCGGAAGGAGAAGAGTCTAAGCGCTATATGCACCATTATTATATGCCTCCTTACTCGGTTGGAGAAACAGGAAGAATGGGAGGATTTAATCGCCGGGAAATTGGACATGGCGCTTTGGTGGAAAAAGCCTTAATGCCGGTTCTTCCTTCCGAAGATGATTTTCCTTACACGATTTTGGTTGTTTCCGAAATTCTTTCTTCTAATGGATCCACTTCCATGGCTTCGGTTTGCGGTTCTACTTTGGCTTTAATGGATGCGGGAGTGCCGATTACCAGTCCGGTGGCGGGTATTTCGGTGGGCTTGATTTCGGAAGGGAGTAAGTACGTACTCCTTACGGACATTGCCGGACAAGAAGATTTTAATGGAGACATGGATTTTAAGGTCGCGGGAACCGAAAAAGGAATTACCGCAGTTCAGGTAGATATTAAAATTCAGGGGCTATCAATGGAGATTATTAAAGGAGCTTTAACCCAGGCAAAAAAGGCCAGGGGGCAGGTTTTGGCGGCGATTGTTAAAGGACTTGATAAACCACGGGAAAAACTTTCGGAGTATGCGCCCAAAATTACCATGATCCAAATTAATCCGGAAAAAATTGGGACTTTAATTGGACCGGGAGGAAAAACAATTAGAAAAATTATTGAAGAAACCGGGTGTGAGATTGATGTTGAGGATAGCGGAAGAGTCACTGTTACGGGAGTTGATCAGGAAAAATTAAACCAGGCTTTGGCGCAAGTGGACGGTTTGACCCGGGAAGTAAAAGTAGGGGAGGAGCTGGAGGGAACAGTGAAGCGAATTCAAGATTTTGGCGCCTTTGTTGAGGTTTTGCCCGGCCAGGATGGATTAGTCCATGTCAGTAAAATTAGCTCTGGTTATATTAATCATCCCAGCGATGTTTTGGAGGTTGACCAAAAACTAATGGTTCGGGTTAGGGAAGTTGATTCCATGGGGAGAATTAACTTAGAGTTGGTTGAGCCTCTTCCCGGAGTAACCAGGCCTCAAGGGAGACAAACCCCCTTTAATCCGCGGCGGTAATATCCTTGCGGCCTTAACCCTTCCCGTGTATAGTGAGAGAGTATTAAAATGAAAAAGAGTGAGTTATTTCATCAAGTAAATTTATGTATACATACTGCCTCCCTAAACCAATCGTTGTAAAACTTGTTGATGAGCTAAGTTTTAATTTGCGAAAGAAAGCAGCAAAATATGTTGAGGAGAACAGAAATATTACAGGAGCAGAGCGGGGAAATATAGAGCAACGAGGATTTGGAGCTTTGGCGGAGATAGTAATTCGTAACGAACTAGGAATGCCCGACATTAATCCTGCTAATCATCCTGTTGACTATGATTTTTTATTACCCTTAAAGGTTAAAGTTGATGTTAAATGTAGGGGTGGCAAACGAGCATTTCAAGAAGAATATTTAAGTGACGATGAGTTACTTCGTGAGGCAAAACATAACTTTTTTGCAAGGCAAATTTATCCCAAAAAACTAAAAACCGATATTTATGTAATGACTCATTTGGAAACTCCCAGCAATGGAATGCTTCCAGGAACAAAGAGGCAGCGTAAGTGGACACTATATATATGTGGATGGGTTTCTAAAAAAAGAGTAATACGCGAAGGAGTTTATCTTCCAAGAGGCTCTTTAACAGAACAGGGCCGTACTTGGTTTACATATCGTGGGCAGGAAATAGAATTTTATAATAAAAATTTAAATGGATTGGCTAAATTGACCGATCTATTAAAAATAAATAAAGCTGATGTCCAGAAGGACGAAAAACATGAAGGAGATCTAAACATTACTTCTGTAGATGCAGTTCGTATTGCCTACGATCTAATCGGAAGAGGTGTTTTGAAAAATAGGCATGTCAAGTTTATAAAATCAAAAACAAACATAACTCAAGCTGTTAAACCCATTCTTCATCCCAATCAATATTTCCATTTGCTAAAATGGTTAAGAAAAAATAAGCAAATAACAAGCAGGGATTACAAAAAGGCGAAAAAAACAATGCTTGAAGAGCCTTATAGCGGGATATAGAATAATTTCAGCTTGCTATTTTTTATTCTTGTAGTGCTTCTGTGCTTTTTTAATTCGTTGTTTGCAAATCTCAATATAATCAATCCTTTTCTTTTTAAACAGATAAACTTCTTGGTTTTTTTCTATTCCGATAAATTTTCTTCCTTCTAATACTGCGGAAACCAGGAAGCTTCCGCTACCACATGTATTATCAAGAATTAATTCACCCGGCCCTGTAAAGGTTTTAATTAAATATCTTCCTAATTCTACTGGTTTTTGTGTTGGATGATATACTGGCCCCTCTGATTCAGCAGTCTTAAAATAGATGACATCAGTAGGATATCTTTCCCCATTGCTTTTTACCTCAATAGTTTTAAAATCACCATAACTGCCGGTGAGCTGTTTTTTACGGAATCCTTTATTATATGGTTCTCCGGGAGACATTTGGGGATTGTAATTTGGTTGTTTTTTGTAGAAAACTAGTATGTCTTCATGCTTTCTTAACGGTTGTTTTTTGGCATTAAGAAAATTTGTAGATTTTGATTTTATCCAGGCAATCTTATATTTGAACAATTTTGGATTAGACATTATTAGCTGTGCTGAAAAGGGTCCCTGAGCAGTCAATGCCACCGCACCGTTGTCTTTAATGATTCTTTCATAATGTTTCCATAGCTTATCGAGAGGAATCAGGCTATCCCATTTATTCTGGGTTGTGCCGTATGGTAAATCGCAGAGGATCATATCGATTGATCTACTTGGAATATCTTCCATAATTCGTAGACAATCTCCTTCAAGGATCTGGTTAACCAAACTTTTGCCTTTTCTAACTGTCTTTTTTTTGGCTTCACTTTTTTTGCTTATAGTATCTATACTTTTTCCGCTCTTAATAACATCAACCACAATACCCTGTATAAGTAGGTTTCTAAAATCTAAATAAATTGGGTCCATGGCTGGATTGGATGGTTGCAGCCTTATTTTGTTTTTTTCTTTATAAAACTTTTTCAATGTTATTTCTTCGTTGTTGATTAGGGCTACAATTCTTTGACCATTATTCGCTGTGGATTGACTTCTGATTATTACTACATCATTATTATCAATATTTTCGTCGATCATGCTTTTACCCGATACTCGTAAAGCAAAGAAGTTGCCATCTTGTGGAAGTTTATTGGTTGGCACGGCAATGGTTTCTTTTTCTTCAACAGCTAAAATGGGCCATCCGGCGGCAATGATTCCCAAAAAGGGAACTTGAGACATCTGCTCTTTCTCATAAACATCAATGGCTCGAGGTCGGTTCCCTTCTTTTTTTAAATAACCGAGATTTTCCAGAGCTTTAACGTGATAGTGGATAGTAGATACGGAAGACAGTTCCAGATGCTTCTTAATCTCTTCAAGAGATGGTGAATAATCCTTTTTCTTTTTAAAGGTTTTGACAAAGTTTAAAATTTGTTTTTGGCGTTTTGTGAGCATTTATAATTCCAATGTAATCGAAAATAAATCGAAAGTCAAGAAGAACATTAGACTTGCGGCTACCTAGTTTCCCGTGTATAGTGAGAGAGTATTAAAATGAAAAAGAGTGAATTGCTGGATAAAGAGTTGGATCAGTTAAGCAGGCTGATCGCCGCCTCTACTTTGCCCGAAGAACTTTCTTTAAAAGCCAAAGGAATGGTGGAGCAGTTGAGATTAAGTTGGGAAATTGGGGATTTTATTGATAATTTACAGCGGGTGAAATCTTATATTGATTGGATTGTCCATTTGCCTTGGGCTGGAGAAACAGAGGATGCTTTGGATTTAGTTAAAGCCAAAGAGATTTTAGACACCCATCATTATGGCCTGGATGAAGTCAAAACTCGGGTTTTGGAGTACCTGTCGGTCCTGATTTTGCAAAAACAGCGCGGCCAGGGAGATTTTGCCCGGGCGCCGATTTTATGCTTTGTTGGTTTAGTCGGAACCGGAAAAACGACTATTGCTTCAGCGATTGCGGAGGCTTTGAATCGCAAGTTTATTCGGATTCCCTTTGGAGGATTGGGCGATCCTTTATATTTGCGGGGCCAGTCCCGGGTTCACCTGGAGGCCGAGCCCGGGCAGGTAATTAAAAAGATTCGCCAAGCCGGTTCGAAAAATCCGGTGATTTTGTTAGATGAAATTGACCGGGTGGCTGATGAATCTTTAAACACCATTATGGGTGTTTTGGTAGAACTTCTTGATCCGGAGCAAAATTCGCGCTTTACGGATTATTATATTGATTATCCTTTTGACCTTTCTTCGGTTTTGTTTATTACCACCGCTAATAATACCCGCCGGATTGCGACTGCGGTTTTGGATCGTTTGGAGCCAATTCAAATGCCTTCGTATAGTGACGCCGAAAAAATTGTCATTGCTCAAAAATACTTACTTCCCCGGGCCTTAAAAGAGGCCAGTTTTACCGAAAAAGAATTGGTAATTGCCGATGAATGCTGGTCTAAAATTGTACGCCCCCTGGGGTATGACGCGGGAGTACGGACTTTAAAGAGAACGGTTGAGGGAGTGGTGCGAAAAGTAGCCAAATTAATTGTTGAGGGAAAAAAGAAAAGTGTTTTTGTTAATCTGGAAAACATTAAAGAATTTTTACCCAGTTGGTAAATTGTTATAAATGAATAAATTAAGAAATGAATAAATTAAGAATAGTCGCCCTAGGCGATTTTGCCAGTGTCACCAGTAACTTGTTCGCTTATCATTTCTTGCCCGATGGCAAGGAAAACAATGACCAGATTTTATTGGTTGATTGCGGCCTGGGCTTTGTTCAGGATGATACACCGGAAACTAAACTGGTTGGGCCTGATGTTGACTATTTAGTTAAACGAAAAAACAAAATTGCAGGGCTGGTATTGACTCACGGCCATGAAGACCATATTGGCGCTTTACCTGAAGTTTTAATTCAGCTGGGAGTAAATTTTCCGATTTGGGCTTCAAAACTAACCGCCGCCATGGCTCAAATAAAACTGGACGAAGCCAGGATCAGTCAAAAGATTAAAATTCTTGCCCCTGGCCAATCCCTTTCTTTAGGCGGTTTTAAACTTTACCCGATTGGGGTAACTCATTCCTTGCCGGGTACTTTTCATTTTTTAATTGAGACGCCAATTGGCAGTTTTTACCATGGGACTGATTTTAAGTTTGATTTGAATCCGCCGGATGGAATTTTTTCCGAGTTAGGTGAAATTGCCCGCCTTTCCCGGAAACCGGTTTTGGCTCTTTTATCTGATTGTTTGGGGGCGGAGAAAAAAGGCTACTCCCCTTCGGAAACGATTTTGAACGAAATGTTTGATCAGGAAATAAAAAAAGCGAAAGGAAGGGTGTTCATTACGGCCATTTCTTCTAATTTTTATCGTTGGCAGCAAGCGCTTAAAGCTTCAGCGGAATATGGCCGGAAAGTAGCCTTAATCGGCTATTCTATCAGGAAAAATGTTAAAATTGCCTCCGAGCAGGGGTATGTTCAGCTTAATCGAAAACAACTGGTTGATGACCGAAAAATCAAAAATATTCCTGATAATAAGTTGACTTTGTTGATTGCCGGCGGTATGGCTCAGGTCGGATCCAGCTTGGCTAAGGTGGCGGCGGGTAAGCACAAAATAAAGGTTAAAAAAACGGATAAATTTATTTTTTCCTCGCCGGATTATATTCCCGGGACTTCGGCGGCCATAAATAATTTAATTAATAACCTGGTTGAACAAGGGGCAGAGGTGGTTTATGAAGATTTAGGAGAAGAGCTTCATGTTTCCGGCCATGGTTCTCGTCAGGAACTGGCCCTGTTGATTAATTTGGTATCGGCCAAATATTTACTTCCAATTGGAGGCGAGTGGCGCCACCGGCGGCAATATGGCTTATTAGCGTCCCAAATGGGTTATTTGCCAAACCAGATTTTATTACCTAAAGCCGGGGCCTTTCCCACTTTTTGGGAAAATGGACAGGTTGATTTTAATTTTCAACTGGGATTAAATCCCAAGCCGTTGAATCGTTAAAACAGGTAAATGGCTAAAAAAAGGAAATCAAAAAAAAAGAGTAGTTTTGCGATTGGCTTAAAGAAAAGAACCGTTCTTTCGATTATTTCTTCTTTATTTTTATTAATCAGCCTTATTTTGATTTTTTCTTTTTTACAAAAAGGAGTTTTTCTGGCTAGGGTAAATCAGCAGTTAATTACCTGGCTGGGGGGAGGTTCGGCTCTACTTCCTTTTTGGTTGTTGGCAGTTGGCTTATACTTATCTAAATTTAACACCCCTTTTAAACAACTGCACGTAATTTTGGGTTCTTTTTTAACTATTCTTTCTTTTTGCGGACTGACAAAGACGGGACGGATTGGGCAGATTATTTGGCAGGAACTGCGCTTTTTGGTTACTAGCTTTGGAGCTTTCCTGCTTTTGTTTTTTAGCTTCTTAATTAGCTTAGTAATTTTATTTAACACTTCTCTGGATCAGTTAATTAAATTTGCCGTTGGGGTTTTAATGAATGTTAAAAACAAGCTTTTTTCCTTTCCCGTTTTTAAGAAAAACCCCGTTTTTGTTACTCAGCAGAAAGTGAAAGAAGAACTTCCCCAAACAGATCCCAGGCCCCAACTTTCTTTGCCTGCCACCCCCTCTCTTAAGAAAAGAATTTGGCACAATCCGCCCCTGGATGTTTTGGAAGAAGTTATGGGGGGAGAAGCGGATCGGGGCAATGTCAAGGAAAATGCCGGCGTGATTGAAAAGACTTTGGATTCCTTTGGGATTATGGCGCGGGTAGCGGAAATAAACAAGGGTCCGGCCGTTACCCAGTATGCCCTGGAAGTGGCCCTGGGGACCAAGTTGTCAAAAATCACCGCTCTTTCCAACGATTTGGCCTTAGCTTTAGCCGCTCCGACCGGGCAAATTAGAATTGAGGCGCCGATTCCGGGTCGCTCTCTAGTGGGAATTGAAGCTCCAAATCGGGGGTTACAAGTGGTGGGCTTAAAAGAAATACTTCAAAGCAAAGTAATGAAAGAGTCTGAGTCCAAGTTAACCGTTCCTTTAGGACTTGATGTTTCCGGTAACTTTCGGGTGGCCAATATTGCTAAAATGCCTCATGTTTTAATTGCGGGCCAAACCGGTTCGGGAAAAAGCGTGTTGATGAATGCCTGGATTGCCACCCTGTTAATGCGGGCCTCTCCGGATGAAGTAAGAATGATTTTGGTAGATCCTAAAAGAGTAGAAATGACCTTATATAATGAGGTTCCCCATCTGCTTTCTCCGGTTATCCATGAGCCGGAAAAAGTAGTTTCTGCTTTAAATTGGGCGATTGGGGAAATGGATCGAAGGTATAAGCTTTTTGCGCAAGTAGGGGCGAGGAATGTAGAGGGTTATAATGAAATGTCAGGTTTTCAGGGATTACCTTTCATCCTGATTTTTATTGACGAATTGGCCGATATTATACTTTATTCTCCGGCCGAAGTGGAAGACTCGGTTTGTCGGATTGCCCAAATGGCCAGAGCGACGGGGATTCATTTGGTTTTAGCGACTCAACGGCCTTCAGTTGATGTTTTAACTGGTTTAATTAAAGCCAATATTCCCTCCCGGGTTTCTTTTGCGGTGGCGAGTATGACTGATTCCCGGGTGATTTTAGATACTCCCGGAGCGGAAAAGCTGCTTGGTCGGGGCGATATGCTTTATATTCCTCCCGATCAGGCTAAACCATCGCGAATTCAGGGACCGTTTGTTTCAGATGCTGAAGTAAAGCGTTTAATTGAGTTTTTAAAAAAAGAAAGAGAAACGGTTTACGACGAGCGGGTAATGACTCAGCCGGTACCTATGGCTGGAACTAAAACCTTTTTGGTTAATGGAGAAGAAAGAGATGAGCTTTTTGCCCAGGTAGCTCAATTAATAATCCGGGAGAAAAAAGCCTCGGCCTCCCTGATTCAGAGAAGGTTAAAGGTAGGTTATGCCCGAGCCGCTCGGATTTTAGATCAACTGGAAGTAGCCGGGATTATTGGTCCGGGCCAGGGATCTAAGGCTCGCGAGATTCTAGTGACTAATCTCCCTCCGGAGTTACAAGCAAAGGAGTAGGTAATGGAAAAAGCCAGCCAGATTTTTCAAAAAACCAGATTAAGAAAGAAAATATCTTTAAAAAAGGCGGTCAAGAGCACAAAAATTCCCCGTCAATATTTAGAAGCGATTGAAAAAGACAACCATCAAATTTTTCCTAATTTTGACTATGCCCAGCTATATGTTCGGGATTATGCCGTTTTTTTAGAACTTTCGGCCGCTAAAATGGTGGGCATTTTTCGTCGGGATTGGTCGGGAGAAAGGGAGGAAACAGCAAACTTTGGGCTTAAAAGAAAAAAAGACTTTAGCAATTTTCCCCTATTTACCGGAAGTAGCTTGTTAATTGGGGGAATAGTTTTTTTAGCGGCCTTTTATTTAATCCGCCAATATTTGGTTTTTAATTCCTCCCCGTTTTTAAAAGTAGCTTTTTCCTGCTTGCCGGGGAAAATAGTAGTAGAGGGGGAAACTAGCCGGGAGGCGGCCGTTAAAGTGGGGGAAGATAGTGTTTTAGTTAATGATCAGGGAAAATTTAAAAAAGAAATTTCTTCTCCTTTTGGCAAAGAAATTAAAATAGTTACTCAAAGTCCGGCGGGCAAAACAAGGGAAAAACTCCTGATAGTTGATTGTGAGTAAAAATTCCTCTTGATTTTTTTTACTTTTTAATTTAAAGTTAAAATTAATGGATAGTACTATACAGCTTGTTTTTATCGCCAGCCTTTCTTTACTGACTCTTATTTTTGTTATTATTGGTATTTGGGTGGTTTTGGTTTTAAAAGAAATTCGGGGGGTAATTAGAAACTTAAATCAGACTGTAGATAATATTGAAAAGTTTAGCGCTAAATTAAGTGAGCCGGCCGAGTTTCTAGGGGGGATGATTAAGGGTTTGGAACGGGGCCTGGAAACTATTTCTTTGGTTAAAGGGTTTTTTGGAAAGAGCAAAAAAAATGAAGCTTGAGGAGAAAGAAAAAAGATTAGGCGAGAATTTTTCCGGGCTTTTTTTGGGGGCGATCATTGGTTTTGTGATCGGTTTTCTCCTTAAAGAAAAAGACAAAAAAAAGTTGATTGCTCTTTTGAAAGAAAAGCTAGAGGGTTTAAGTGAGGAAGTCAAAGAAAAAGTCAAAGAACTGCCCAGCCAATCCAAGCCAATAGAAAAAAAGATCAAAAAAAGATTTTTCTCTAAATCCCGCTAAGCGGAGTTACTCCTCTGAGGTGATCCGCCAGCTGGCGGACTCGGGCGGTGTGACGAAGCG
>JADHWP010000025.1 GCA_016783425.1 Candidatus Shapirobacteria bacterium
GCCAGAACCTTTTGATCTTGACTCAAGATTTTGAGGCGGAAGAACAGGTTAAGGATAAAAAAATAAAATTCCTGCCTCTTTGGCAGTGGTTATTGACCAAGAGTTTCTAATGCGGTTTTTCCAGCCCGTGCCCGCTAATTCTTGAAATTATTAAGTATTGAAAACCATTTTTACTAACCACCAGGTGATTGTCACCTCCACCTGCCCTCCGGATAAAAAAGTTTTTGAATGGGAGAAAAAGATTGAGTTGAGGTTTTAGAAGTGATCTCCTCGGAGGTGAGCTTTGGCTAGCGCCTGTATAGATTAATGGCGATAATTGCGGCAACAATGGTGGCTGTAATGCCAGCGATAATCAACAAGGTTAGCATTTACTACTTTCTATTTCTTGAGATAAAGAATGTAAATAATAATGATTAATATGGTACTGATTATTGAGGCAATAGAAAAAAAGATTAATAAATCTTGAGAAATCATGTTTTTACCTCTTTGGTAAAAGACAGGGAAATTGTTAAGAAAATTAATGTAAATATTAGCCCCCAAGCGCCAAAAGCGACAAAGTCTTTTAATTTTTTGCTGATAAAAAATGGCGTTACTAAACCGGCTGAGAGCCAGGCCACTGCCCCATTAGTGAAAAATTCCGACAATGCTTTTTTTTGGCCAACAGACAACCGCTTCATTAAAAATAGTCTACCAGGGGAGCGGTTTTAATGTCAATAATTTGTAACAGTGTAATTTTTTTAGCTTGTGCCTGTTAATCTTCAGACTTGCCAAGTTTTGGGGAATTAGAATCCTTAAAATTGGGTAGTTTTGAGGAGTCAAAACACGCCTCGGGGGTGTTTTTTGGGCGGGAGGAGGAAATTATTAGGCTATAAAGATGGTTGGCTCCAAATCTTAGTTTCTCTTTCCACTCGCTCGGCTAAAAATACCTTTAGTAATGATTGATAGGGAACATCTCTTTTGTGGGCTAGGATTTTTAGAGCTACCAGCAGAGATACAGGCAATCTAACCGTGATCGGTTTAGTTGAGGGCTTCAGCTCTGACAAATCAAGCTTAACTGGCTGGAACTGATTAAGATAATCGGTTAAATCATGAGTTGCCCAAAACTCTCTTTCTTCCGCCTCATTTTTGAATTTTGGTATTGGTTTTACTTTTTTATTTTTGTTCATATAGCCTCCTTTCTTTTCGACTCATGTTTCGAGCCGAAATAATTCTAATTTTCCTGCTTCTAATAGTAAATGAAACAAATAACCTTCTTTTTTCATCAGTAGCTCCTAAAATAGTAAATCGTTTTTCCTTATTTAAATGTTTAATGTCTAAAAAAGTCTTTAATGGCTTGTTGAAAAAAACTTGTTCACTTTCTCTATCTTCAACACCATGTTTTTTAAGGTTTTTGTTCTTATTTCCCTTGTTCCAGTCAAATTGTAAAGGTTTAAATTCACTGATCTCAAAACTCATTGTATTGTATATAATAGTACAATACACAATTTATTTTGTCAAGGGTTAAAGGTAACTGAACAGGTTTTGAAACATTTAAGAGTATGATATTCTGAAAGAGCAGTGAAAAATAAACATTTTTGGCAAGCGGTGTTTTTACTGGTGGGGACGGTGATTGGGGCTGGGATTTTTTCGCTTCCCTATGTTTTTATGACCTCTGGCTGGCTGTTAAGCCTGTTGGGCTTGATTGTTTTAACTCTGGTTACTTTAATAATCAATCTTTTTTACGCCCAAATTATTACCAGTAATTCCGGGGACCACCAGTTGCCGGGGTACGCAAAAAAGTATTTGGGGGCCTGGGGTAAGTGGCTGGGCTTTGCTTGTATTTTCTTCTCGGCCCTGGGAGCCTGTTTAGCTTATGTTATTTTAGGGGGGGATTTTTTAGGGTTGCTTTTTGGCCATCCCCCCGGTATTTTACTCTCACTGCTTTTTTGGTCTTGGGGCGCTTTTTTGGTTTGGGGCGGGATTAAAACAATTTCTGTGATTGAAAGCTGGTTAACAATTTTATTAATTGGCGCTTGCTTGCTGATTCCTATTTTAGGGCTTCCCTTTTTTAGCAGAGAAAACCTTGTTTTAAAGAGCAGTTCCTCTTTTGCCTTTTATGGTCCGGTTTTATTTTCTTTGTCTGGTTTGGGGGTCATTCCTGAAGTAGAAGAGATTTTGCGAAAAAAAAGATCTCTTTTGCCCTGGGCCATACTAATCGGAATGCTTATCTGTTCAGTTGTTTATTTTATTTTTGGCTTCGGAATTTTAGGGATTTCCGGGGCGGCGACCACCACCGATGCCCTGACGGGCTTAATTTCCTATTCTCCTGTTTTGGTTAAAATCGGGGCGCTGGCCGGAGTGTTAGCGACCTTTACTTCCTTTTTGTCTTTAGGCAATGTGCTTCGGGAAATGTTTTATCGGGATTTAAAAATGAGTCAAAAAACGGCTCAGTTTATTAGCGTTTTTTTAAGCCTTCCGGCCGTTTTTTTAACCCTATCTTCTTTTTTGCCGATTATTTCTTTAACCGGCGCTTTGGCCATTGGCTCCGGTAGCCTGCTGGTTTTGTTAATCTTTGTTAAAAAGTTTGCCAATCAACTTAATGAAAAGCTTCTTGCCTTAATTGTAGGCCTGCTTTTACTGGCGGGAGTGGCGATCAGTTTGACAAAATAGCGAGGGTGATGTATAGTATACATTACTATGCAAATGCAAAGAACCCAAATTTATTTTCCCAAATCCCTGCATCGGGATTTAAAAACAGATGCGGCGCTTATGAATAAGAATTTATCGGAATACATTAGAATGGTCTTGGAGGAAAAACTTTACTCCAGGCCCGTTAAAACAGTAAAGAAAAAAGCCAGCCTTTTAATTATTGCTAAAAACGCCATTTCTTTTGGCAAAAAAGATTTGGCGCGTAATTTTGATAAATATTTTGAAGCCTCTTTAAAGTGACGATTTTTATTGATTCCAGTTTTTTATTTGCCCTTTTTAATGATGATGATGAATTCCATCAAAAAGCGGTCAAGACAGCTAAAAAACTGGAGAAAAAAGCTATTCGTTTTCTAATCTCTAACATTGTTATTGCAGAAGCAGTTAATCTTGCCTTCCGGCTTAAAGGAGTAGGGGCAAGCCGGAAAATGTTTAACTTGATTGAGAAAAGCGGTATTGAAAAGGTGTTTGTTGATCAAAAAGTGTATAGCCAAGCTTATGATCTGCTTTTTATTCAAAAATCTAAAAGGGGTTTAAATTTTTTCGATTGTCTTCACTTGAGTACGATGAAATATTTAAATATTGAAAATATTTTAACCTTTGATCGGGCTTTTGAAAAAGAAGTTAAAGTGATTGATTAATAATGGAGCAAATTGAGCAAATCAAGCAAAAGATTGATTTGGTGGAATTAATTGGCGGCTTTGTCCCTTTAAAAAAGGCGGGTCGCAATTTCAAGGGGCTTTGCCCTTTTCACTCTGAAAAAACGCCTTCATTTATGGTTTCTCCCCAGCTACAGATTTTCAAATGTTTTGGTTGCGGAATTGCGGGGGATGCAATTGAGTTTTTAAAACAGTATGAGCGGATGGATTTTTGGGAGGCCGCTGAGTATTTGGCGAACAAGGCGGGGGTAAAACTAAAGCGAACCACCTTAGGTCCAGACGAAGCGTTGCGAAAAAGGCTTTATGATCTGCACGCCCAAGCGGGTGAGTTTTATCATTTTTTACTTACCTCCCACCTTAGAGGAAAAGTGGCTCGGGACTATTTGAAAAGTCGAGGGATAGGCCCAAAAGCAATTAAGGCTTTTAAAATTGGTTTTTCCCCTTTAGACCCCGTCGGCATTACTCAATTTTTAACCAAAAAGGGTTTTCAGGGCCAGGAAATGACGCAGGCTGGTTTGGCCCTTGTTTCCCGTTATCAGCCAAATCAGTTTTTAGACCGTTTTCGAGGCCGGTTAATTTTTCCCCTGCATGATCATCGGGGCAATTCGGTCGGTTTTTCCGGTCGCTTAATTCCGGGCCTGCTTAAAAATGAAGATAATTTGGGCAAATATATTAATTCTCCGGAAACCCTGGTTTATCACAAGGGCAAAAGTTTATTTGGGCTCTGGCTGACCAAAGAGGAGATAAAAAAGAAAAACCAGGCTTTGGTGGTCGAGGGCGAACTGGATTTAATTTCTCCCTGGCAAATGGGAGTAAAAAATATTGTCGCTATTAAGGGAACGGCTTTTGCGGAAGATCAAATCCGGTTGATTAAGCGCTTTGCGGACAAGCTGGTTTTAGCTTTAGATGAAGATGTGGCCGGTAATCAGGCGGCTCTGCGCGGTATTCAGCTGGCCCAATCCGAGGGGTTGGAAATTCAGGCTTTGGATTTAAAAGGCAGGTTTAAAGACCCGGATGAGGCGGCCCAAAAAAACCCGCAGTTTTTTAAAAAAGCGGTTAGCAAGCCCCTGCCGGTTTGGGACTATGTAATTAAAACCATTATCAAGAAATACCAAAGAGAAAAAAAAGAACTTTCCATTGCTGAAAAGAAAAAGATTTTGGTGGAAACCCTGCCTTTTTTGGTAAACATCAGCAATGAGGTGGAAAAAGACTATTATTTGCGAAAAACGGCTAAGCTTTTGGTGGTTTCGGAAAACGCGGTTTTACTGGAAGCAGAAAAAGTTTGGCAAAAAACCGCCTCTTCTGCCGCCGCTTTTCAGATTCCGGTTTCTTTAGAAAAAGAACCTATTTCTTTGCACCGGGAATTGATCGAAGGATACTTGCTGGGCCTGATTTTGGTTTTAAATAAACCCCAAAAATACTTTAAAAAAGAAATTACCAGTCTTTTTAAGACTTATCGTTTTTTGCGTATTTTTAAACTAGCCAAAAAATTTGCCAGGAGCAATAAAAATTTTAAACCAGGCGAGTTTTTAAGCTTTTTATCAGCCGAGTTGAAAAAGCCATTTGTGGAAAGTTTTTTAAAAATCCAAAACCAGGAAGTTAATCAAAAAGAAATTAAGCAAACTATTTCTACTCTTAAAAAACTGGGCTTAAAAGAAGAAATGGAAAAATTGTCAATAGAGTTAGCCTTGGCGGAAAAAAGACAGGAAGAAAAAAAAATTAACTCTTTGGAAAGAAAGTTTGCCGCTTTAGCCCGGGAGTTGGTTGCAGTTCGTTCCCAGGAGTGATACAATCAAGGCCAGTTGTTAGACTCAAGGAAAAAAATGCCCAAAGCCCAGAAAAAAACTTCTACTTCCACTTTAAGCAAGGCGGTTAAAAGTCTGATTGTTTTAGGGCGAAGGCAGGGTTTTTTAACCCAGGATTTAGTTTTAGGGAAAGTTCCCGAGCCCCAGAAACACATTGAGCAGTTGGATATTTTTTATGACACTCTTTTTAAGGCGGGAGTAGATATTTTTGAAGGAGTTTCTTTTAAAGAAATTAAAGAAGTTGAATATGGGGCTAGAGTCAAAACTCCCTTAATCTCTATTTTAGGCGGCCGGAATGTTACTGATCCGGTGAGAATGTACTTAAAAGAAATTGGCAAAGTCTCCCTTTTGGTCGCTGCCCAAGAAGTAGATTTGGCCCAAAAAATCGAACAGGGCTCCAACGCGGCCAGAGCCGCTTTAATTGAGGCTAATTTAAGATTAGTTGTTTCTATTGCCAAAAAATATATTTCCCGGGGTTTGTCTTTTTTGGATTTAATTCAGGAAGGCAACCAGGGTTTGATGAAGGCGGTGGAGAAGTTTGATTGGCGGAGGGGTTTTAAGTTTTCTACTTACGCTACCTGGTGGATTAGGCAGGCGATTACCCGGGCGATTGCCGATCAGGCGCGGACCATTCGGATTCCGGTGCATATGGTCGAAACGATGAACAAGGTTTTCAAAACTTCGAGACAGCTTTCGCAAAAACTGGGCCGGGAGCCAACTAAAAAAGAAATTGCCCAGGCCGCAGAACTGCCTAAGGGTAAAATTGATGATATTTACCGCATTTCTCAATCTACCGCTTCTTTGGCCGCCCCCGTGGGCGATGAAGATGACTCGTTTTTGGGGGACTTTATTGAAGACGTGACCTCTCCCTCTCCTTATGACGAAACCAGTAAGGAGCTTTTAAAAGAATCAATTTCCGGAGTCCTGGACTCTTTGGACGATCGGGAGGCGAAGGTGTTGGAGTTAAGATTCGGTTTAGCGGGCCAACCGCCCAAAACCTTAGAAGAAGTGGGTAAGGTTTTTGGGGTTACCCGCGAGCGTATCCGCCAAATTGAAGCTAAGGCTTTACGTAAACTCCGCCATCCTTCCCGCCGCAAAAAACTTCAGGATTATTTATCTTGAATGAGGCACTCCTCGGGGGCGCTTTAGGATTTTTTAATTACTTTTTTTAAGGTATAATAAAGCCAAGATGTATAATTGGTCTGTTGATGAAAAACAGTTTAAAAAACAAAACCCCAGGGAATATCGCCTTTGGCGCTTAACCCAGTTGATTAACTATGGCCTTGATGGTGAGAGAATCGATCAGCAAGAGTTTAAGGTTTCCTGGTCAGAGATAAAAGACAAAATCGATCCTAAAACCAGATTATATTTAGAATATTTAGTATGGAACAAAAAGCCATCCTTAAGAAACATCAAAAAGACTTTTTGAAACTGGTCATAAGAGAACCCTATCTTCTTAAAAGATTCTACTGGACTGGCGGTACTGTTCTCGCCGAATTTTACCTTAAGCATCGAGAGTCAGAAGATATTGATCTTTTTTCTGAAAAGCAAGAAATTCACCTTCCCAGCATCAATAAGTTTATTGGTGTGGCGGGAACAAAGCTCAAGGCTAAAAAAATTACTCACCGAAAATATTTTGGGCTTCACACCTATTTTCTCCACTTACCCCGGGCGAGTCTTAAAGTTGACTTTAACTATTATCCTTTTCCAAGAATCAATCGAAAGAAAAAATGGCGGGGTTTAGAAATTGACAGTCTGGAAGATATTGCTGTCAATAAAATCCAAACTCTTTCCACTAATCCAAGAGAAAGAGATTTTATTGACCTTTTTTTTATCTTCAAAAAGAAAAATTATTCCCTGGGCAAATTGATTATTCTGGCTAAAACTAAGTTTGACTGGCATATTGACCCAATCCAGCTAGGACAATCTTTTACTGAAGTGATTGCGGTTAAAGATGTTCCTAAAATGCTCGTTCCTTTTCAAAGAAAGGAAATGGAAGAATTCTTTTTAAAAGAAGCCAAGAAATTAGGAACCAAAATCTTTCGCTAATTGACCTTAGCCAAATATGAGAATTTCTAGTTTAAAGATTAAGAGTAGACCGATGTCTTCAAAAAAACTATCGCCGACTACCCCCAGAAGCAAGACTCGAAAGTTCGAAACTGAAATATTGTTCATTCGCTATATCTTTCTTGACAAGAATTGGCAAACTTTGTTAAGATAAGATTATGATTCAAACGATTAACTTATCTTTACCGGTCGATTTAGCCCAAAAAATAGATCAAGAAATTAAGAAAGAGGGCTATGTTTCCCGATCTGAATTTTTCCGGACTTTAGTCAGGTTTTATTTTTTATTGGGAGCGGAGGAGTTCTTGGTTCCTTTTAGAAAAAAGCCGCTAACCGAGATCAAAAAAGCGCTCGATCAAGAAGGTCATCCTCCTGCATTTGTTAAAAGTGTTGTGGCTGGTTTTAAAAAGTCTTCTTTATATCAATAAGTGGAAATCCTGCCTTTAAGAAACGATTTAGTTAAAAGACTAAAAAGGGCAGGTTTAAAAGAGAGGTTTGCTAAGCAGAAAAAATTATTTGAAGAAAATCAGCGTCACCCGTCGCTTCATACCGAAAAACTTCGGCCTCATCAGCTAGGTTTATATTCTTTCAGAATTACCCGTCAGTGGCGAGTAATTTTCATTGTTATTGGCAAGGATGAAGTGGAAGTCATTGATGTTAACCCCCATTACAACCAATAGACGATTGAAAAGTATAAAACTCCAGGATTATCTTTCTTAAGTTTAGCGCAGGCAGTAGCCTTCGCCTCTTTGAGCGTAAATAACTTCACGTAAAAAACCGGCCTTTTTTAGCTTTTTCCTGATCCGTTCAATAATTTTGGTAATTGCCCACAAGGAAAATTGACTTTCGTCTTTCCAAAGCAGATCGCCTATTTTTTCAAAATTAACCAAATTAGGCGATTCTTGGATCAGGGCTTTAAGAATTTGGTTTTCCTGGTAGGTCAACCTGATATTAGTGGATTGATGATTGATAAAAATGGTTTTCTCTTTTATTGACAGTGGGGCAGGGACGGTTAGGCCAAGAGCATTAAGATGTTTTTTTGACTTTTTAATCAGTTGGCCAAAATCCCAAGTTTTTCTTATGGCGGTTAAGGTTGATTGGTAATCGGGAAAAAGTTTTTTAAAATAAGTTTTAGTCATTAGAAAATCGCCAATCATCTGGCTCTCTTCCCAGGGAGAAAAGGCGCCGGCCTGCTCATTAGGATGAGAACCGGTAATTAAAGAAAGTAAAATAGCGGCCGCAATACCGGCTTCGTTTTGATCGGAGCGCAAATAAACAAAAAATTCACCGTATCCCTTTTTGTTTTTTGCCGGAGAAAAACTGTAGGAAGTGCCGTACAAAGTAGGGATGATTGTTAAATTAACTTTTTCAGGTAAAGGAAAAAGCAAAGATAGAGTATTAAAAAACTTTTTTTCCTTTTTTTGCCAATTCTGCCTGATTTCTGTCAGCCATTTTTTGGAGACTATTTCACCTCTTTTTTCAAGCTCTTTAACTAAGAATATTTTTAATTTAGTTGATAGTTGTACAGGGATTAAAAAATCACTTTTTTTGATTTCCCGGGCAAGAGTGGGCAAGCGGTTAAAGCGAAGGGCGGGTAGATAAACGCTGTGGGGCAAACCTTTCTTGTTTTGAGGAAGAATTAGGAAGCCATGTTTTTGATAAAAACTTTTTTGGGCGAAAAACAAAGTATAGGCGAC
>JADHWP010000026.1 GCA_016783425.1 Candidatus Shapirobacteria bacterium
AAGATAATATCAAAGATTATCTTTTGCACTGTGAACAAAAAGGCATTTCTGCTCAAAGCAGAAATTTATTTCTCAACGCAATCAAATTCTATTATCGAAATGTTGTTGAGATAAAGCAAAAAATTGAAATTCTATCCGCGAAAAAGTCTAAAAGTCTTCCTGTCGTACTCTCCAGAAACGAAATTAAAAAAATGCTCCAATCAATTCGAAACCAAAAGCATAAGCTTTTGCTCTCACTTTCCTATGGGGCAGGGCTTAGAGTTAGTGAAGTTACTGCGCTAAAGGCAAAAGATATCGATTTAAATGAATTAACAGTTCATATCAAACAGGCAAAAGGACAAAAGGATAGAATTAGTGTGTTGCCAAAAAAATTAGTAAATGAAGTTAGAAGCATGATTGCCAGAAAGACAAATAATGATTTTATTTTTGCCAGCGAAAGAGGGGGCAAATTAACTACACGAACGGCACAAAAAGTTTTTAAAAACGCCTTGAAAAAGGCTACTGTTAAAAAAGACGCAACTTTCCACTCACTCCGTCATAGTTTTGCCACACATTTGCTGGAAAACGGCACTGATGTAAGGTATGTACAAGAGCTACTAGGACATTTAAACATCAGAACAACCCAGATTTACACGCAGGTTACAAATCCTAAATTAAAAAACATTAAAAGCCCATTAAATTAGGCTAAAATGAAAATTGATATTCTTACTCTTTTTCCTGATTTTTTAACCTCTTTTTTAGAGTGGAGCATGATTAAAAAAGCTCGGGAAATAAAAGCGTTGGATTTGAAAGTTCATAATTTGCGGGACTGGGGTATTGATGAGCGAGGAACAGTTGATGATACTCCTTACGGTGGTGGTCCGGGCATGATTTTGCGCATTGAACCAGTTTACAAAGCCTTATTGGCGCTAAACCCTAAACCCCAAACCCTAAACTCTAAAACTATTTTCCTTTCCCCTAGGGGCAAAGTCTTAAATCAAAAAAAGGCAGGGCAATTGAGCAAAAAAGAGCACTTAATTTTACTTTGCGGCCACTATGAGGGCATTGATGAGCGAATTCGCCGACATTTAATTGATGAGGAAATTTCTATTGGCAATTATGTTCTTTCCGGCGGTGAACTGCCAGCGATGACCCTGGTTGATGCTGTTTCCCGACTTTTACCCGGCGTTTTAGAAAAAGAAGGAGCTTCGGAAATCGAATCCTTCTCTCCCGGTTTAAAAAAATTATTAAATGATAAATATAAAATGTTAAATGAACAACTGCTACTCGAGTACCCCCATTACACCCGACCCCCCAAATTCAAAGGCTGGAAAGTGCCTCCAGTACTTCTTTCCGGCAATCACGGTAAAATAAAAGAGTGGCGGGCCAAAAAAGTTAAGATTAAAAAATGATTAAACTGCTTAATTCCAATTTAATTATTTTTTTTCTCGTTCTTTTTCCTTTAGCTTTTGGTTTTGTAAAAAAAAGAAAAGTGTTTTTTACTCTTCTGGTTCCTTCTTTAGTGGCCACTACTTTTGTAGTTGAGCTTTTAAAAAAAATAACCGCTGTTTCCCGACCTTTCATCAATAATCCCCAGATCCTAGGTATTCAGTCCAATATTCCCACTAACTTTTCTTTTCCTTCTCTTCACACCGCTCTGGCTACCTTTTTTGCCTGGTCATTGGCTTTTTTAAAACCCAAGCTCTCCTGGTTAGGCTTTGCGCTACTTTTAATTATTGCTCTTTCCAGGGTTTACCTTGGCTTGCATTACTTTCAAGATTTAATTGGCGGTTTTGCCATTGCCACTTTAATTTTTTGGGGAATATTTATTGTTCACCGCCGCAAAGTAATTACTAAAATTAGCCAAGCCGTTAATTTAAGAAGAAAAATTGTTCATCTTTTTTACGGCTTTGCTCTGGTTTTTTTAATTGAATATCAAATCTTGGACACTTTCCTTTTCTTAATCCTTACTCTTAGTTGGGGAGTTTTAACTTTATCATCAGCTATCTGGCTACCCGCCCGACTTAAAAAGCTGATTATGTATTTTGAGCGAGACAAATCTCCTCCCTTTTTGGGCGAAGGCTCATTCCTTTTTACCCTTAGCTCTTTTCTCGCTTTTTTAATTTTCCCAAAACCAATTGCTCTGGCGGCGATTATTAACCTGGCTGTTGGTGATTCTGTCAACGCTTTGGTTGGCTTTTACTTTAAAAGCAAGGGAAAAAGAATAGAAGCCAGTTTAGCCGCCTTTTTTGCCACCGCCCTGGTTTCTCTGCAATACATTTCTCCCTGGCAGGCAATCGCCGGAGCGATCACGACTTCAATCTTTGAATACAGCGAACCAAAAATCAGTAAAAAGAAAATAAATGATAATCTGCTAATCCCTCTGGCTTCAGGAGCGGCTATTTGGCTAATTGGAAAACTGTTTTAATAATTAGCAAACAACTAAACCTGACTTAAAACTAAATACCCGGCTCCCGCCGCAAAAGCGGCCACCAGAAAATATTCTACCAAAAGCTTAAAATGAAAATCTCCTCGAATCAGATGATGCCCCACTCCCCACAAAAAATAGAAAAAAGAGGCTAAAAAAATTATTTTTTCCTGGGTAATGGGCAAATGGCTGGAACGAAAAAATACCGAAGCCAAAATCGCTAAACCCAGAACTAAAACACCAAAATCAATTGGATATTTTTTGGTAATGCCGGACATCTTAGTTAATCACCCCCTGTTGACTTAAAACAATTAACAAAAAGATTAAAGCCAGGAAAATAGCATGAGCCAAACTCCGACCGGAAAAACGATGGGTGCCGGTTTTAATAATATAAAAAGCGTCCACCCCAATCGCCAATAATATTACCCCAAAAAGAAGGGCACTAATTATCTTGGTAATTAACAGAGGATTGACCGTTCCTTGAGAGGGAGCCTCCTCTAAAGCCAAAGAGGGAAAATCACTAGTCGCAGAAAGAGTATCTACCGCCGGCTCTTGAGCGCCAACGCCGCTTTTGACTGCCACCGCCACCGGTTTGGCAAAATGCTGTACCACTAAAGTAGTTTGGTAGCCTTTTAAAGTGCCATCAACCACCGCCACCCCAATTTCCATAAACCGAGGATCAACAATATTGGCCCGATGAGTAGGAGAATTCATCCAGGCGGCTACTACTCCCTGGGAATCGGCAAAGTCTTTAGCTAAATTTTCTCCAGCCGCTTTATAAAGATAATCAACCTCTCCAAAAAAATCCCAGGGAGAGCGGCCCGAGGGAGAATCATGAGCCCAATAGTCAAAAGCAAGCATATCCGCCGCCTTTCTTTGGGCCGCTTCATTAAGCGCCGGGCTTATTGTTAAGGAGGGAAGATTATTTTTTTCTCTCTCTTTATTAGTCAGAGCTACAATCGCTTCCGGAGAAATACTGGAAGCATAGCCCAAAACCCCCGGCTTAGCCAAAGCGACTAAGTTAAGAACAGTTTGATTGAAAAGAAAAAAGCCAACCAAAAAAGCTAAAAAAGAAGGGTGTAATAATTTCGCCCGAAAATTATTTTTTTCCTGAGGAACAAACAAACCTTTAAAGAAACTAATCATTTCTCTATTTAAACACAATTAGTCTTGTCTCTTCAACTTTTTTGCCAAACGCCAAGGAAAAATAAAACCAAACGGCAAACCTAAAAGCAGCCACCATAAATAGTTTTTTTCACCGGTTGCGGCCCCTGCCACCTCCCCTTCTTCCTCTCCCAGAACTTCAAATCCTGCGGCCGGTCCTTCTGCTAATACCACTCCAGCTGTTCCCCCGGAAATCACCCCTACTTCGCCAGTGCCTGAATCACTGCTGCTAGTAACCGAAGCTTCACTACCAGTCCCTAAAAAACCAAAAATAAAATCCAGCTTAGCGCTTTTATTTTGATAATCATTCCCCAAGCTTGAATCCATGCCTACTAATAGATCGTAAGCCGTAGAAGTACTTTTTCCCAAGGCAGAAAGAGAAATTTCTCCGCTCTCACTAAATTCTTTTAAAGTCTTAGGGCCCCACAATAAAACTCCTTTTTCATAAATACTAATAGTTAAGATTTCAGCAACCTCTGAATCTTGAGTCACCTTTCCCTTTATTGCCACCGAATGACTAGTATCTATACTTAAATTTTCCACTTTGACCTGGGCCGTTTCTGAACGACCCGGATACCAAACGTTTGTTGAAATAAAAAGCAGGTCGCTATACTCAAGTCTTAAGTCTCCGCTTTCTTTAATCACTGCTAAAACTAAGGTTGGCTTAAGAAAAAAGCTTATCAGAAACAGACAACTTAGCCAAAAACACTTCATTTAAAAAACTGCCTCCTTTTCAATTAACTTTACTTTTTTTCCAACTACAAACTCAACTCTTACTAAAACTTTTCTTTCATCAAGAACACTGGCCAAACAGCTATTGGCTGAACAGGTTCCTAAAAATAATTCTTTCTCAAAATAGCCTTCTTTAACTTCCTTTGCTTGCCCATAAATTCCTTTTTCTACCCCCAGGCTTGTATAAATAGCCTCATAATTAAATTCCCGAAGTCCATCCGGCAAGTAATTTAATATTAACTTGACCTTTCCTCCTCCCAAAAAAACAACAGAAACCTGAGTTTCGGGCGGTTCAGGATCGGCCCAGGCTCCGGTTCCATCGGGAGTTCTTTTCCAGGATTTGCTTTCCTGGCAATTGGGGTAGCTAAACGAATCAATTAAGTCACCCAAATCGTTATAAAGTTTTATTTTATCTCCTCCTGTATTATTTAGATAAAAATTAGCATAAAAGCGTGATAAACTCTCTGACAAAACTACCGTTAATCCATCTTCTGTCATTGAGCCGTCAATCTCTTGACAAAGGAGATCACTCGCTACACCATTACAAATTTTCCAGCCATCAACATCTATATCCGCATTAGAATTATTAAAAAGCTCAACCCATTCTCCCCCTGTCATTAGCGCATCATCATCGCCTGGCGGATCGGGCATAAATTCATTAATTACTATTCCAAAATAACTTAAACTATCGTCAGTAACTAACTCCAAGCTTTGAGTGGCTTCGATATTGCCCGCCAAATCAACGGAATAATATTCAATTTCCAAACTCTCACCATCACCAACCTCCAAATCGTCCGGAGTGAAAAGATCTAAACATTCTTCCCAGCTTCCTCCATTAATTCGGCAATAAGTAAGATCAACTCCAGAGCCCGGATCATTGGCTTTTATTTCAATCTCTTTATCAGTGGTCACGAAATTATCAGAATTAGTAATTCGAACATCATCAATCAAAGCATAAGTTTTCAATAGCCATCCCGGCTCATCATGGTTAGTAACCCCAAACCATAATCTAATTGTCTGGCCTAACCAATTATTCAAAGAATAAGTAATCTCCCCCCAGCCAGAATCGCCTGACCAGCCATCAACTTCGCCAGAACCAGTTCTGATAATTACCTCTTCACTGGAAAGATCAGCGTCATCAATAATTTTGGCGAGAAAGTAATCATAATCAACCGTATCCTCGCTAATTACCCGGTACCAAAAAGACAAAGTCGAGGGAGTATGGGGCAGTTTAACTACCTGATAAATATAATCTTCTCCCGCCCCAATCGGATCAGAATCAAACCAGCCCACTAGGGCAGAGTTGTCTCCGGCTAAAACTTCTGCTTCTCCGCCCAAATCAAGATCGTCAATTGCCCGATGATCACCATCTCCTCCCCAAACCCAAAAATTTTTCGGATCAAGAGTATCCTCAAAATTACCGTTTAGAGTTAGTTCATTTAAACCAAAACGGTTAGCCCCCCAATCATCAGTGCCAAACCCTCCTAAAGATAAAACGGTATAAGGGCTTTCTGTATCAACTTGAACCTCATAAAGGCTACCTCCTAAAAAGGCAGCAACCGCTACCAGTTCAAGATTATCATCAAAATCATTACCGTTTTTATCCTCAACATTACCCGAACCGTCAACCGCAACCGTAATAAACTGATAAAGACCATCGCCCAAGGGAGAGGTAAAATTAAACTCTCCCAACTGCCAATCACCCAAATTGAATGAAAACCATAATTCAACATAGTCCAAATCATTATCAACTGCTTCGTAAACAATCTCAAAATTATGAGTATTAACCAGATTTTCAGAAGAAGTAATACTCGACTCCGGCCTGGTCCAATCACCTAAGGAAAAACTAAGGGATTGAACCTCTCCAAAATCATTGTAGTAGGAAAAAGTTGTCCCGGAAAAGTTTTTTAAAACCCAAAGCAGGCAAATTAAAATCGCCGCTTTCGAAATTTTATTTACTTGAGTTTTTCCTTTTTTTCTTTTCTTGCTTTTTCCTTTTCTCCAAAGGTGAAGTATTTCCTTTTTAAGCTTAAGTAGCTCTGAATAGATAATAATTGTCCCCGGAACAACTATTAAAATAATTAACCCGGTTAAAGTTTGGGTATAAGCGATTAAATACCCAAGTAAAGGAAGAGAGAGAATAACTTTTCCTAAAACATCACTCTTTTTTATTAAATCCTTGTCAGAATTTTCATTAGCATCTCCCTTAGTAGCGTAGTAAATTTCGCCCTCCTCTCCCGCCTGATCCACAATCCGGTGAGTTACTACCTTGCTAACTTTTTTGTCCAGATCCAAGTTTTTTGCAAAAGTAATAATATCTCCCTTTTGATAATTAGTTTGTTCTTTAACCAGAATTAAACTACCCGCTCTTAAAGCCGGACTCATCGAAGCAGATTGAACACTAAAAAGACGAAAACCCCCCACCTTTCTTGGGCCGGTAAGGCTAGTGATTAAAGCCAGGGCAAAAAGCAAAAACAAAACCAGGCCAAAGCCAGCCCGGCTCAGGACTTGACCGCTAAACTTCATTTTCTTTTTTTTCTTCAGCGCCATTTAAACTTAAGCTTTAATGCTTTTGCTCGGCATCAAAATGGATGTTGAAAGTCGCATTGCCATTAGCAATTTCGTTTCCCGCGCTGGTCGGTACCTTTAGGTAAAACTTAAGAACCTTGGCATCCGTATCACCAACCCCTGTTCCATCTGGGATGTAATCATTAGGAATAAATCCACAATCAGCCGAACCAGCCGAACCAGAAACAAAAGTGAACAAATCAGCGGAACTAGCCTGCCACCAAGCTAAAGTGTAAAAACCAGTCCCTGCTCCGGCATTATCACAATCTCCACCCCAAGCAATCGCCATTTTAATAGTGTCATCCATATCATCATCTGTTTCCACGTAGTTAGTAACCGTGGCCGAAACAGTTAGGCTAATTGGCGAGGCGCTAAAATTGCCCAGATAAATCTCCCCGTCAGGATTTTCCCAATTGCCCTCGTGGCCAGGTAAAAGATCAGAAGAGAAATTAATCTCCAATTGGCTAGCGGAAGCATTGCCGGCATACCAACTGCTCATGCTGGCCTGGGTCATTTGCAAATCAGCATTCCCGGTCGAAAAAGTTACTCCTTCAATCTCTCCCTCATCAGTAAAATAAGCGCTAGTTGCTCCCGTAATCAAAGCCCCCACAACTCCAATGATAAACAAACTTGTTAAAATCTTCTTCATTTTTTCTCACCTCCTTTTTTAAGCCAAACTTGACTCTTAACTGCTACTTCTATTTTGGTCAGAAAAAAACGCCAAAAAATTATTATTCCCAGAAAATCAATAAAAACATCTCTCACCTTGCCTTGCCGGCTAGGAATTAAAGTCTGGTGAAACTCATCAAAAATAGCGTATAAAAGAGAAAAGGCAATCGCCAGCTTTAATTTCTTTTTCTGATTAGACAAGGCAAAATACCAAAGCAAAAAAAGTACCCCATATTCAATAAGATGCAAAGACTTAAAAACAAAAAAACTAAACCAATAACTGGAAGAAACCGCAATCTTTTGCCGGGAAGACAGGTAAAAAATAAAACTCATCCAGACAAAAGGAAAAAGAAAGCGCAAACTCTTTTTAAGCTTCTTGCTCATCTTCTTCCATTGTATCAAAATCAATATTAGTTTTCTTTTTTCCCCAAAAAGAAGCAAAAACAACTAGTCCTCCGCCCAAACTAATCAATCCTCCAGCTAAAATCTTTTTCTTCCCTCCCCCGCTTTCCCCAATTTCTTCTCCCTCTTCTTTTTCTTCCCCCAAAATCTTTCCGCTCACGGTCGCCTCTTTTTCCGGCGTTGGGGTAGGGGTTGGGGAAAGTTTGGGGGTGGGAGTAGGAGTTAATTTTTTAGTCGGGGTTGCGGTTGGTTTGGGGGTGGGAGTAGAGGTGGCTGCTGAACCTATTTCCTCCATCACTGGGTCAACTTCGTAATTATCGCCAGCACTTATTGTTTTCGTTTGATTCCAATCTTGATAACCACTTTTTTCAAGTCTTATGACGTGTTCACCAAAACTACAAGAAACCTGTTCATCGTCATCACAATAGCAATCGTCGCAAAAAGTTAATGTTTCCGGCACATAATGATGAATATAAATATCATCCACATATACCTTAACGCTGTTCAAAGATACGTCACTTTCGTCTTTGACTTCATTAATTTGATAAGTAGCCGAATCTGGCCGTGATGTGGGCGTGGCGGTTAGACTTGGTGTAGGCGAGGGGGTTGGAGTAAAAGTCGCTATTGGCTCCGAAGTGGGAGTAGCCGTAGGAAAAACAGGATTAGCGCTTCCTTGCGAAGGAGTATCAAAAACAATAAAATTATCAGAACCATCAGGAGTCCGGCCAGCCGACTGGCCGCTTCCGGGAGCATTTACATCATCACCTGAATCTCCATAAGCCACCTGATCAACCAAATCTCCCGGATTAGAAATTAAAAAAAGCTTGATAATATCACCCCCTTGATTAAGATTATCCCAGTCAATAGTACAGTAGCTACCAACACAAA
>JADHWP010000001.1 GCA_016783425.1 Candidatus Shapirobacteria bacterium
TTTCTTCATTAAGAGAGTAGACTTCTGTTCCTGGCTTTATATCTTTTATTTGTGTTTCTGTGAACTGTGAACTGTGATCTGTGAACCCCTGTCCAGCGTTGTTGTCAGTCGGAACGACAGAAAGAAGGGAGTCTCCTGTAATACACTGGCCTTCTACATGCAGCTTCTGGACAGGATTTGTCGTCCCGATGCCGAGATTGCCACTCATATATGTATTGTGTGCCACAATGCCGCCGAAGAAAACTTCTTCGTCGGAAACACTAAACTCTAAACTCGAAACCCTAAACAAATTCGAATTTTCTAAATCAGAATGTTCTAAACTTTCTTTATCTCCCTGTTTTGAATTTTGGTCATTAGAATTTAAATATTGTTTAGGATTTAGGGTTTGAGATTTAGGATTTCTTCTAACGAAGTGTCCTGCCACAAAGTTGTGAGTCCCTTCAACCTCGATATCATAGACTTGCTCTTCGCCCACTAGCTCAATGGAGGCGATTTTGACAAACTTGACATCGTTTTCTTCTTGTGTTAATTTTTGATTAGTGGAAAGATTATCCGTTGGCCAAAGGAGATTAATTGCCGAATTTCTTTCCAGTATTGGTGTTGCCTGGTTTGTGGCGGGCGTGATTAATCCTTTTGTTTCTCGGCCAAAAAACTGGGAAGAATTAACACTTTCTCTTGTTTGGGGGATTTCCTTTGCCGTAGGATTTTTTAGAACAGGAATATTTTTTGTTAAAGGAGTCAAATCATGATCGAATACAACTGGGTTACCTTTTTCTCGATTGCCAGTTTGGCTAGCGGTGTAATTTTGATTGTAATTTATTGGTTCATCAGAAAGTGAGGTAAGATGAACGGCCAAATTATCTTTGCGATTATCTCCCTGGTTGTTGCCTTGATAGGCTTTATTTTGATCTTTTCCATTTCCCGTCGTTCCTAAAACCGCAATCTCCATTCCCACTTCCAGCTCACTGACCTTTGTCCACTTTGAATTTTCCAGTTTTGAATTTTGAGTTGTGGCTTTAAGCTTTAAGCTTTGAGCTTTAAGCTTTGTCAGATATGGATGATTCCCCGTCGTTCTTATCGTCCTCCCGTCTTCAGTGGTTAGTTTATAGACTGGCTGTACTCCCATATCCAAAAGCCCTTTAATCTTAGCGGGAACTATTTTTCCTGTTTCTTCGTCTAGCGACAAAACAAACTCTCCGCCCTTTACATCCCTAATCGGGATAAACTCTAAATCCGAATTTCTAAACTCTAAACTGTTTGGAGCATTTGAATTTTGAATTTGTGATTTATTTAGAGTTTCGATATTAGAATTTAGGATTTCTGGCGACACTTCAGTGCGTAGCACTGGCAATAAAGTGTCTCCTGTCACACACTGCCCTTCGACATGAAGTTTCTGAACTGGGCTTGTGGTTCCTATCCCAACGTTGCCGGCGGGGAAAAGGACGAGATTTCCGGCGCCGGTTGTAATCATACCGTTGTTCTGATCATGATAAAAGGAAATATAATTGTTTTTTGAACTCTCGTCAGCCGACTGGAGATAAAGAGTAGGATTAGTATTGGCCGAACGCTCCCAGTCGATCCCTTTGTCCGCGGAAACGATCCAGTTATTTGAACCTGACAGCGCGGTCGAGAAATATGGATTATCCGTATCCGCCGTTTCCCAGAGGAACTCAACATCGCCGCTGTCCAGCCCGCCCCCGAACTGGAGTTCAAGATTATCGTCTAAAAAGACATTGCCGGCCAGAATTGAAGAACCGCTGACGCTGATATTATCGTCTAAGGTAATTGTGCCCCCGGCGCTGTCCAGAGTTAGATCGCCGGATAAAGTATCCAGTTCATTGGCTCCCGAAATGCCGATCCGGATGTTATTGATATAACCGCCGGCGGTAAACCGGCCTATACCGGTAATATCAAGCTTGTAATTCGGCCCGGTATTGCCGATACCGACATTATAGGAGATTGAATCGGGATAAAGATTATTGCCAACAGTGGTCCAGGCCCCGATATCACCGCCGCCGCTCCCGGTAAGATCAGTCCAGGAAAGGGTGCCACTGCTATTTGAAGTTAAGGCCCGTCCCGAGCTGGCCGCGTCCGAGCCCGGCCAGGCATAAGTGACGGTATTAAAAGTGGTGGAGCCGGTAACATTAAGCGCGCCGGCTACGTGCAGTTTGGCGGCAGGCGAGGTTGTTCCGATTCCCACATTGCCGCTGTCGGTAATCACCACATCATTAGCAATAACATTGGAAGCGTGGATATAGGTAGTGTCATCCAGCCAAAGGCCGGACTCGCCGCTGATAGCGGCCGCCAGCCGTTGATCGAGAACATCAATACTGACGGTGAAAGTCTCATTATCGCTGACATAGTTGTCTTCTGTATAAACGCGACTGCCCAGAGTTTGGGAGCCGTAGGAATAAAGGTCGTTGCTGTTGGAAATCTCCAAATCGCTGTTGACGGAAAGTTTAAAGGAAGAAGCGGGAGTAAGGATAATATCTCCCGCGCCGGAACCGAGATGAGCGTTGGTTCCGTCATGGTAGAGGCGGAGGTATTCAGCGGTAGAAGTTTCATCAGCCGACTGGATATAGAGAGTAGGATTAGTAGCGGATGAATGCCCCCAGTCAATATTGTTGTCCGCCGAAACTACCCAGTTTAAACTGGCGGAGATTACCATAGAAAGGTAGTCGGTAAAGCCTCCGGCGCCGTCATTAGTCTCCCAAACAAGGAGAGCGTCAAAGCTGGAGCCAAGCTGAAGTTCAACATCATCATTGAGTTTGACATAGCTACCGGTAAAAATAGAGGCGTTATCAACATATAAAGAGCCGTCAACCTTAATATTGCCGGCTACGTGCAGTTTAGCGGAAGGCGAGGTTGTGCCGATGCCCACATTGCCCGTTCCATAAAAACCAAAGTCATAAGAATTAAGATTAATTTTGGTTAAAGCGTCCAGGCTTAAAGAATCAGCCAGTTCGGTAAAGTTAAGGCTATCGGCAGTTATAGATAAGGTCACAGCGGCATTTTCCGGGCCGGAGCCTGATACCGTAAGATGCCCTGAACCGGCGTCAGCGATTGTGGCCGTATAACTGCCTGTCGTGTCTGTTCCCAAAGCCACACTGTTAACTTGAATGGTAACTGCTCCCGCATGATCAATGTTCACATCTCCGGACAGGGAAACAGGGTTAAAGTTTGTTCCGTCAGCGATCAAAAGCATTCCCGAGGTATTGACAGCCATGTATAAATCATCTCCTCCTATAGTTAAGTCTCCTGTTAGATGTAATTGAGTGCTTGGCCCTGTTGTCCCTATTCCTACCTTATCAGTTGAAGTTGACAGCCTGACTACTGTCCCGTCATCAGTCCAGCCGGAAACATTAAGGTCGGCCCCGACGCCGGCAATGGTTAAAGTATCGCTGGAGGCGGTGGTCGTCAGAACAATACCGGCTCCGGCCGCAAAAGTGAGGGTATCGGCGTTAAGGTCGGCGGCAAGATCCGATTGATCGGTAACAGCAATGGTTTTAAAAATGTTTTGTGAGGAGCCGGTGTCGTTATTGGTAATTGTGGAGCCGGAAACGGAGATGCCGGTCCCGGCAGACAGAGCAAGAATGCCGGAATTGGTAACGGTTAGCCCGTCCACGCTGATTCCGGCCCCGGCGGCAAGAGAAAGCTTGCCAACACTTCCGCCTAAAGACAAAACTCCGGTATTACTAATAGTAGGATTTTGACCTTCGGAAACCAAAACGCCCTCGCCGCCCTCTATTGATTGAATAATATTGGGGGCGGTGAGTTTGCCCTCCACTTCAATATCTTTGCTGAAAATAGTTTTTTCCCGAAAATTAGCCGGAACATTGACATTAAAGGTAAAATCAGGGGCGGCGGTTTTGAACCCTAAAATTGAAACTTCTTTAGTTTTTTCCTGTTTAAAAACAGGAATGGCGGTTAATTTTTCCCGGAAATTGGCGTCGGCGACTAAAGTATAAGCGCTGATTGCGGAAATAAGGCCGAAAAGGGCTCCTAAAAAAAGGAGCTGGGGATTAAAAGCGTAACGGGGTTCAACTTTAACGGGATGGAAAGCCTGGACAGGGGCTTTTTGTCTTGTTCGGGATAAAAGTTTAAAATTAGTAATTTCTTCAATCGTGTATCTTCTTTGGTTGCCGACGGTTCTCTGGGGAACTAAAACTCCCTTTTTCTCCCACCGGCGCAAAGTTTTAGTGGAAACGCCAAGAAACGCAGCCGCCTGGTTGATAATGAGCAGTTTTTGGTTACTAGGCAGAGTAATCATGATTGTCCAACTTTGTCCAACTTCAGTAAACATGTTTTTATAAATCTTGTCAAGAGGGAGTATTGACTTTTGTTTTAAAAGGCTTATATACTGAAAAAAGGAAAATCTTATGAAAAAAACTCTGCCACTAATATTAGGTATAACTGCGATTTTTACCTTTTTTTTTGTTCTTACCCCCGGTATTTTTGGGCAGGAAGAAAAGATTTCTTCGGGAATTGCGATCTCCATTCTGATTCGAGGCGAAAAAGTTGAGGATGGCGATATTGTTTCTTCTACCTCCCAGGGCTATGTCATCTCCGCCATTCCTTATGATCCGGCTATTTACGGGGTGGTGGTGAAAAACCCGGCTGTTTCTTTTGAAACCGCCCTTTCTCCCAACACCTATCCGGTGGTTAATATTGGGAAGGTTTACGCTCGGGTTTCTTGCCTGAACGGCAATATTGAGGAAGGAGATTTTATTACCTCTTCTGATATCGCCGGAGTAGGGCAGAAAGCGGATCAGCAGGGGTTTATGCTGGGCACCGCTTTGGAAAGCTACGAAAACAGCGATCCCCGGGCGGTAAAAACAATTTTAATTTCTTTAAAGCCCAGCTATAATACCGCCGTGGAGGGGCGGGGGCGGGGAATAAACCTGTTAAGCGGGATAAAAATGGCCGCTTCCTCGCCGTTTTTGACCCCCTTAACCTCGTTACGGTATCTTTTCGCGGTTATTGTAACCGCTTTTTCTTTTTTGTTGGGCTTTCTTTATTACGGCAAGATTGCCAAAACCGGCATTGAAGCTTTGGGCCGAAACCCCCTGGCGGCCAGGACGATTAGCGCGGGGATTGTTTTTAATGTTATATTGACCGGAGTGATTATCGCCGCCGGGCTCTTTTTAGCTTATTTAATTTTGGTTTTGTAACAGGAGGTATATAAAAAAATGATCTTGATAAACCTGACTATCCTTATCCAATCATTAATTCTTTTTTACTTTGCCTGCCAGTTGGTCAAAGAAGAAAGGGAAGGGCAGAAAACAAAGGAGGAAATGGGGAGATTAAAGTTCAAGCTCCTTGGAGAAGAAGAAAAGCTTTTGGAAAAAGATAAAATCAGGCAGGTGTTTTCCAAAAAACTGGAAAAATTTCTAAGCTTACAGTTTTTTGAGTTTAAAAAAGAAGCAAAACTCCTGACTTCCCGGGGAGTGAAAGAGGCTTATCAGGCGATGATTAAGGAGATTAACGAAGAAAAAGGAAAAAGGCGGCAAAAACTGGATGAGGAGATTGTCCTGATTATTGAAGAGGTTGCTAAAGATGTTTTAGGCAGAAGCTTTTCTCTTCAGGAGCACGAGGAGCTTATTTTTAAAGCTTTGGAAAAAGCCAAAAAAAGAGGGGTTTTTAGCCATGCCCGTTAAAAAGACAGTGGATTTAACCCTGGCTTTTTCTCCCGGTAAAGATTTATTGAAGAAAATAACCGCTTTTGTGAGGGAAAAAGTTGCCTCTGGGGCAGTCCTGAAGATAACGGTTGACCCAAAAATTCTCGGGGGCGCGATTATTAGTTTTCAAGGCAAATATCTGGACGGAAGTTTAAAGGAAGCGATTTTAAAAAGAAGATGAACTCTTTTTCCCATTATCTGAAAAAAGTTGGAGAAGTAGGGGAGGTCAGGCAGAGTTTTGGGCAGGTGGCTTATGCTTCCGGCCTGCCCGGCGCCCGCTTGGGCGAGATGGTTTTGTTTGAAACTGGCCAAAAAGGCAAGATTTTATCTTTGGAAGAGGATTTTTTGAAACTTCTTGTTTTTGACCCGGAACCGGTGGCGGTGGGAGCAAGAGTGGCCAGAACCGGGCAGGGTTTGAAAGTGCCGGTGGGCAAAGAGCTTCTTGGCCGGGTAGTTGATTCCTTTTGCCAGCCGCTCTATACCACGGGCAAATATCGGCCTCCCGGGGATTTTTACGAAGTAGACGCTGATCCCTGGGGAATCGAGGGAAGAGTGAGGGTGAGCAAATCCCTGGAAACGGGGGTGGCGGTGGTTGATTTACTCATTCCTTTAGGAAAGGGGCAAAGAGAGCTGGTGATTGGGGACAGAAAAGTGGGTAAAACCGCTTTTATTTTGCAGACTATTCTTCACCAGTCGCCAAAAGGAACGGTTTGTATTTACGCGGGAATTGCCAAAAGAGCTTCGGAAATAAAGAGAATTGAGGAGTTTTTCAAAAAAAGGGGAGTAATGGAGAAAATAGTGATTATTACTTCCGGTCCGCAGGAGTCGGCCGGAATAGTTTACCTCACTCCCTATACGGCGATGGCGGTGGCCGAGTATTTTAGAGACAACGGGGATGATGTTTTGGTGGTTCTTGATGATTTGTCTTATCACGCCCGATTTTACCGGGAAATTGCCCTTGCCGCCCGTTTTTTTCCGGGGCGGGATTCCTACCCGGTGGATATTTTTTATACCCACGGAAAACTGCTGGAGCGGGCCGGTAATTTTAAAACCCCAAAAGGAGAGGCTTCAATTACCGCTTTGGCCGTGGCGGAAACTAACCAGCGCGATCTTTCCGGGTATATTCAAACCAATATTATGTCCATGACCGACGGGCACATTTTTTTTGACGCCGACCTTTACGGGCAGGGGAGGCGGCCGGCGATTAACCCTTTTTTGTCTGTGACCCGGGTGGGGCGGCAGGCGCAAACCCCCCTTTTTCGGGAAGCGGGCCGGGAGCTTCTCTCTTTTTTAACCACTTACGAGAAAATGAGGTCTTTTATTCATTTTGGCGCGGAAGTTACCGACCAGGTAAAGCAAATATTGGCCAAAGGAGAGCTGATCACTCATTTTTTTGATCAAAGGGAAAATCAAATTATTGATTCATCTGTCCAAATTTTTGTTCTGGGGATTTTGTGGGTCGATTTTCTGGCCAAAGGGGAGAAAGAAAAGACCAAAGAAGAAGTGAATAATTTAATTTCCCTTCTTGAAAAAGACCAAAAACTGCGAAAAAAGGTAGCAGTTTTGGTAAAAGAGGCTAATTCTTTTGCGGAATTGCTATCTCTAATTAGCGCTAAAGGCATCAAAATGTTACAAGGTAGTGGTAAGCAGTTAAAATGAAAACTTCGGCTCAAGTAAGAGCGGAAATTGAGTGGTTGAGGGGGTTGTCCGAACTGGTGATGGCTTATGAAGAGGTGGCGGCGGTCAGAATGAAAAAAATAAGAAATGAAGTTTTGCAAAATCGGGAGTTTACTACGGGCCTAAATCAGATTTATCAGCGGCTTAAATTTACCTATAAAAAAGAGGCGGAAAAGTATAAGCTAAAGCAAAACATAAGCAAGAACGGCAAAACCGCCCGGGTTTTTCTTTCCGCTAATGCCGGTTTTTACGGCCCGATCATTCAAAAGACTTTTCAATTATTTGCCGCGGATTTAAAAAAAGAAAAATCCGACGCGGTTATTGTTGGCCGGGTGGGAAGATATCTTTTTAGCCAGGCAGGGATAAAAAAAACCGAGCCTTTGTATTTTGATTTTCCGGACGGAAGCTTTGACCGCCAGGGGCTTAAAGAAATCGCCGATCAGCTTTTGCCTTATGAGGCGGTCGTGGTTTATCACGGGCAGTACCAAAATATTGCCGTTCAAAATCCGCTTGCTTCTTCTATTTCCGGGGATCAATTGGGGCCGGAAGCGGGGGAGCCGGCGCGCGCCTCCTGGATTTTTGAGCCTTCTTTCTCCTCCCTTCTTTCTTTTTTTGAAAGCGAGATTTTTGTTTCTCTTTTTGCTCACTCAATGTACGAGTCGCATCTTTCCAAGTTTGCCTGCCGGATGATTACGCTGGACGAGGCAGCGGAAAACATTAACAAAGGGATTGCGGTTAGTCTATTTGAAAAAGAAAGATTGAGGCACAAGCAGAGCAGCAAAAAACAGCTGGAGGCTTTAGTTAGGGTGGTTAGAAACTAACAAAAAATGAAAACAAAAGGAATTATTAAGGCGGTTCGGGGGCAGATTGCCGAAGTTGAGTTTCGCGGCCCCCCGCCCGAACTTTACACTGTGGTCACGCCAAAGCTGCGGCCCGAGATAGTGATGGAAGTAATCGCTTCCAGCGGAGACTCTTCATTTTACTGCCTGGCGCTGAACAATCCGGAAACTCTTTATCGGGGGATGAGAGTGATTGGCGCGGGCAAGCCGTTGGCGATTCCGGTGGGGGAAAAGCTTTTAGGCCGGGTAGTTGATGTTTTTGGCCGGCCGCGGGACGGGAAAGGAAAAATTCCTGCCTCGGAAAAAAAGATGATCAGGAGCGCCCCCCCCTCTTACCGGGATGTTTCGATCAAAAAAGAAGTCCTGGAAACGGGAATAAAGGCAATTGACTTTTTCTCGCCCTTTTTAAAAGGGGGGAAGATCGGTATTTTCGGTGGCGCCGGGGTGGGCAAGACTATTCTTTTAACGGAAATCATTCACAATGTGGTGATGATGAGAAGGAAAAAAGGAGTGGCTGTTTTTGCCGGAGTGGGAGAACGCTCCCGGGAAGGGCAGGAGCTTTGCGAAGAACTTGAGAAAAACAAGGTTTTGCCCCGCACCTCCTTGATTTTTGGGCAGATGGGGGAAAATCCGGCCATTCGTTTTCTGACCGCTTTTGCCGCCGCCGCCATGGCCGAGTATTTCCGAGATAAGGGAAATGATGTTTTGTTTTTTATTGATAACTGCTTTCGTTTTGCCCAGGCGGGCAATGAAGTGGCCATGCTGGCCGGTGACCTTCCTTCGGAAGACGGGTATCAAGCCGCTTTAGGCTCCCAAATGGCGGCTTTTCACGAAAGGCTGGCTTCTTTGGACAACACGATCAGCAGTGTGGAGGCGATTTACGTTCCCAATGACGATTTTCTGGACTGCGGAGTTCAGGCGATTTTTCCCTATTTGGATTCGGCGGCGATGCTTTCCCGAAGCGTTTATCAAAAAGGAATTTTGCCGGCGGTTGATGTTTTGGCTTCCGGCTACTCCTCCGCTTTAAATCCGGAACTGGTGGGGGAGGCTCATTTCAAGGCGGTTCTTTCGGCTCAAACCCTGCTTAAAAAAGCCGCTTCTTTGGAAAGGATTGTTGCCTTAGTGGGAATTTCCGAACTTTCCCTGGAGGACCAGATTATTTATCATCGGGCGAAAAAACTCCAGAATTTTATGACCCAAAGCTTTTTTTCTACCGAAGCCCAAACCGGAAGAAAAGGAAAGTATCTTCCTTTAGAGAAAACCGTGGCCGGGGTGATTGATATTGTTAATGGCAAATATGACCAGGTGCCGGAAGAGAAGTTTCTTTTTGTTGGGGAGGCAAAAGAAGCCAGGCGATGATTGAAGTTTTTATTCGCAATCGGCAGAAGGTACTTTTTGCGGGGGAGGCAAGCGCCGTTACCGCTTACAGTGAAAAAGGGGTTTTTGATATTTTGCCCGGGCACGCTAATTTTATTTCCATTATTATGGATAAAATTATCATTCATGGGAAAAAAAGGGAAAAACAGCAGCTGCTGATTAAATCCGGCGTTCTCAAGGTTCAGGAAAACAAGGTTTTTATTTTTCTCGACCTTCTCTCCCCTCTGCCCTTTGAGACTTGACAGGCTCTTTTCACCCCCAGTCCAAAAAGTTGACAAACATTTTCGCCTGGAGTATAAAACGTCAGTCATTTACTTTACCGAATCGTAACGCCGTAAAGGTTGGCGGGCAGGCTGGGGTGGAGGGAGGTAAGAATGATTAGCTTATTGCCGTCCGGAGAGGGGAAAACATACCCGTTTTCAAAAGGACCGGCAAAAACCGTTTGCTTATTGGTGGCATCGGCTTCAACTACCTTGGCTTGATTATCTTCCAGGAAAACCAGGTGATTATTGGTGCTTAGCCAATAAAGAGAGGTCTGGGTTTGAGCCAGGTACGATTCAAGCAGGTTTTCCTGGTTAGTTATTTTTTCCGGATCCAGACCGATTTTTTCCGCTCCAATAATAAAAAAGTTTGTATCCTGCTCTAAATCGTAAACATAGATTCCACCCGACTTAATATTTCTTTCTTCAATCTCGGTAGAGCGGGCCGGAGGATGAGGCAGAAGTTTTTCCGGAAGGCTCGCTTCCCGGGAAGCCAGGTAAAAAATCTTTTTTTGATGCGGAGAAAAAGTTACCAGTTGGGCCGATTCACTGGCAATTTGGGCGAGCTCTTTGGGCAGTTTTTCCAAATCTCTTGTTAACTGCTCCTGCTTTTGAGTTTGCCATCCGCTTAAGGTAAAGGAAAGCTGCAATACTTCGTTTCTAAGTTGATCCGCGGGGGTGAGGCGGTCGGCGGGGAGGCGGTAAACTGAAGAAGGGCTTTCCAGGGGACCAAAAATAGCCAGTACTTCAGCAGAATCCGGGCTCCAAATCAAAACCGCCTTAGACCAGTCCAGAAAGCTGACCGGGGCTACCAGCTGGTGAGTGTTGCTGCGGAATAGGTTTAAGCCTCCCTGATCAATCCGGGAAACCCAGAGCCCGTTTTTTATTTCCGCCGAAGACGAAGCGACCGCGTAGGCAATTTTTGCCCCGTCCGGGGAAAGAGCGGGGTTAATCGCGCCGGTGTTAGTGAGGGTAGTTAAATCCGGAGCGGAGCGGAAAAGGTGGGCATCGGTTTGAAAAACTACCTCTTTTTTAACCAGCGCCTTTTTTTCCCAGGGCAGATACCCGTCTTTAATTAATTTTAGTTGATATTCACCCGGAGAGAGGGTGATCGTGTCGTCGGTAGCGGTTACCAGCTTATCATCCACATAAACCAAGGCTCCTTTGGGCAAAGAAATGGCGGCGAGCAAGCCCGTGGGGAACAAGCCGCCCTTTTTAATATCCGGTCGGTAGCCCCTGATAAACAAAGAGACTATGGTAGTTCCGGCTACCACGAAAGCGAGAACGCCAGCGGCAATCATCGCCGGCTTAAACCGCTTAACCTTTTTTCCCAACCCTCTTCTTTTTAATATCTTTTTAAGTTTTTTGATCATTTGAAACTTGAGCTTTTATTCTACCATATTTGTTTGAGTTTAGAGTTTAGATTGTCAACCTTAAAGGTTGAAGATCCAGTAACCTTTAAGGTTGACAGAGCTGGCGGACTCGGGAGTAATATAATTTCTGGTATAATGATTTTAGAGGAGGAAATATCTTTATTTTAAGATAATCATAATATATCAAAATGGCTTTAAGCAAGCAGTTGGCGATCGATTTAGGCACGGCCAATTCTTTAGTTTGGGAAATAGGCAAGGGTCTGATTATTAATGAGCCGACGGTGGTGGCCGTTACTTTGGAGGAGCGAAAAGTTTTAGCAGTGGGCAGGGAGGCGAAAGAAATGCTGGGGCGGACTCCGGAATATATTGAGGTCGCCCGGCCAATGCGGGAGGGAGTAATTGCCGATTATCAGGTAACCGAATCCATGCTGCGGTGGTTTATTCGCCAGACCGGGAGCGGTTTGCTTAATTTTTTTAAACCTGAAGTAATGGTTTGTGTGCCTACGGGGGTAACCCAGGTCGAGCAAAGAGCGGTTTTAGACGCCACTCTTAGCGCCGGGGCGCGGGTGGCCTATCTTATTGATTCTCCTTTAGCCGCGGCGATTGGGGCGGGTATTCCCATTAGTAGCGCAGTGGGAAACATGATTGTGGATATTGGCGGGGGCGCTTGTGAGGCGGCCGTAATTTCTTTAGGGGGAGTGGTCGTTCATAAAAGCGTCAGAGTAGCCGGTAATAAGCTGGATGAGGCGATTATTAATTGGCTTAAAAAAACCCACAATATGGTGGTTGGGGACCAAACGGCGGAGAAAATAAAAATTGAAATCGGGACGGCCTTGCCCAAAAGCAAAGAAAAGAAAATGAGCGTCAGGGGGCGAGATTCAGTTAGCGGACTGCCTCGGAAAATAGAGCTTACCTCCACCCAGGTTAACGAAGCGGTCAAAGAACCCCTGGAAGAGATTTTAAGCGCGGTTCGGGGAGTTTTAGAAAAGACTCCTCCGGAACTGGTAGCGGATATTGTTGACCGGGGGATTATTCTTTCCGGTGGGACGGCCTTATTAGGTAGCCTGGATAGATATCTTACAAGACAGATTGGGGTTTCTTTCCATGTAGCCCAGGATCCTTTGCTTTGCACCATTAAAGGGACCGCGGCGGCTTTAGAGAATTTAGAAGATTATAAAAGTTCTTTGAGGTTGTAGATCCTATAAGGTTGAGCTTTAAATAAAGCAAATAACTAATTAACAGCTGTATGATAGTCTTATAATAGACATTTCCTGTTATAAATTAATTTTGGGGTATTATTTGAAATTACCAGCAATATCCAGGGGAGTTAAAGAATAAATGGGAGCCGGGGAAATGAATAATTAATTGGAACGATAATATTTAAAAACGGATTTTGGTAAAACTAAATATAGAATCTTATAAAGCTGTTTACATATTTCAACCCTGGTGATGATACGCTACCCACAGTAAGTAAAATACTAGAGGATATTGCTGTTTAAATTGGCTGCTGAAAAGGAAAGATGGATACAAGTTGAATATGTACCAGAGTGGATAAAATAATAAAGTATAATGGTTTTTTATTAAGAGACCGAGTGAAAACAACTTATAGGATTATATTAAAGAAGGTGCTTTGGGAGGAGGTTACAAAAACCTGATCTTGAAAGAGGAAGAAATCAATTTATCCTACCCTGGAAGTGGTATAAATAGCTGGAAGGAAAGGGGAAAAGCGCTGATTGTTATTCTCTGGCAGAAGATTGATTTATTTGATAATCTCCAGGCCGTTTAGGCAGTTGAGTTTTGCTTGAGCCTAAAAGGCCCCGGAAATGCTCTATAAGGAAAAATAAGTGACAGTGGAGGCAAAAAAGTTAATGCGGAAATTTTACTGGCTGTTAATGCTTTTTAATGAATAAATAAAAGAATATTCGGTTTTTCCATCAAAAAAGCGGTAAACTAGCTAAAGATCTTCTTTGTTCTGGTTTGAGGTTTTATTATCGGGAATATTTTTATCAGGCCAAAGTGGCAACTGCCTGTCCAGGAGACAACGGGCTTACTGTCTCGTGGATAAAGCCCCCCCGCCGGGATATACAAATGAGTCGCCAAAAAAGGCGCGCAGAGCGAAACAGAGAACCACAGGCTTTGTCCAGGGGCGCCTATCGGGTAAAATTGATAACTGCCTGTTTTTTTGAGTCTCCCGGAACTCATTTAACCGGGCCTTTTTCCTTAAACGCTCCCCTTTATTTGCGATTTCATGCCGGCGTATATGAGTATGGCGTATATGAGTATAATGTATTTCTTTTTGTAGCGCAGGTTTTTAGGTTTTAGCAATAAAAAAAATAATTTATTAACTTTATAAATTTTTTAAAATTTAAAATAATTCTTTAAGAAAATTTTGACTTTTTGGTTAATTTTTCTGTTGATATACTTTGTTGGGCTTAATAATCGTTTGTATTTTTAGTATACTCCGTAATATCCATTGATATACTAGTTTTAATTTACTTTCACTATTACAGCACACGGTATTAAACAGTTAGATAATCTCCGAATAATAACCTGATTTCACTGATTTCAAGCCTGGCAGATAAAATTAGAAGCGTGAAAGCGTCTCGCGTTATTAATGCACAATTTTTTGGAAGAGTTTGGTGATTTAATGAGGCGGGTGAAGTTTTACTTAGATTCTTGAGCCGGAAACGCTTCTTGAAGCATAGTTAAAACTAATTTTTCAGCAGTCATTGAAGAAAGAAAAGTGGGGTATCTTTCGACTTGGTGATCATCAAGTCTTAGTGGCCCGACTACTTGCCCGCTATCTTCCCATCTAGTCGTCATTTTAGAAACATAAACGAAAGGTTCTCTGAAATTTTCCGGAAAAAGGAGGACTCCTCCTTTTCTTTTTATTTTTACCACTGAGCCAATCGCTTTTAACCAGGTGTTTTTTTCCGCATTAGTTTCGGCATTTTTGAGTATATTTCCTAGTTGAGCGGCGATTTCGGAATTTTCAATGGTATCTGCGGCCAAAAGAAGGGGAACGGCAATAAGCGCTTTTGCTTCAAGAGCTTTTTGGCCTAAAGCTGCTAATACTTGCCGATGGAATCTAACTCTTGTTTCCGCTACCTTTTTAATTTCTTCTGGAGTTAAAGCTTGAATTTCAGGCGCTACTTTTCCGGGAAGTGAAAAAAAGCCGCCCGGTAGCTTTAAGGGTCTTCGGTCTATCTCTGCCCCTTTTTTTATTTGTTTTAATATAGCCTGAAAATCATGTAGATCATCTAGTTGGTGATAAGTGGAAGCAACTAAAGATTGAGCCATTTGTAGTTCAGCCACCCTTTTTTGTTTCCCTTCGGCCATATCAGCAAGCTGTCTTTTTCTTTCTTTTTCCAGCTTTTGCTGATCTTGCTGGTCATATATTCGTTCCTGAAAGGGAAGCTTCAGTACTTCTCTTGCTCTTTTATCTGCTTCTTTGTAGTCGGGGCTGCCCATATAACAACTCTGAATGCTTCTTTCAGCTACTTCTCCTTGATCTTGAGCAAATTTTGATGCGCTCCTCCATATATGATCAACTTTTTTCTCAATATCCTTTGGATCATTACATTCGGCTATAAGAAGCCGGACAGTCTCTGCCCTTTTTCCTTCGGGGCTAGACTCCCTTGGGGCGTGCTCTTCTAAGAGATCTTCGAGAGTAAGAGTTTGTTCTACAGCTACTTCTGCTCTAACATCTTCGCTCATTATCTTTAATCTATAGCCTTTTGGCTAAATAAACATGACAAAAATATAACAATTTATATTTTCATAGTAAGATTTAACAAGGGTTTTGTCAAGACAGAACTTTTTGAATAAACCTTTCTCTAACTTCTTTGCCCCTTTCGATAATAGTTGGCATTTTTTGTTTTAGGCTGCCTATTAAGTTGCTCATTGCAAGAATTTGAAGGTGAACGGCAAGAAAAGGGTCAGTGTCATCATCAATATAGGGATTATGCCAAACAAGCGAGGGTCTGGGAAGAGATTTTCCTCGGCGGTGAAGATCCTCTCCCCATAATAATTCAGGAACTCTGCGTTTTAAATCAGCGGGCAGCAGTCTCAAAATAGCTTCGGTGGTTTGATTAGCCGCCACATCCCATTCGTCTGCTTCTCTGGTATCCGGTTTTCTTAGAAAAGCCTCAATAGGATATCCCGGGCAGTCACAGATTATAAACGGAGAAGGGCTTTGGGCCAAAGCGAGCCCTTTGTTCAGTGTTTCTTTGACTGTTATTGCCGCAGGCCGCCTTTCGGGTATAGTTAATTCACCCTTTTGGTATTTGGCTCTGATTTTTAATAGGGCGAGAACAATATCAGCCATGCTTTGCTTGGAATCTAAGCCAGCTTTTCTTAGTTCTTCCAGGTAGTAAGTAGAGCTAAGTTGAGAAAATGGGTCAAGGTCAAGAATCGGCGCGCCTGTTGCGAGCGAGAGAGCGGCGGAAATAATTGATTTTCCGGATCCACTATGGCCGGCGATAGATAAAGCTATTTTCGGCTCTTGTCCGGCTTTGGTATTTGGAATTTTCCCCGAGCGATTTAAGGCCAGATGGACGGCTAATAGGGTTGGCAAAGAAGTCGTTCTAAGGCAAAGGTCCAGCCGCTCTTTTTGATCTGGATCTAATTCGGCCTCGGGAATTCCTAATCCTTGCCGCCGCCAGTGATCAAGAAACCTGGGGAAATAAAATTTTTGTCCGTCTAAATCATCCAGCCAGGCAACATCTGTAGTTAATTTACTTATTTCAACCGGGGGAAGGCCTGGCTCCCAATCAGTCATGGTTATTTACCAACAATTTGATAACCAACTTTAGGAATGGATTTAAGCTGATAATGTTTTAGTTTGTTATTAAGGCGGCTGATCGTTTGATTAATGGCCCAATCAGAAAATTTATCGTAACCGTCTTTGCCCCATTTAAAATCCGCAACCTGTTCGCGGGTGATGGCAGGGCTGGTCAGTAAATGGCAAATAACTTCAGCCTCGGTTTTAGTTAGTTTGCAAGTACCCCCTTGTTCATTTTCTTCAAAACTCAAATCAGGGTTAATTTTAATCCTGATTACTGCGGGGAGGGGATAAAGTTGGAGATATTTGGCTAAAAGAAGGCTGATACATTCACCTTTTTTGTTAATAATCCCTAATTTATTTAAGACGGGCGGCGAGGATTGGGCCAGGATGGTTATGGTGTGATTAATAACCCTTTTAAAATCAGGGCTTGAGGCAGTTTCCTTAGGGGTTTTGGCTAATGTTTGGGGAGCAAGAGAAAGATATTTGATAATTCGGCCGATACCGCCCGAGTATTTATAAATTAAATCAATCTCTTTTTGTTTTAATTCCGGGCTTATTTCTCGGGCAAAAATATTAGCATCCGCCCGTTCTCTGGCCTGGAAGTAAAAAGTAGAATACAAATGGGAGGCGGCAAAAGATTTTTGGTATTCGTCCGTTTCCACCAGCCGGGGAGTATTAATAATTAAAGCAAATTTTTGGCCTAACTTAGCTTTTTTAAAATATTCATTGGCAATGCTTAAAGCTTTTTCGTTTTTGTCAAAATCAAGGTCTAAGATATTATATTCAGCTAAATCCCCGTCAGCCTCATTAAGGTAATTAACTTCTTTGTTTTTTTCTAAATATTTTTTCACAAAATAGGTAATGCCCAAGCCCGGAAGGGTAACAATCAAAAAATTGGCTTTCTTTTTGATGCTCTCGTTGAGCGCCGCCGCCAGTTTTTGATAAAGCTTTTGCGAATAAAACCCCATAAATCAATATTAACATAAAAATGTATTCCGAATTTTTTTAAAGCCAAATTGTTATTTTTTCGTTATCTTTTTGTCAAGTATTCAAATAAGCATTATGGGATAATTGGGCTATTAATAATTTAACTTAAAAAAATGACTGAGCAAGATAAGAGAAATGATGGAGTTCAAAATCCCGGGAGAAGAGAATTTTTAGGAGGCATTGCAAGGCTGGGTTTGTCGGTTAGCGCATTATGCTTGGCGGCTAAAGGTGGAGTTGAAGTAGTGAGAGAAATAAAGGATGAATTTGGAGAAATTGACTTTGAGAGAAAATTTCCAAAAGAAAAAGAGTTGCAAGAAGCGGCTGAAGCGCTAGGTTTTGGTACTTGGTCGGTTGACTCCCCCACTCGGGATTTGCCGGTAGGCTGGCAGGAGTTAGCGGCAATGGAAGATGGAGGCTTAAAATTGCGGGAAGGAGGCTTTAGTAAGGAAAAAGAGAGGCTTATTTTGCCGCCGGCAGTTTTTGCCCGGGTTTGCGAGCAAATTGATATTCAGAATTTGGCTGTCGCTCAAGACGGAAGGGCCGTATTTATTTCCGGCCGGCCTAAAAATTTAAGAACTCCTTACCAGTTGGGAAGCTTGGCCCCTTCTTTTTTATTCGTTTTAAGCTCAAAAGGAGTAGGGTTTTTAGGCGGAGGGGTTAAGGATTTTGTTTTAACTGGTGAAACTATAGTGGTCAATATGGGGAGCGAACTGCTTAATTTACCCCAAGATGTTTTGACTACTGGCTTTTCAGATCAAGAGTGGCGCTATCAAGACATTATTCCAATTTCTTCTCTTCGAACTCATTTTGATAGAGAAAGTAGACAAGTTTGGGTAACTTTTATTGGTGAAAATAAAAGTTCAGGGACAAGGGGGCTTTATGAGGTGGTTAATGGGCATGTTTATTGCCGGGCAAGCTTTGATCCCCAAAAGGAAAAATTATTGGGCTGGGCTAGTATGCCGGCAGTAGGCTCCTCTGGCTTTTCGGCTGACTCCCGCTTAATTGTTCATGGAGTAGATCAAGAGATTAAACAAGGGGGCTTGTTTATAAGGGGAAGAGGCTCAGACTTAGTTGCGCCGATAACCGGCTTAGAATGCCGAACCCTGTTTCCCTATGCTTATCGTCATTTGCTAACCAGGAGCGGTTCTGTTTTGGGAGATTCTACTCGGTTAGGCGACCGTTCCTGCCGAGTTTTTATTGATCGGGAGAGAGTTAGGGGGACCTCCGGGGTTTATCCAGAAGGGGTAATCGGGGGAGTGGTTTTTGTCCAAAACCCTGATTCTTTAAATTTTTTGGGTCTTGATGTTGATGGCAACCCCTGCTTTAAGGGAAAGCCTTTAGAAAAAGGAGAAGACGGCCATCTCGATCCAGATGGTTGGCAGACCGGTTTTGTGCTTTGGGCTGGCTCTGGCGCAAAACTGGAGATTCCTGAAAATATTAAAGAGGGAAAAACCGAGCCAAAGCTGGCGCTTGGTTCAAAAGAATTTCTGTTTTTAGCTTCGGAAAAAGTTTCCCCGGATTTTGCTCATGTTTGGGAGCAATGGAATGGCCAGGGAGGCTTTATTGTTTTAACTACCACAGAGTCCGGGGGAACCCGTTTTATTAACAGGATTGACTGGGTGTCTTCCGATGGAACCTCTTTTGAAGTCAAACATTTTGGCTATTAAAATTGCCGCTTCCTCTTTGTCTAAATTTTTTGCTATACTGAAAATAGAATATGACAGGAAATGGCCTAAAAGCAGAGGCAGAACCAGTTCAATTGCCTAGGCCTGAAATAGGGCCGGACCGGGATGTTCCTTTAACCACCGAAGTGATTATTGGGGAGTTGGTTGGCAGAATCATTCCAGAGATGAGGTTTCCCCCAGAAAAAGAAGTCGCTGTTCTTCAAATAGATTTATTTAAAAGTTAATTTTCGCTTTTCCCATAATTTACTGATTAAGCCACTAATTGGGCGGCGCCGATAATCTCGCTATTTTTCCTCCTTGACACACTAACTAATATTTTGTTATTGTGATAATATCTTAAGAGGGGATTTGTTACAAAAGATATTAGTAAATGGATAATCAAAGTATTCTAAACATTGGCAATAAAGATCAAGGAGCATCAGAAACTCAAAAGATTAAATCTGGCGTTTCTTTGGGGAACATGCCCGATCTTTTAACGGTTAGGGAGGTAGCGGAACTGCTGCGCGTTTCTCCTTTAACAGTGAAGCGTTGGGGAAAAAGAGGGAAGTTGCCGGCAATCCGAATCAATGCCCGGGGCGACCGCCGGTACCGCAAAGAGCAGGTTTTATATCTTTTGGGCATGTACCAAAAAGAGGAGTAGAATTAGTTAATGGGCAAAATTCAGTTAATTTCCGGCAGTTCTCATCCTCAACTGGCCCGGAAAATTGCCCGCTACTTGAAAATTAGCTTAACTCCGACTCAAATTGACCACTTTGCGGACGGGGAGATTTACTTTCGGATTAAAAACAAAGTGCGGGGTGATGATATTTATTTCATCCAAACCATGTCTTTTCCGATTAATGATCACCTAATGGAGCTTTTGATTGCCATTGACGCTTTAAAAAGGGCATCGGCGGGCCGGATCAATGTGGTTTGCCCGTATCTTTGTTATTCCCGCCAGGAGAGGAAAGACACCTCCCGGGAGCCGATTAGTTCCAAACTGGTGGCTAATCTGATTACTAAGGCGGGAGCGGATCGCCTGATTACGATTGATTTACACGCGGACGCGATTCAGGGGTTTTATGATATTCCGGTTGATCATTTTGTCGGTTACCCTAAGTTTGTGGAGTATTTAGAAAAAAAGAAATATAAAGATTTAGTAATTGTTTCTCCGGATATTGGGGGAGTAAAGAGGGGCCGGCAAATAGCGGGTCTGCTAAAAGCGCCCTTGGTGGTAATTGATAAAAGGCGGACAGGTAAAAACCAGGCGGAGGTATTGACGATTATTGGCGAGGTTAAGGGAAAAACCGCGGTAGTGGTGGATGATATTGTGGATACCGCCGGAACGATTAATGGTGTTGCTAGAGTTTTAAAAGATCAGGGAGCCAAAGAGATAATTATTTGCGCTACCCACGCTTTGCTTTCCGGAAAAGCAGTGGAGAATTTGGAAAAGTGTCCGGCCAGCAAGATTTTATTTACCGATACTCTGCCTATTCCCAAAGAAAAAATGATCGTTAAATTTGAGATTATTTCTTTGGCCAAGCTTTTATCCAAAGTAATTAGAAGAATTCACTATGGCCGCTCCCTGGGCGCTCTTTTCGCCTGGGAGAAAGAATAGAATTACACACAAAAAAACACCCCGAGGTGAGCCCTGGCTCCTCGGGGTGTGCCTAATTAGTGATTAAGATTTGACCAGATGCTAGAATAAACCATGCTAATTGTTGGTCTGGGCAATCCGGAAGATAAATACCAAAACACTCGGCACAATGCGGGAATGATGTTTATGGATTTTTTGGCAGATAAGTGGGAACTAAAATGGAAAAAGAGGAAAGACTTGCTTTGTTTTGTGGCTCAAAAAGATGGCCTGTTTTTGGCCAAACCCTTAACTTTTATGAACGAATCAGGAAAAGCAGTAGCTAAACTAGTAGAAAAGCTAAAGATTGAGTTTAAAGATTTATATCTTGCTCATGACGAGCTGGATTTAAAATTGGGAGAGTGGAAATTGACTTTTGGTAAAAGCTCCCCGCTTCACAAGGGCGTTCTTTCGGTAGAGCAGTACTTAAAAACCAAAGAGTTCTGGCGATTAAGGATTGGGGTGGACAATCGCGATTCCCAAGGCCGCATTGAAGGCGAAAAGTATGTTTTACAAGATTTTCCTGCTTCTGAAAAAGCTATTTTACTGAAATTATTTAAAGAAATTAGCCAACCAGATTTTCCGGCTTGCCGGCTAAAAAGGCCTGAATATTTTGATAGGTGGTTTGAATAATTCGCCCTACTGCCTCTTTGGAATTAAAAGCGTTATGGGGAGTGATAATCACATTCGGTTTTTCCCGAAGCAGGTGAACAGCCACTAATTCTTTTAAATCGTCATTGGAAATATAGGAGGAAAAAAGAGCTTGGGGATCATCCAGGTTTTCTTCTTCTTCTAAAACATCCAAGCCGGCCCCGGCTAAAATTCCCTGTTCTAAAGCCCACAAGATGCTTTCCGTTTCAATCACCGGCCCTCGGGCGGTATTAATTAAAAGCGAACCTTTTTTCATGGCTTTAATATTGCCCCGATTAATTAAATGGTGGGTGGCTTGGCAGTAAGGAACGTGAAGAGTAACAATATCGGCTTGCTCTAAACAAACTTCTAACGGCACTCTTTTGTAGCCTAATTTTTTTTCCAGTTTTTCGTGCCCTTGGCGAGTAACCCCCAAAACTTTCATCCCAAAGGCTTTAGCGTATTTTACGACCCACTGGCCAATAGAACCGACCCCGATTATGCCGATAGTTTTGCCGTTTAAATCAAAGCCGGTTAAGCCAGCGGGAGAAAAACCGCCTTGTTTTACCCGGTTAGCCCCTTCTACAATCCGGCGGGATAAAGCCAGGATTAAAGCAAAAGTGTGCTCGGCCACCGTGTTTTCCCCGTAAGAAGGAACATTGCAAACGGTAATTTTCGAACTTTTACAATATCTTAAATCAATATGATCAAAGCCGGTGGAGCGGGTGGCAATAAGTTTTAAATTAGGCAGTTTTTTAAGAATCTTTTCCGATAAGTCTGAATAGATAAAAGTGGAAATAATTTCATATTCGGCCACGGTTTTTATATCTTCCTCAACTTCAAAAGGGTAAATATCAGCTTTTAGTTTTTTGGCGTAATCAGGCAAAATCTCCTTTTCCCATTCCTTTAATTCAAAAAAACCAATTTTCATTATGCTTTCATCATAGAGAATTTTACAAACTAATGCAAATTGTCAACCTTAAAGGTTGACAAGCTAGTCAACCTCGGGAGAATGCTAATTATTCCAGGGTTAAATGCTTGATTTGCTCAAGTTCTTTTTGATAATCTGCTCGGTCAAGTAAAAACTTCTTGTAGTTTTTTAGACCTTGAAAATAAGAAGTAATTGTTTTGGTTTGACAAAATTGATATTGGCTTTTTTCTTTTTCTAAATAAACAGCCAAAGAAGACCAGGGGTACGAAATTAATTGATCAAAACCTTTAACCATTGCTGCTGAATATGGATTAAGATGAATATATCGCGAAAGATGGAGAAGCTGTTGCTCGTTTTCAACTAGCACTGATTTGAAAGTGCTTTGAAATATGGGCCCGACGCGTTCGTGTTTTTTATTAAAATATTTGGTATAGCTATTTTGAAGTTGGCTTACAAACCAGGAAACGCCATCATCTTGAGTTTGTTTGACCAAAAGATGAAAGTGATTTGGCATTAGACAGAAGCAGACTATTCCAATTAATGTATGATTTTTCTTGTCTAAGGATTGGAGTAGTTTGCCTCTATCCTCTTGACTTAATCGTTTTAATTTGGAGAAACTAAAAGGGAAGTTAGCGAAGCGATAATATTCCAAAAGCTTGATGAAACGCTGGTAGCCTCTTTTATCCGAGAAAATTGGCCTAAAGTCGATACCGCGATTGTAGATGTGGTAATAGTGATCGGTTATTAAAGGGATTTTTCTTCCGGGCATTTTCTTGTTTATATTTTACCCGAGGTTGCAATAGCTGTCAACCTTTAAGGTTGACAGCGGGGCAATGGCGTGTCACCAACTGCCCCCGCCTCCGCCGCCAAACCCTCCGCCGGAAGAACCGCCTCCGCCGCCAAACCCCGATCCGCCCGACCAGGAAGATTTACCCGACCATTGGTTTTGAGGGGAAGAAACCATATTAGAGGCGGCTTGGGCGGAAAAATGGTTTAAGTCGTAAGCTAATCTGCTAGTGGTGACTCCGGCAAAGATTTTTTCGTCAGCTAAATGCTGATAGAGCTTCTTTTTAAACTCCTCCAAATGAAGATAAAAGTGATTTTTTAAATCAGAAAGGCGTATTTTTTTGATTTCTAAATAGCCCAAACGTGCTAATTCCACAATTTCCGCCACTACATCTTGAATATCCACTTTTTCGTCGATAATTGTGCCTACTTCGGCGGGAGTTAAATTATCAATGGGGCTGTAAACCGAGGGCAGGTGCTCACGGGCAAAAAGTTAATAATTTGCTTAATTGGTCCTGGGAATTTTAACTGACTATTTTTATTCAAGCCCACAACAATAGTTAAATCCTTGCCCCAGGAAAGGGGAATGGAGGCTGAAAAACTAGCTTCATTATCCTTAATCGGCCTTAATCGTTTTACCGCTATATGAATAAACAACCGGAATAATACGAAATATCCCGTGCTTTTTTTCGGTTGACAAACAATAGACAATCTTGTATATTTATTGTTAATGAAATACCTTGAACTGCGAAAAGAGATTAGCCAAAATCTTTTTACTATTCTTGATGTTGAAAAAAAGTTTTATTCTGAGAAAAAAGATTCCTTGAGAGTCCAACTTTCTCGCTTTATTCAAAAAGGCCGGTTAATACAACTTAAGCGGGGACTTTATTGCTTTAACCCTGCCAAACTTGACGAGTTTGTTTTGGCCAACCAGCTTTACCAGCCCTCCTATATCAGCCTGGAAACGGCCCTGAACTATTACGGGATAATTCCCGATATTTCCCAGAGACTGACCAGCGTCAGCCCGACGACTACTAAAAAAATCAGCAATCAATTTGGGATTTTTCATTATGCCAAAATCAAATCAGTTCTTTTTTGGGGTTATACTAAAAAGAGGCTGGATGATAAAGAAAGTTTTTTTCTTATCGCTCAAAAGGAAAAATCCCTGCTTGACTTTTTTTATTTGCGGAAAATTAAAAAAGTGAAAGATTTGCGCCTGAATTTGGCGGATTTTGATTTTGATCGCTATCAGCGGTATGTTAAAAATTTTCCCGCCTGGGTTCAAGTGATTAAATTGGCATGAATAACCTAATAACTGATTTTGACCAGATTATTAAATTTGCCCAAGACTATCAACTGCCCTTAAACAAAAAGCGGGCGATTTTAAGAGAGTATTTACAGGTTAAAATTTTAGACATTCTCTATCGCCAAAAAAGCTCATCCCAATTGATTTTTGTGGGTGGCACTTGTTTGCGGTTAACCAGAAACTTAGATCGCTTCTCAGAAGATCTTGATTTTGATTTAGGTGAAATCAGCTTTAAACAGGCAGATTATTTAATAGAACGGACTTTTGACCAGCTTAAAAAAGAAAACATTGTTCTTGATTTTTATCGCAACCAGACCAAAAAGAGAATTTATTGGGAGTTTCGTTTTAAAAATCTGCTTTTTGAATTAAAAATTGGCCGTGATCTAAGGGAAAAACTAATGATTAAGTTTGATTTTGAGAAAATTTGGCGAAAACACCAAAAACAAACAATCTTGCTTAACCGCTATGGCTTTTTGGTGAACATAGTAACCACTCCTTTAAATCAGTTACTGGTGCAAAAATTGACGGCCTATTTAGGGCGATCCCAAACTCAACCTCGGGATATTTATGATATTGTCTGGCTCATTTCCCAAGGAGCCAAAGTTGACAAGCAGTTTGTTAAAGATAACAAACTGTCTTTGAATTTAGTTTCCAGGGCGGTTAAAAAGTTTAACCGTGAAGAAAAAAAGCTAAAGCAATTTAAGCGCCGCCTTCAACCATTCTTGGTAAACGAAAAATACCTTGATAAATTAAACCTCTTTCCTCAACTGCTCGAGCAGTTAGGTTAAGTTTTCTTGTTTCCCAAAACGACGACCAGCAAATGCGCTGGATTTGTTGGTTTAAGTAAACTTAACGGTTGGTTTTTTGAGTTATAGGCGGCAGGTTTAGGGCCAAATTGGTACAAACACACTGTCCAGTAGTACAAAATTTTAATTGTTATTTTGCCTATTGAAGTAGACTTGGGTTAATCGTTATAATCACCCCATAAACTAACGATTACTTTTTTATTATTGAAAGGGGATGATTTAAAAAAATGGAAGATCAAGGCAAAGAACCAGTTCAAGAAGTTGCTCCTCAAACTGAGCAAGAACCCAGTAGTCCTAAGATAAGCATTGATGGTTTAACTGAGGTTCCAGGAAGTCCTGAAATTAGAACAGGAAAGCTAAGGATAGAAGGACTTAAGGTTTATATAACTTTAGGCGGCAGTGTTACTGGCGATCTAGGTCAAGCTAGAAGGTTAGATAGATTAGAAAAAGGGGTAGTGGGGAGGTAGTTAATGGGCTGGGAAATATCATTAGCTCCTGAAAATCCTAGCCCAGATGATTTGGCTAAACTACCGCCAAACAAGCCTAGTATTAACTAGACTTGTTTTTTGGTGTTATTTTAACTCTACTTTCGCGCCGGCATCCGTAAGTTTCTTTTGCGCTTCCTGGGCGTCTTCTTTTTTAGCGTCTACTAAAACTTCAGCGGGTAGTTTTTCAGTCATGTCTTTGGCTTCCTTTAAACCTAGTTCAGGTTTAATTAGCCTTAAGGCTTTAATGACATTTATTTTGTTTGCCCCGGCTTCAGTTAGGACGACGGTAAATTGAGTTTTTTCTTCAACCGGAGCAGCTGCATCAGCGCCATTGCCTCCGTTTGCGCTAGCAGCAGGAGCAGCGGCGATAGCTTGAACTCCAAATTTTTCTTCCAAGCCTTTGACCAGCTCGGATAGTTCTAAAACGGAAAGGCCAGCGACCTGATTCAGGATTTTGGTTAGTTTCGGATCTAAATTAACTTTAACTTTTTCTTCTTTTTTTTCTTTGCTTTTAGCTTTTAGCTTTTCTCCGCCAGCTGGCGGATTAGCTTGTTTGTCATTACTCATTAGTTTTCACCCCCTTTGCTTTCAGTTATTACTTTTAAGGTTAAGATAAATTTTTGCTGATGGTAATTTAAAGCGTAGGCTAATCTAAACAGGGGATTGCTTAAGCCCCCAATAAACTGTGCCAGTAGAGTTTCTTTATTGGGCAAAGCGACTAATCTTTCCAACTCGGTTAAAGAAAGTAATTTTCCCTGGAAAAGGCCTAGTTTAAATTCCGGTTTTTCAAACCTTTTTTTTGTTTCTGCCACTTTTTTTAAAGGGGCAATTTCGTCTTCATAGGCGACCACCAGAGCAGTGGGGCCGGTTAGAGTTTCCGGAAGATCAATGCCTAAAGTTTTTAGGGCAAGCATAAGTAAGGTATTTTTCGCCACGAACATTAAGCCGCCTTGTTTTTTTATTTGAAAGCGAAGCTCCCGAACCTGCTCCGCAGTTAAGCCTTGGTAGTCAATTAGAGCCGCGCTTTTACCGCCTTCTATTAAGGCTTTTAAGTTTTCTACTTCGTAAATTTTGCTTTGTTTAACCATTACTGCCAAGCTCCAAATTACAAATAACAAGTATTCCAAATCACCGCTTCTGGCGGGATCCTGCTTGTCAACCTTAAAGGTTGATGACCCGATAACCTTTAAGGTTGACAGCACAAAAAAGCCTCGTTTCCGAGGCTTTTTTAACTTTAAGCTTTAAGTTTTAAGCTAATAAGGTGCCTCGGTAAGATTTTTATTCCCGACGTCACATCGGGGCCTTACGGTCTCGGGCTGTAAGTATAATATCATAGTTTACAATCTTGTCAAATAAAAAAGCGCCAGGCCTCTCTCTTTTCTTGTTTTTCCAATAGTATTTTATTGACTTTGCCTTGTTTTCCTGCTAGTTTTTAGGTAATGAAAGAGATTAAACTTTCTTTGGAAACCCAAGTTAAAGATTTAAACGAAAAACTGCGGGTTTTGATTAAACAAAGAAGCCCGGGTTATATTTTTTTAACCGGTATTTTTCACTCCCTGGGTTCGGTTTTTGGAACCGTGGTGGTTTTGGGAGCATTGGGCCTTTTGCTTTCCCGAATGCTGACAACTTTTAATTTTACTAAAGTAGCTGTGGATTGGGTGGGCCAGGTGATGGAACAATCAGTAGGAAAAGTAATGCCCGCTCAGCCCAATATTCCGGAGGTTAATTTAGATGAGCAGGAGTAAATTTTCAGTTTCTCCGTATTCGAAAAGAATAGAAAAACCCTGGGGTTATGAGCTTATTTTAGCGCCAGCAAGCCTTCCCTTTACCGGGAAAATTTTGCATATTAAGCAGGGAGCGCGTTTAAGTTTGCAATATCATGAGCAAAAACAAGAAACTTTATGTCTTTTAAAAGGCAAGGCCAAGTTATATCTTGAAGATTCAAGTGGTGTTCTGCAAGAATTTTCCATGGAGCCTTTAAAAGGGTATTTGGTGGTTCCTTTTCAAAAACATCGGATGGAAGGAATTACTGATTGTGATCTTTTAGAAGCTTCAACTGCGGAAAAAGGAAATACCGTTCGGTTAGAAGATGATTATGATCGCAGTACCGAAACTGAAGAAGATCGCAAATTAAGATGAAACCTTTAAGTGAATTGACCAGGGAGGATCTTGCACCTTTAAAATTGCTTTGTTTTGATTGTGACGGGGTAGTGGTGACTGAAGGAACCAAAATTAGCGAAAGCGAGGGGCGGTTGGTGGTGGAAACCAAAGTAATTGAAAGTCGTTTGGTGCAAAAGCTAAACCAGCTTAAAAGTAAATACTTGCTTGCTTTTTCTTCCGGTCGTAGCCTGCTTTATTTAACCCGGATGTTTGAGCCGCTTCTGTATGATAAAGTCATTTTTCAGGCCGAAAACGGCCTGTTTTTCTTAAAAGAAGGGGAGTTGGCGCAGCTGGAGAAATTAACCCTTGAACAGCTGGAACTTTTAAAAAAAATCAAACATCGGATTAGAGCGCTTGGGAAAAGTAATTCTGATATTTTAGGCTTTGAACCCAAGCAGTTTTTAGTGACGGTTCATTGTAAAAAAGAATTGGAGATTATCCCTCAAATTGTAAAAGAAGAGGCCGGGGGCCAGGATTTGTATTGCCTTTGGAGCGGGGAGGCTTATGATATTAATTTTGCCCACCTAAATAAGGGCAGGGGATTGGAAAAACTTTGTCAAAAATTGGGAATTGGGCAAAATGAAGTAATGGCGATTGGCAATGATCCTAATGATCGGGAAATGATTGAGTGGGCGGGAATTGGAGTTACTTCTAATAAAGAAACGATGGGGGCGGCTGATTATTACACTTTAAACAAACAGGAGTTGGGGGGCGAGGAGTTGGTTGATAAACTTTTGGAGTTAATTTAAAAAGCGGTTGAAAAACTCCAAATCTTTTTGAACGACTGTATCCCAGCTTGGCTCTAAATTATGGTCAGCCTGGGGGTAGTAATAGTAAGTAACTTCTTTTTTCAGCTTATTTAATTCTTTAATTAAGTCTTCTTGCCATTCAGCCGGCACCCAGGGATCCGCTCCGCCCTGGTGGATTTGAATTGGAGCATTTATTTTCTGATAGTAATTATCAGTAGAGAAGATTTTTGGGTCATAGGTTGTTTCAAAATCATTAACCGCGCTTAAAACTTTTTGGGCTTCAGGGGTTAAGTTTTCTTGATCAATATAATCTAAAACGCACTCGGGAAAGCCAAGAGTTACTGGCGCCCAAAGGGTAGCGGGGTAATTAAAACCACTGATTTCAAGCACCGAAAGAGCGATCTGCCCGCCGTTGCTATGCGCCCAAAGAAAAACATGATTAAGATCTGCTTGGGGAAAATTATTTAAAGAAGCAATTAAGTTTAAAACGGTGACGGGTCGCTTAAAGCGGTTGAGAAGAACATCTGTAGTTTCGCTATCTGATCCACCAAAGCCTAAAAAATCAGGAGCAAAAGTGATAAAGCCATTCTCGGCTAATACTCCTGCCGCTTTTCGGGTACCCAAACCGGTAAAATAAATCTCTTTATCCGCATAGCCTCGCAGCATAATTACCACGGGTGATTTACCCGTCTTTTTGGGTAAATTGAGCTGGCCGGTTACTTTTTGCCCATCGGAAAGGTAGGAAAAGACCCAGGAAGTGTATTTTTCTTCCTTTAAAATTTCTCTTTCCAGTTTTATTTGACTGCCCTCGTACTTTTTTTGGGAAAGAGAATCAAAGCTATATTCGGCGTAAACCCGCTCCGGATTGAGAGTGTTTTGAGATCCAGAGAACCTTTTTACTAAAGGAGAAATAATTTTACTTTCTTTTGGGGCAAAGGCGTCCCAGGCAATTACCCCTATTCCTAAAATAAGTAAAGTTAAACCAATTTTTTTCACCTGAACATTTTAACCGATTTTTGCAGTTAGCGGTAGGCTTTTTGGCGATGAATTATCTGAAGGACAGTTAGTTGTTTGAGGCTTGTTACTTCATAAATGATTCGGTAGGGCCAGGCTTTTAAAGAGCAAAGGCCTTTTAATTTGCCCCTAAGGGTTTTTCCTAAATATGGGTCTGCCTGTAAAGCTTCAAGTTTTTTGATGATCTTTTTTCTTTCTTTTAAGGATAAGCGAGAAAATTCTTTTCTTGCTTTTCGGGTAAGAGAAAGTTTCGCGCTCACAAGTATTTTTCTTTTAATTCTTGGAGAGAAACAAGCTCGCCCTTCCTGGCCTGTTTTTTAGATTCTTTAAGGCTTTCCAGAATGCCGGGGATAGAGAGCACTTCAGCAGTTTCCTGAAGAGACTCTAATTCCTCCAAGCTTATTAAAACTGCTTTGGGTTGGCCGGAAACAGTAATAATAAACCTTTTTAACTTATCAGCTGTTTGGCTAATAACCAAAGGCAGATTAGTTCTTAGATCAGAAATGGCAATGGTATTCATAAGTTTCAGTGTACAATATTGTGTACACCCAGTCAAGGAGCGGTGGCGGCAAAAATAATTTGTCAATTGTGTTATAATTCCTGCATGCCTAAAGGGGTAAACTTTTTTAGTGAAGTAATTGACCAGCTTAAACAAGTAACCTGGCCGGATCGGGAGACCGCCGTAATGTTAACGAGTGTGGTAATATTAGTTTCGGCCGTAGTGGCTTTGTATTTGGGAGGTTTGGATGTTTTGTTTACGCGCTTAGTGGGAATTTTAGTTAAATAGTTTTTTTGAAAAATGGGCCAAAAAGTAACCAAAGAAGCGAAAAAAAAGAAAAAGGCGAAAAAAATCAAAAAAAGCGATTATCGCTTTCAGATTAGTGAAGCCAAACCCTCGTTTCGTTCCGCCTGGTTTGTGGTGCACACTTATTCCGGCCATGAGCATCGGGTAGTGGAGGCTTTAAAACAGCGGGTGGGCACCATGGGCCTGGAAGATCGGGTTTTCGAGGCGGTTATTCCTTTGCAAACCAAATACGTCATTCGCCGGGGGCAGAAAATAAAAACCAAGGAAAAAGTATTTCCGGGCTATATTTTGGTGAATCTGGTTTTAGACGACAACTCCTGGATTGTGGTGAAAACTACGCCCGGGGTAACCGGTTTTGTGGGCAGTGGCGAAAAACCTCTTCCGATTGCCAAAAGTGAGGTGGAAAAAATCATTGCGGCGGTCGAAAAAGAAAAGCCCCAGTATAAAGCTAAATTTAGCGTGGGCGAGGCGGTAAAAGTGGTTGACGGTCCGTTTGCTGATTCTTTAGGAACGATTGATAACATTGATAAAAAACGAGGCAAGGTTAAGGTTTTAATTTCTATTTTTGGGAGAGAAACTCCGGTGGAATTAGATTTTCTCCAAGTTTCCAAGATATAGAAAATCAAGTAAAATTACAAATAACAAATTGCAAGAAGCAAATAAATCACAATGATCAAATTTCAAAAAGGCAAAAATTTAAATCAGTTTGAAAAATTGGAAATTGGTAATTGTTTGTTTCTTGGTGCTTGTAGTTTGGAGCTTGTTTAATAATGGCTAAAAAAGTAAAAGCAATTGTTAAACTTAATCTTCCCGCGGGCGAGGCCACTCCCGGGCCGCCCGCCGGACCAATTTTGGGCCAGCACGGAGTGGCGATTATGGATTTTATTAACCAGTATAATACCGCCACCAAAGAGCAAAAGGGGAGCATTATTCCGGCCTTGCTTACCGTCTATGAGGATCGCACCTTTACTTTTGTGACTAAGCTTCCCCCGGTTTCCGCCTTAATCAAAAAGAAGCTAGGCCTGGAAAAGGGTTCGGCCGAAACTAAAAGAGAGAAAGTAGGCAGTTTAACTCAAGCTGATATTAAAGAAATTGCGAGTAAAAAAATGAAAGACCTGAATACCAGTAATTTAGAAGTAGCAATTAAAATTATTACCGGAACTGCCAAAAGTATGGGGGTGGAGGTAGAAAGTTAAAAGTTAAAAGTTAAAAGTTATGAGTAAGAAAAAATCTGCCAAGGAAAAGGCAAAAGTAAAAGAAGAAATTAAAGGCAAAAAAACTAAAGTCGCCGGATTAAAGGGGGGCGAGCGGGTAAAAATGGTGGAGGGAGAGGGAATAAAAGTAGAAGAAAAAGAAGAGGGAAAAGAAGAAAAGGAAGGCCAGAAAAAAAGAAAAAAGAAAAGCAGGGGAAAGAAATATAAGGAGGCTCTGGCCAAGGTTGATAAAAATAAACTTTACTCTCTGAAAGAAGCAATTGCTTTGGTTAAAAAAACTTCAATTTCCAGTTTTACTGGTAATCTAGAGGGTCATTTACTGGTTGATAAAGCCGGGGAAATTGGAGAGCTGAATCTGCCCCACTTTAAAGGCAAAGAAAAAAAAGTGGCCATTGTCGATGGAAAGACCTTGACTAAAATCAAAGAAGGGAAAATTGATTTTGAGGTGCTCCTTGCTTCTCCGACGGAAATGAAAAACTTAGTCCCTTTGGCCAAAATCCTGGGCCCGAAAGGGTTAATGCCTAATCCCAAAAACGGTACTCTAGTCAAGGATCCGGTCAAGGCCGCTAAAAATTGGGGCAAAGGGGGAATAATGTTGGCCACGGAGAAAAAAGCGCCGGTTATTCATGTAGTTTTAGGCAAAATTGATCAAAAAGACGAAGAGTTGGTGGCTAATGTAGAAGAGCTGATTAAAAGCATTGGTAAAGAAAAAATTAAAAGAATGACTTTGACTTCCACCATGGGCCCAGGGGTGAAAGTGGCTATTGGGTGATATAATAAAAATAGTGAAGAGTTCAACTAAAATTCCAGCCTTTGCTCGGGGTGTTTTTTGGTCAGCCAAGATAGAAAATCTTGATTTAAAAAAAGACGAGGTTTATATTATCAACCAAGCGCTTGCCTATGGTACTTTACCGATAATTAAATGGCTTTTTAAGGCTTATTCTGAAAGAACAATTAAAAAAGTTTTTATTAATCAACCCATTAAAGATTATACCCATCCGCGTTTTAATTTTTTAGCAAACTACCTTTTATCTGTTAAAGATAATCTCGATCCACACGACTATGTCCGCAATTTACCTCGAAATACTAGATAAGTCCAGACGGGAAGCTTTCGGAAAGTTAAAAGAATTTTCTAAGGGGTATTTGGCTGGTGGAACCGCCTTGGCTTTGCAAATTAATCACCGGCTTTCGTTTGATTTTGATCTTTTTTTCACCCATCCTTTGAGAAAATCACTAATTAGGAAGTGCCTCCAGCTTTTTGAGGAAGAATCACGAATAATTAGACAAACAGGTGACCAAATTACTATTATTACTCCACTGGGTATTAAATTAGACTTTATTCATTATTGGCACAAGCCTATTAGGCCGTTGGTTAAAACTGGAGAGTTGCCTTTGGCCTCAATTTTGGATATTGCAGCTGATAAGGCGGCCTGTGTTGGCCGGCGGGCAGTTTGGCGGGATTATGTTGATATTTTTTTCTTACTAAAAAAACAACTCGTTTCTTTAAAGCAACTGATTAAATTAGCTCAAGAAAAATTTGGGGGAGAGTTTAATGAGCTTCTTTTTTTGGAACAGTTAATATTTTTTAAGGATTTGCCGGTTGCTAAAACTGAATTTCTCCAGGAAAAGTATTCTTCAATAGAAATTAAAAAGTATTTGAAAAAAGAGGTTAAGCAATATTTAAAGGAGATTAGTTTTCTCCACCCCCGAGGTGGGCCTTGACTCCTGGGGGGTGATATTATTTTTAATATGAACGTTAAATTTGATGGCTTTCTGGATAATTTCTTTGCCCTGGAAATTGTTCCGGGCAAAAAGATCAGAATTCCCTATTGGCGCAATAAATTTTTTAAAAATGGGAAAAGAATTCAAGGGCCTTTTGGGGGCAAAGGTACTCCGGCGCAAATAAAGAGGGCATCTATAAAAAAAGCCAGAGAGGGGAAAATAAGTCTTAATCAACTAAGCTCCGCGCAGATTCGGACTTTTATGAAACAGAAAAAGATCGGCCTGGATTGTTCAGGCTTTACTTTTCAGGTACTTAATTTTTTAAAGCCTGGTTTTTACAAAAGGTTTAAAAAAGCCCCGGGAATTAGCCCCAATCCTATTCGCCGTTTTAATGCCAGGGCTTTAACCAGTAATCAAAATAGTCAGCCGGTTAAAAAAACTAAAAATATTAAAGTGGGCGATTTAATTCCGGTTAGTTTTTCAAACGGCAAAATCAACCATGTTTTAGTAGTTGTTGAGGCGGGCAGCAAAGAAATAATCTACGTTCACTCATCCAGTCGTGGCAAAATCACTGGCCCGCATTTAGGCAAGATCAAGATTATTGATCCAGAGTCAGGTTTGGAAAAACAACACTGGTTGGAAAAAACCAAAAAAGACTTGAATTTGCTCGAATTTGCTTCCCGGCTGTTGATTAAAATAGGAGTAAGAAGAGTTATTTAAAACAGGCTACGCATTAGAATGGCTATTTTTTTCATTTTTTTAAGTAGTTTTTGAGAGAAACGACTGACTCGTCTTTAATTTTCCCGTGACATTTGGGATTGGCCGAGATAAGCTGGCATTCAAAATTTTTTGCTAAGGCCACGTAAATAGCATCATAGGCGGTTAAGTTGTATTTTATAGCAATGGGAATGGAATATTGAACCAGAAAAAGGCTTGTGGGTACGATTTCCACTTTAGTTTGGAAAAATGTTTTTAAAGAGGCAGTAACCTCCTTTTGACCAAAACGTTTTCCTTTAAGCAGGGCGTTGGTTAACTCGTGAATTAAGAGATCGCTGGTCTTGGCAATGATTTTATTTTGCTCAAGGTCAAAAAAGAGTTTTTCGGCCTTTTTTAAGTCAGATTCTTTTTCAGAAGCATACCACTTAACAATTACTGAAGCGTCCAGAATATAAGTTTTCATCAGTGTTTTTGACGGTCTTTTACAACGAATTCGGAAAGATTAATCTGGCGGCCAATTTTTCCAATTGTTCTCATTTCTTGCCAAAGAAGCTTAATTTCTTCTTGAGTCTTAATCTTTTTAAAGGTTGTTTTTTGAGGGGGGATAAAAGGTCGTAATTCTACTTTGTCTGTTTCAGTGGGAGCAATTTCAATAATTGAGTTTGCCCCGATCCAAGCTAGAGCTTTCCTAATATTGCGAGGGATTGTCAATTGCCCTCGTTCGCGAATTTTGGCAATTTCTCTTAAATCTTCCAAGTGAGTTTTCATATTTTAAGAATATCAGAGAATAAGAAAATTGTCAAGTTGAGCTTGACAATTAAAATTTTTATGGTAAAATGCTAACAATTGACATTTTAAGAAATCCAACTAGAAAAGTCGCGATTTTCTAAAGGAGTCCGCCAAAATGCGGACCGGGTCAGGCCCGTGATAGTCTGAAGCTTTTGTCGCCTCGCCCCCTGGGCGGGAAGGAGAAAGTTGCTAAGTCCCGATGCCGTGAGGATCGGGAGAAAAAGGGTGGTATCGTCTTTTTAAAAGGCCCCTTTTGATTATCAGTTTTTGGTGATCAGGAGGGGCTTTTTGTTGGCACTCGTAGCTTAAACGGAGAGAGCATTCGCCTTCTAAGCGAAAGGTTGTGGGTTCGAGTCCCGCCGAGTGCACCAAAGGGATTAGCGCCCGTAGCTCAACTGGATAGAGCGGCTGTCTTCGGAACAGCGGGTTGGGGGTTCAACTCCTCTCGGGCGCACCAAATTAAAAAAGGAAATAAAATGATAAAAAATGATGAAAGGAAAAAATGAGTAACGTAGAAATTGACCAACAATCAGCGTGGTCGGAAAATTTGGGCCACCTAAATTCCGCTCTGGCTGTATTAGGGGAAATGCCGTCCGTGGAAGGAAATGAGCTTGATCGCCTTTTGGCGAAGTTCCACGAGTCAGTAAAAACAATTGCTGGCAGTGAGGTTGCTTTTGCTAAGATGTGTGCCTTGCTAAAAGAAATTAATCCTCATTTTATACTTAAAGAATTCTCGACGCTGCCCAAAGCCAATGTTTTGGCAAATGTAGTTGCCGGCATATACGGCCCCCTGATTCATGGTTTTTCCCAGGCGGTTATTGAAAATATCCAGATGAGCAATCTTCCTGAAGTAATTGTTGCCCCGCCGAGAGATACGATTCCCTTGGTAACGTCACTTAAAACAATGGCTGGAATTGAAGGTGTTGATTTGCAAATTATTAAACCGCCTGTTACTAGAAAAACCGCTGGTATTCCTAATAATCAATCAAGTGGGACTGCCAAAGAAGACCCGTTATTTCGATCAATGGTCCACCAAGAATTTAAGCACCGTCTTAACGGCACTGGTTTAACAGAGATTGAGTTTGGTATTTATTCAACTACCTCATTGAAAATAGCCAGATTGCTAAAGAGCATGGGATTAAAAGAAAAATATATTGCCCTAAAATTTTATGGCCTTGGTCCGAACTTGAGCTATGTTCACGGATTACTTTCTGGCGGAAAAGAATGGGTGGCCGAAAGCGCTGAATCGCAACTCTTGGTAGATCCTGCCCAAATTGCGGGCCTGATGGTTTTGCTTGATAGTCTTGAAGAGTTTGGGATGCAAAGTGTTTACCAATCAGTTTCTAGATTATACCTTGGCGATGATGGTAAGATATTGCCTTTTGTTCAACCCGTTGATGTTGAGACTTTTGAGATTGCTCGGGCAACTAATGAAGCAATTGCCTCTACGGCTTTGTATTACGCAACTATTGGTCCGGGTTTTGCTATTCACTTACTCGAGCAAGTCCCACATCTGGTTGAGCTTGCTCATCAGGGTTATCCTTTTATCCTTCAGGCGCCGATTCCGCCAATGGACAATAAGGAACAACATTTTGCTAGCATTAGAACAGCTGGAGTTTTTTCTTATCCGGAATTAGTTTTACGAAAGGAGGCTTAGCCATGAAGCTAGAAGACATCTTTATTCACCAAAAGCCGATTATTGGCGTGGTTAGATTATTGCCACTGGCAGGGTATAAAAGATTCCCTGGTATTGATCGCGTGGTTGAAGTGGCCTTAAAAGACATTCAAAAACTAGAGAAGGTTGGCTTTGATGGCGCTTTAGTTGATAACCACACTCACCCTCATGTAATCAAAGCTACTGAAAAAATGAAGGATTGTTTTATTAAGGTGATGAAGTTTTTGGTGAAAGAAGTAAGAATTCCCTTGGGTGTTCAAGTGCTTTTAAATGATCCCAAAGCTTCTTTGTTGATTGCCAAAAAAAGCGGAGCGAAGTTTATCAGAACCGACTTTTTTGTAGATAAAGTTAAAACGGAGCATGGGGTTATGGAAATCAACCCTGAAAAGTTAATGAAATACAAGAAGAATATTAAAGCTGATGATATTGCTCTTTTTGCCGATGTTCAAGTTAAACACGCCACTATGCTGGAAAAAAAGAGTCTTAGGCAGTCAGTTAAAGAGGCCGTCTCTTGGGGAGCAGATGGAGTGATCGTTACTGGTTCCTGGACAGGAGTTTCACCCTCAGTTTTGAAAATAAAAAAAGTTAAAAAAGAGGCTAAAAAAACCTCAACTCCAGTCTTGGTTGGGAGTGGTTTTAATCAAGACAACGCTCAAGAGATCCTAAAAGTAGCTGACGGGGTTCTAATGGCGAGCGCTGTCAGAATGGGGAGTCGAATTAATTATTTTAAAGCTAAAGCGCTAATGGAAAAAGTGTTATCAATTAAAAAGGAGATATGAAGATGACTTCAATGGACATTGAGGGACTAAAGTTGGTTGATTTGGAAGAAGTTGCTCAAGTGGAAAGACTTAAGCAGTTTTTACAAGAACAAGGAGTTGAAAAGCCTGAATTTATGACTTCGGGGCACATGAATTTGTCTTGGCAGGGGGAATTTCAAGGCAGAGAGGTTGTTTGTCAATTTGGTCCGAATTTATCAACCTATCAATTATCTTTAAGCGAAATAAAAAGTTACGGTTATTTTAATCCCGGAAAATATGAAAAGGCTCAATTGATCTGCCAAGCTACTTTGGAGGCTGGCATCCCTTGCCCATCAATTCTTAAAGCTGGCTATGCTGGAACTCTATCAAGATCATGGTGTATTGCTGAAAAGGCAGAAGGTGAAGATTTAGACAAGATTTGGAAACAATTGCCAAGATCAACAAAACTATCATTGGGCCATCAAATTGGGGGAAAGATTGCCAATATTCACTCAATTAACCCAGATGTTTATGGCCAAAATCCAATATCACCACAAGCTTGGTATCGAGGTTGGTTTAAACAGGTTTTTGCTAACCTTTCGGCTCTAGGGATTTACCAGCCTCAAGAGTTGGAAAAAATTAAAGAGAGTATTGTTCCGCAATTTTTGGCTGAAAATATGCCTCCGTTTTTAACGACTATCCACGGTGATATTCTTCAGAAAAACATTTTTGTTAAAAAGGACCCGAAAGAATACAAAGTAAGCAGTATTATTGATTGGGAAACGGCTGGCTTAGGTAATCCTTGGGCAGATGTTATCCTTGCTGCTTGGTGGATTTCTGATGAGTACGGTGGTGATAACAAGCTGTATGAAGCTGTTATTGGTGGCTACAATGAGGTTATAAGTGGAGGGGCGCTGGCTCTTTCGCTCAATAGATCCAGGACAATGAGGCCCTATATTGATCTTTGGTGGTATTTGAATATTTTGTGGGTAAGACCATTGATGGGTGATTTTTCTCAGGTTGAGAGAAGGAGGAAAATGGTCGAAAAAGTAATGGAGGAGTTATGATCAAGAATAGGTCAAAAAAATTACTCGATTCCAAAATCTTGAAACTAACAGGGTTTTCTTGTTAATAATTTTTGCTATACTGAAAAAAGGAGAAAAAATGAATGATTTTAAAATAGCGCCAGTAAAGCCGGCTGTTAAATATGAAGATTTTGCCAAGCTGGATATTCGGGTGGGGACGATTGAAAAAGTGGAAGATATCAAGGAGTCTGATAAGCTGGTTAGATTGACAGTAGATTTTGGGGATCATAAAAGAAAAATTTTAGTAGGAATGAAGAAGGAGCGAGCAGACCCGACTGAAGTTGAGGGCCTGCAAACTTTATTTGTGGTTAATTTAGAACCAAGAAAAATGATGGGGGAAATTTCAGAAGGAATGTTATTAGATTTGAGGTATGCGGATGGGATGAGCCCAGTGTTAGTTATTCCCGAAAAAAAAGTGCCCAATGGCACTCGGGCGGGTTAAAAAGTGAATACAATGAGAAAAACAAAAGGAGAGGGAGTAACCTTCGGACGAAACTTTAGGTGTGCCCTCTCATCGTGATAAGTTATTGTAACAAATGGTGAAATATGATGTCAAGCGATAAAAAATGAAGATTAAAGTTGATCGAGAAATATTTGAAAAATGGCCTGATTTAAAAATTGGGGTAATGGTTGGTTTGGGGCTAAATAACACCGAAGCCAAACAAAAAAGTCTGGAGTTGCTGCGAGCAGAGGAAAAAAACCAGCAAAAGCTAATAAAGCTTGAAGAATTGGAGAATCAGGACTTTGTTCGAGCTTGGCGTCAGGTTTATCGTGATTTTGGCGCTTCACCGAAAAAGTATAAATCGTCAATTGAGGCTTTACTTACCAGGGTATTAACTGAAAAAGAATTACCAGATATTAATCCTTTGGTTAACTTTTATAACTACCTTTCTTTAAAATATCATCTTCCTTTTGGAGGAGAGGATTTGGATAAAGTAAAAGGAGACGTTTCTCTTGACTTTGCCAAGGGCAGCGAGAAAGGTAAGTACATTGGTTCAGATAAAGTAGAGTCAGCCCTGCCCGGGGAAGTAATTTACCAAGATGAATTAGGTTTCATATGCCGAAGATTTAACTGGCGGGAAGCGGACCGAACCAAATTTACGCCCAAAACCAAAAACGCTATTTTAGTGGCCGAACTATTGCCTCTCGGCAAATCGGAAACACTACAAAAAGCAATTAAGGAATTGACTGATTTAGTAGAAAAAGAATTAGGCGGAAAAGTAGCGGTGGCTGTTTTAGATAAACAAAATCCGGTTTTGGAATTTGATTTTGTTTCAGGAAGTAAATTAACAAGCGGGGACTTGGCCCTTGACAAAATGAAAAAAGTCGAGAAAAAAGAGATTATTGCTAAGTTTAAGCTGCCTACACTTATTACCCCTTTGCCTGAATGGCTGCCGGAGGAGCGGATAAAAAAGGCTCTTTATTTGGCTTGTGAGGAGCTGGGGAAAGGCTTGGTTTTAAAGGATGAAATTGAAGTTAAACACCCGACTTTAGGGGGACACGGGGATTTTGCTTCCAATATTGCTTTGGTTTTAGCTAAAAAACTTAAAAAAAATCCAGGGGAAATAGCCAAAAATTTAGTTGAGAAAATTAAAGATCAGTCTTTAGATTGGGTTGGAAAAATTGAAACAGCCGGTCCTGGCTTTATCAATTTTTGGTTAAGCAAGGAATATTTATTTAAACAAGCCCGGGGATTTTTGAAAGACAATTTTTTTAAAGAAAAGCTGGGGAAGGCGGAAGAGGGGAAAGTGGCAGTCATTGATTATTCCGCTCCTAATATTGCCAAATCTTTTGGGATTGGACATTTGCGTTCCACTAGCATCGGCCAAGCCATTTACAATCTTTATTCTTTTTTGGGTTGGGAAACTATTGGGGACAATCATTTGGGAGACTGGGGAACCCAATTTGGAAAGCTTATTGTGGCGATAAAAAAATGGTGGCCAAAAGAGTTGCAGGAATTAACGGTTGAGGAGTTGGAAAAGCTATACGTTAAGTTTCACACGGAAGCTAAAAAAGACAAAAGCCTGGAAAATGAGGGTCGGGCTTGGTTTAAAAAGTTGGAGGACGGGGATCAGGAAGCAAAAGAGATTTGGCAAGTTTGTACGGACGTTTCTTTAAAAGAATTTAAGCGGATTTATGATTTATTGGGAGTAAGAATTGATTATGCTTACGGAGAGGCCTTTTATCATTTTGGCGGGTGGATGGAAAAAGTGCTGGCTGATTTAAAAAAGAGAAAGTTAGTCAAAAAAAGCCAGGGGGCGTTGGTAATTGAAATTCCGGAAATAAAAGTGCCGGGAATGCTGGTCAAATCAGACGGAGGCACGACTTATCTTTTTCGGGATATGGCGACCATATTTTTTAGAATGGAAAAATGGAACCCGGATTTGGTGATTTACGAAGTCGGGGCAGACCAGAAATTTCATTTTCAGCAGGTATTTGCCGCTTCTCAAAAAGCAGGATATATTGATAGCAAAAAACTAGTCCATGTTCCTCATGGGCTAATTCGCTGGAAGCATGGCAAGTTTTCCACCCGCAAAGGCGATACCATTCATTTGGAAGAAATTTTAAAAGAAGGAATTGAAAAAGCCTATCAAATAGTGGAAAAAAGCCAGACCAGCGAAGGCTTGAACAAAAGTGAAAAAATGAAAATTGCCAAGGCGGTCGGAATTGGAGGAGTGAAATTTAATGATTTAAAGCAGGAGCCGGAAAAAGACATTATTTTTGAGTGGGAAAAGATTTTAACCCTAGCAGGATATTCTGCTCCTTATCTCCAATATACCTATGCTCGTTGTGCCTCGGTTTTAGCAAAAGCAGAGAATTTAAGTTTTGAAAAGATTTCTTTGAGTTCAGGTCTTGAGAAAGAAGAACTTTCCTTGTTGCGCAGCTTCTACCAGTTTCCAGAGGTAATTTTAATTTCTGCCAATAACTTCGCCCCTCACCTACTGGCGCAGTATTTATTTGATCTGGCGCAAAAGTTTAATCTTTTTTACCAAAAACACCGAATACTTTCAAACTCCAAACTTCAAACTTCAAACACTCAAGAATTTAGACTGTTTTTAACTAAGATTGCTGCTCAAGTTTTGAAAATGGGGTTGGAAATTTTAGGAATTGAAGTGCTGGAGAAAATGTAGGAATGGTTGAAAAACATTACCAATTTTACTGGCGAGAACTTGAAAAAAAACAAGAAGTTTTAATTTCCTCTTTTATTCCTACTTATTTGCAGATGCAACCCTCGCTTCACCCCTTGGCTAATAATCCCCAAAAGGTGGATGGGGGAGCTTTGAGTTATGCTTTAGGCCGCCTGCCCAACTGTATTGGCCAGGTAGACAGGGTGTTGCTGGGCCAAAGTCGAGGAGATTTTGCCAAAGCGGGTTTTAAAATAAGCGAAGCCCAGGAAGCGCTAACTAAAGCTCGAAAAAGGCGCTGTTACTTTCTGCCAAACAAGGCTACTTTAGCCTGCTATATTGCTTCAGCAACGGATGTTGACGATTTGGTTAACGCTTTAATTGCCTACCTTATTGAAAAAAGAAAACAGGGGGAGCAAAAGGAGATTAGTGTTCAACTGCTGGCTGATCATGAAGTGGGATACCGCCAAATTGCCCAAAGCTGGTGGACGCAAGTAAGAAATAATTTTTTGGCGCTGGGATTGGAAGATAAGCCCCTATATTTTATTTCTTCCAATTTACACGGGCTGGTAAACATTATTGGCGGTTTTGCGCGCAGTAAGCAGGTGGAGATTTTTGACTATATTCAAAAAAGTCAACCGGAAATGTACCGGGAGTGGTTAAAAATCGAAAAAGGGGAAAATAAGTTAAGAGTTAATCATTTTCTTTATTATCTTTCCAAGTTGTATTTTGAAACCCACCCCAAAGCCTTTGCCGAAAAATTAAGGTTTGAAGAGAAAATAGGAATTAAACAGGTAAGATCGGTGGAGGGGTTGGATTGCAACGCTCAGCTCATTCCTGTTTCTTTGCTGGGAACCACCCAATCGTTGGATCCCCACTTAAAAGTTAGTTATCCAAGCGAGCTTGCTAAAAGCGAAGCCTTAATTATTAATATTCAGTATCCGTTAGGAATGTCCGCCTACTATCTTCTTTCCGAGCTTTTGGAAAACCTAAAGCTACTCAAGGGAGTTTACATTATTGGCAAGGCGGCGATTTTAGCGGGACAAGTAGGGGATATTCAGATTCCGAGCACTGTTTTTGATAAAAATTCGCGGCAAACTTTTTTGTTTCCTAATATTTTTAACCAGAAGTTTCCCTTTGCCTCTTTTCAGGCCAGTATCTTAAAAGAGCAAAAAGCAGTATCGGTTAAAGGGACTTTTTTGGAAAACCAAAAGCAGTTGGAAGGCTATAAAGAGGCTAATTTTAATATTGTAGAGATGGAATCCGGGCCCTATCTTAAGGCTTTATCTGAATATCAATCTGAAGTTAATTTAGGACCGGAAGGTTATTTTCACCTGGACAATCTTCCTTTGGAATTAGGGATTATTAATTATGCCTCTGATAATCCTTTTGCCGAGGAAAGTTTAGCCAAAGGAACTTTGGGATTACGGGGGATAGAGTCTACTTACTTAGCGGGCTTGGCCGTTTTGGAGCGGATTATTCAAAAAGAAGAAATGGCTTGAGCGGGCTGACTTTTTAAAGCCCAGTTTTTTGAGTATTTTGGTTGTGGTTTGGGGATATTGGCAAATATCTTTAAAAATTATTTTAAGATTTCTTTTTTGACCCCGATGGAGAATAAACCGATAAATTGTTTTTCCGTGCTTTTGTAAGTAGCGCTTGTGTTTTAAAAAGGTGCCGATAGAGGCCTGCTTTTCTTTCTGGTTGATCATTTTCAAGCCAATATGACCGAGGGGGTGATTATTTTTCGTAATTAGCCAGTAGGCAAAAGCCGGGTTGTAAATTAAATTATTGAGCCAGGCTTTGATTTGGTCTTTGCTTTTGGGGGTAAAGGTAAAAAGATTCTGTCTTGTTTGGGGTTTTTTAAATTCTCGTAAATGGAAACGCAAAAGTTTGGAGTCGGGAGAAAAAGGAATAAATTCCAATCCCTGATATTTTATTCGCTTGGTGTTTGGCTTGCTGATATTAAAAATAAAACCCTCTTTTTTAATTGTTTTTAAACAGGAAGAAAAGCCAAGATTGGTTAATTTTTTTCGTAATCGAGAGATATACTGGTCCAGAGCATAGTCGGAATATTCATAATTTTCGCCCCAAAGGTGGTGAGCTAGTTTTTCCCGATTGATTATTTTATCCTGATTTTTTGCAAAAATTTCCAGTCCTTTTTGTTGCTGGAGTGAAAGATGAGAGGTAACTTTTTTAAGATTAACCTCTTTTTCTTGGCCAGGGAAACTTAATTGCAAGTAGTTTTTTAATGCTCTGTCAACCTTTAAGGTTGACAGAGTGTGATTGGTTTTTTTAATAATTCCGGTTTTAAGCAGATAATCAAGTTCATTTTTTTGGTAAAAAAAAGATTGTAAGTTTTTTTGGGAGATTTGCTGCAAAATTAGCTGCTGATTTTCAGAAAGGAGGCTAAAAAACAAATTGGGCTTAGACTGGCGGCCAGGATCAGGAAGATAAATTAGCCGTTTAAGAAAATAGCTCTCTTTAAGCTGGTTATAAAGCCTTTCTTGTTTTAGATTTTGGTCGAAAACCAGAATGATTCTGGCTTGCTTAAAGTTTTTTTCAAAAGCGCGCTCCAACCTAATTAGAAGTGGCAGGGAGGCTAAATAAAAATTGGGAAAGCTGATAATGCTTAATCGAGAAAAATTAATTTTGTTTAGACTCATTTTGCTTTCGATCGTGAACAGTTTGGCCCCGGGCCAAATTTTTCTAAGAGAGGAAATTGGAAACAAGGGAGCGGTAATTAGGGTTTGAAAATGATATTTGGCCAAATTAATTTTGGCCCTCCCAGCCCAGTTGTCCATAGTATTATATTATATCCAACTTGTCAGGATTTTGCAAGAGAGGTGTCAAGAAAAATAAGTCTCTGGACAATATACTATCAGTTACATGGGCAGACTGGAAAGAGGGGATTTAACACGGCCACTCCTCGTCATGATATCTGAACCTTCGTTCCATGAGGGAGAAAAAAGGCTGATTACTGGCCCTGGTGGAATGATTTTTGATATTGAAAGAACAAGGTCGGGTCTAAATGTTTTGAGTCGTCCCCAGCTTGAGGGAGCTCGTGGAGAACAGCTTTCTTATAATGAATCGAGCGAATCGTTTTCTCTTTTTTTTACTTATTCTAAACAGGGAGAGGGATACGTTCTTAATGAAGGCCAGGTGACCAACGGAGTTTTTTTCCGGGGCCAAGAACAGTCAGCGGTTATTTTTGCCGAAGTTACCCAAGGAGCTTTCGAGGAAGATGTTTCCTTGGGCGCATTTCTCTATTTGCCTCCAAATTCAGTTCCTGATCAAGCGGTAAAAGATCTTTTTGGAGAAACAAGACTTTATGACCCGATAGAGTTAGAAGGAGTTCCTTTTAATCCCGTGGCTATCGAATTCACTGATTTAGAAGAAATATTTTCGCAGATAATTGACGAAAAATTAGTCGAAAAAATTAAGCCAATAGCCGAGCGGTTTTTAACTCAAAGAGAAGCGTTTATTGCTTCTCAAGTCAGTTTTCCTTTGGGGGTTGAAAAATTACTTACTGTTTCCGGCGGATCAGAACTTTTTGCTTCATTTCCCGCTTTTCTTCTAACCAAGTTAGTCGAGCAGTTCAGAACAAGTGGCGCAGTACACTTATTTCAAGTCGAGAGTGTTTTAAAAACAGTTCTGGCAGGAGTAAAAGACCAAAAAGAAAAATGGGCCCTAGCCTCTTTTTTTTATAATCTATTTGGCAAAGGGCATTGTTTAGTCAGTAATTATGATCAGTATCAAGGAGGCGTTTCAGGATTGATAATAGACTTATTGGTAGAAACAGGGACACTTTCTTCTGGTGGAAGCATAGAGGCTATTTGGCGTGAGGGTTTTAGCGGAATGACTCAAGCCGCTTTTACTTATTGGCTTGAGAGGCAATGGTTGAAAAGGGAGGAGGAGAGATTATTTACAAAGCAAGCCTTTTTTCATACTCCCCTAAGAGAGACACACGAGCCCTTGGATGGAGAATTATATGAAAGATGGCTTGATTTAGCTAATAAAGTGGGAAAAAAAGCGAGAAACAACGAAATTAATTGGCCTCATTTTGCTAATAAACTGGCGGAACTAGCTTTGATGGGTAAATTTTATCCTGATGGAAATGTCCATTTTTTTCACTGGGGATTTGGCGTAGAAAATAAGAGATATGCTGGTGATAGAGGGTTTTTTTCCAGAGAGATTTACCTTTTGACTAATCCTAATGGAGTGAGATTGGTTCTACCTTTGCCGCCGTCAGCCTTTTTGCCAGCTACTATTGAGATTGATTGGAGCAAAAGTGGAAAAGGGTGGTTAAATCCCGAGCTTTGTTTTTATTGCTGGGTTAAACCCGATGCGCCTTTTGATTATAGTCAGGCTACTGCTGTTTCCTTTAATCAGTGGGTGGGGATCGGTGATTTTAAAAACTTTAGGCGGATAAGGCTCCCTTTGGGGCAAAAAAGGGGTGGCAATGTTGAAGCCTGGATCAGTCAAGGCTGGCAAATAGTTGAACAGTTTAGGGACAATGCAAGTGGCGCGATAATGTTATTGCTTCCTTTTAAAGAGAGGGAAGGCAAAGTAGCGGTTAATCAATTTTTAGATCTTACTAGTAAAAAGTATCCAGCTGAGCAATATTTTGAGGTTCCGGTAAATATTTATTAGTTATCTTATTTGTTGTCAACCTTAAAGGTTATCGGGTCATCAACCTTTAAGGTTGACAAGTATTTGCCCTGTCAGGATTTTGCAAGAGAGGTGTCAAGAAAAATAAAAAGAGGTGGTTTACACTATAGGGCAAATGAGGGAAATTCTTAGAAGAAAAGAATCGGGTAAAAAAGAAGTCAAATGGTCAGATGAGCTTTTGGCGGGAGCTACAGGGATTGAGGGACAAGTGGCGGAATTAATAGCGGGAAGAGAATTAAAAAGATTTAGGTTGCCCCAAGCTTTAATCCAAGATTTTGGAGTTGCTTCCGCTTGGGCTTTAGAGGCTTTTCCTGGCTGTGAATCAGGGGTGGCTATTCATTGCTTTTGGCCTCAACTTGCTGAATTTGAAAATACGATTAGAAAAAAAGGAGGGGTTTATAGGTTGCGTCGTTTAATGCCTGAAATAATGCGAGCAAAATTATCCAAAAACCTTCGGGTTTGCAGTAGATTCGGCAGGGATCCAATAAAATGGTCTGCTGAATTTTTAGTCGAAAATAGGGGCGCGCTTATACCCGAAATAGGAATGGAAATCAATCCTAAGGGAGAAGTGGATGAACTCTCTTTTTACCTTGATCTTGGAGAACTTGGTTTTTCTAAAAAAAATGCTTTTCCGAATCTGGTAGTTGATAAAAAAGGAAATGTGGAACTTCGCAGATGGCAGCCACGTGATTGGCATTTTTCGGACGGCGAGTGGATTATTGAAGCTTATGATCCCCAAAACCCCAATCACACAAGCTCTTTAAAGGCAATAAAAGAAGGATTGCCAATGCTTCAATTTCTTTGGCCTTCTTTGCTGTATCCAAAATGGAAATTTGGCTGGGGTGATTTAATAATTAATGCCAATGAACCCGGTTCTTCTGATAGTTCACCAACAGATGTGAGAATCAGCCGGTGGGCAGGAGTGGGGCAAAGCAGGCATCTTTTCGAGTTTTATACTTCTAGATCAGGGTGGAAATTAGAAAATAAGATATGGGATCAAAGAAGACGGTGGGGAAGAAGAATGGCCAGTGTTCATATAAATTTTTAATTTGCTTTACTAGGGGGGTGGGGTGGCGAATTGTTGAAAGGGATGGCTTCTGAAAGGCAACCCAAATAGGCTTGTTGCGTTATAATAATCTTAGGCACGGAAAATGTCATTAGCTTGTGCCTAAAAAAATAATTTCGTACCAAGCCTAATACTTCCGGGAGAGCCACAGGCTCTAGCTTGCGGAATCTATTTTTGTGACTCTAAAAATTCCTCTATTTTTTGGCAGTATTTAATAATATCACCCAATTCGTATTTAATTGCCTGGTAGACTTTTTCTCTGGCTACTGATAGATATTCATGGACTAAAATATTTCTCATTCCGGCCATTTTAGCCAGTTTTTGAGCTAGTTTTTTATCAATCACTCCTAATTTGTAAAGAATGAGGAATAATTCCTTGTTTTCTCGTTTTGGTTTTTCCATTGCTGCTTGGCTGACAATGTGTGCGGCAATGTCCAGGCAGGCCTGGATAGCGACTTGCAAACGATATTCAGCGGCATCAGCAATATCAGCGCTGGCAAGAAAACTGGCCTCATTTGTTTTTGCGGCTGTTTCCTTTAACAGCTGAAGCCGCTTCCTGATTGCCGCAAGACGATCTCTAATACGCGAATGGTCGAGCATCAATTACTCCTTTTCTAGCTAAATTAGCGATTTGCAACTCATATTCCTGGTAAAAGTTTTTCAGGTCAAAATAATTACGAGAGATTTTAAGCTCAAAATCAACTCTTTGGTACGACTCTTTTCCCAAAAGGAGTTTTCCCTGGCTGATAACCCGAAAAGCAAAGGGCAGTGAAACAGCGTCCAGACTTTGAGTTTCGACTTTCTTTTTAAGCAGTTTAGAGAGTTGATTGGCTAGTTTGATTTGAGCGAATAAATTTTGATCTAATTTTGATTTTTTCTTATACAGAATTGCCAAATCCAGATCAGAATTTTTTTTGGCTTTACCAACAGCAAACGAACCGTAAAGATAAACGGCGATTATTCCCTTTTGTTTTTTAAGAAAATTCTTGATTTGGTCAATTTGCATTTTAGTTAAATTCATTTGCTTCATTCTAGCATATAGTTTGTCTATTTGCCCTGTCAGGATTTTGCAAGAGAGGTGTCAAGAAAAATAAAAAGAGGTGGTTTACACTATAAGATAAGATGGCTAGAATAGAAGCAGAAGGCAAAGAAGTTAGGGGTCAAATAGAAGAGCTACTTAGACAAGGGAGAGAATGGTATCCGGTTTTTGGATTGGGCGGAGAGTTAGGAGAAGCCGTGGTTTTAAGTGGCAGGGGGGACTATTCTCCAATTGATGAGCTAGAAAATGTGACGGAAACTTGTTTAAGTTATGGTCTTTGGGCTGATCTTGAAAAGGTAATTATCGGAAAATTGCTCTGCTTGACCAGTCTTGATAATAAAGAAGTTATTCAAGAAGCATTTGAATTAACAGCCAGTCTTTTTTATCGGGGGGCTGGTGAAGAAACAGAAGGGAAAATTGAGAAACTTATGTCTTTGAGGGTGATCCTGGAAGATCAATGTGATAAAGAAAAGGTTCTTGATTTAGCTGGTCTTTTGTCTTCTTATCTTCCCGGAAGAGGGTTTTGGGCCGAGCCCAATTTACTTCAGGCTTACATTGGAAGGAAGCCCGCCTCTATAAATGTGAAAATAAAAGATGGCAGTCCGGTTAATTTAGAGGCCAGTTTTTGGGTAAAAATGGAAAAGGAAGCGGACAAAGTAAAACCTATTTACACGCTAAGCTACCCAATTAGCCTTTTTCCTGGTCTTTACACTCCTAGCGATTCAGGAGATTTGATATTATTGGATGAAAGCTTATGCTTGCGGTCTGCAAATGACACGGAGTTGGAGTTGTTAAGGTTGGCTCGGAATACAGAAGCTAGTTGGGAAGAAAGAGAAAAGCTAGAGTATGAGTATCGACTGCCGCTTCCTCAATTAATTACCAGGGCTTCAATTGAAAAAATGTTAACAACAGGAGAACCACCTTTTGGCTTAGTGGCTGATTTAATAGACAAATGAGGGAAGAAAGAGAAGAAAAGCAAATAGGAGTAATTGTTCCCGAGGAGTTGCGGGAGTCTATGGCCGGGAGGATTGAAGTGAGATTGGGGGAGTTGCGAGAAAAAGACTTGATTCCTTTAGATGGACAATTTTTGAAAGAACTATGGCAAAGAACCCTGGATAGAGCCATGTTTTTTTTGGAAGATGGTGTGAGCGAGTATTTTAATGTGTCCCGGCACCCTCACGAAGATGGCGGCTATTTTAAAGTAGAAGAAACCGGAAAATTTCGGAAGTTTATAGAGACTGTTACAGATGAAAACGAGCCCATTCCGCCTCAAGTGAAACCATTTGTGGATGGCCGTTTTAATTTCTGGCCGAGTGGTGTGCGAATAACAGTTTTCCCAAGCCACGATTTATCCCTTGAACTTTTAAAAGGCCATTATGTTTATATTGGCGAAATAGGAAGCAAGCCGATTGCTCAATGTAGGGGCGATTATTTCGCAAGAGAAATTGGAATTACCGGCGGAGAAGCTCCAGTTAACCCTTTTGAATTATTGGCTATTAATGATACCTGTCCGGCAAGTTTATTGGTTGCCAGAGTGGAACAATTATCAGGCCCTACTCAGATTTATTTTCTGGTTGAAGACGAGAGAGATAATAATAAGGTGTATAAAAGGAAAGCCGGGATTTATTTTCTTGGCCCAGACGGAAATTGGCACCTATACGGTTTAGCGGCAACGGTAACTGACTATTATCCTCCCCCGGGACGGGCAAACGCTAGAGGAGATCATGGAAATGACTATTATAATACAGCCGCAATTGTTAGCGCCCACCAAGAAAGAAGCCCGCTGAATCCACCATTAAACGAAGGAAGCCTTGCTTTTGCCCGCTTTGAACAAATTGGTGGACGAGCAGATTGCACTGTTGAGGGGGATCAATTAGTAATTAAGCAATGGGCTCCTTGGGGGGGAGGTCGTAAAGAAAAAGTAAAAATCGTTCATAGTTTGCCGCTGGTTATTAAGGCAGATGATGTATTAAAATACTTCACCGCTTTAAAGCCCATAAATAGCATTTAATCGTAAAACTTCTTATTTCGTATAAATTATCAAAACATCTTCGGGGTGACGGGGCTAGGAGCTTATTACATTTTGCGACGTAAAAGTGGTGATTAGACTCCAAATTTAAGTTCTTTCCTATAGATCAGTGGTTTTTTACTCCTGATTAGTTTTGATACATTTATTGGTACTTGACAGTTTTTCGGCAATGCCTTTAACTAAGAGACTCCTAAACTGCCCGCTGGAGATAATTTCACTTAACTAATGAGCAAGAAAAAAATTGATCCGACTGATTTTATTGAAATTGGCCGGCTTAACGGTGGCGGCCGCAAGCTTATCGTGGATTTGGATGAAATTGGGGAAATTATTGTTTCCAAAGGGAGCAAGGACGATGCCAATAAAATCAATACCCCCGAGGGTACTTCTTTTTCCTTGTCCGAATATTTAAAAAAAGAGTACGCTTTACACAAGGTTTTTTCAAAAGATGTAGCCGAAGCTCATCGCAAGGGAGACATTAAACTGCAAAAACTCCAGTTTATTGACCGACCCTATTGTTCCGGTCAGGGGTTGGAGTATATTAAAAAATTTGGCTTAACTAAGTACGCTTCTTTTGCGGCGGTCAAGCCGGCCGGCCACATTGACGCTTTAATTGACCACATGATGCGCATGACCATGGCCTTAAGGGCCCATTTTGGCGGGGCGGTTGGCTGGGATGCGCTTAATATGTATATGGCCCCTTATCTTGGCGGCATGGGGGATCGGGAGATAAGACAAATTGCCCAAAGAATTATTTACCAGTTCAACCAAACCGTTGGCCCGCACGGCGGCCAGCCGGTTTTTTCGGATATTAATCTTTATTGGGAGATTCCCGATCATTTTGCCAGGGTGCCGGCGATTGGGCCAAGGGGGGAGTTTACCGGCCGAATGTACAAAGATTATGAAAAAGAAGCCCAGGCTTTAGTTTGGCAGCTTTTGAATATTTATAAAAGAGGAGACGCTAAAGGCAAGCCTTTTTTCTGGCCCAAACCCAATGTTCATATCACTACCAGGTTTTGGCAAACTCCGGGACACGAGGAATTCTTAGAGCATGTTTGCGGCGTGGCCGCTAAAATGGGCAATCCCTATTTTATTTTTGACCGCGGTTCAGTGGCTAAAATTTCCGAATGCTGCCGCTTGCAGTTTGAGCTGTCGAAAGACGATTTAAAAGAAGCCAAAGAGCCCTGGAAAATGCGCTACGCCGCTTGTCCTTATCTACCCGTAAACTTGCCCCGGGTAGCTTACGAGGCTAATCATGATGAAAAAAAGTTTTTCCAAATTTTAGGCGCGCGCCTGGAGCTTTTGACCAAGGCTCATCTTCAAAAAAGCCGATTTTTAAAAAAGCTTTTGGAAATGGGGCCAACCGGGCCCTTGGGCATGCTGACCTTAACAAGCAACGGGGACAAAGAGCCGTATTTACGATTTGACAAAATGCCCTATATGAATGCGGTTGGCGGGCTTTCCGATGCGGTTAAGTTTCATCTTGGCAAGGCCCTGCATGAATCAGACGAGGCCTTGAAATTCGGTTTAAGAGTAACTGCTTTTATGAAGAAGAAAACAGAAGAAGAAGGTAAAAAGGCGGGTTTAAAAATTCTTCTTGACCAGTCTCCGGCGGAATCAACCATGTATCGGTTTGCCAAAATGGATTTGGCCCAGTTTCCCAAACAAGCCAGGCAAATTGTTCATGGTGATCTTAAAAGCGGGCAAGTGTATTACACTAACTCTTCTCAAATTGATGTGGATGCATCTTTGGATGTTTTTGAACGGATTGAACTGGAGGGCCGATTTCATCCTTTAATGCAAGGCGGGGCCTTAACCCATATTTGGCTGGGCGAAAACTTGCCTTCGGCTAAATCTTTGGCCAGTTTAGTTAAAAAAGTCTTTTTTAAAACCCAGAATACTCAAGTCGCTTTTTCTCCGGAATTTACTTTGTGTTCTGATTGCGAGCAGACCAGCCGGGGCAAAAGAGAGAGTTGTCCTTTTTGCGGTAGCAAAAAAGTGGACTGGGTCACCCGGATTACCGGCTATTATACTTTTGTGAAGCAGTGGAATAAGGGTAAACTAGGGGAGTTAAAGGATCGGAAGAAAAACAGGATTAAATAATGCCCAGCGAAATCAGCAAATACAATAATGGCAATGGCAATGGTAATGGCTTAACGACCAAGCAGGCCAAATACCTAGAGGGCGCCAAAAAACATGGGGCAACGGATACAATGTTCTTTGTTTCTACTTCAGACGAGGCTTTAAAAGAGTGGGATGTAACCCAAATTGCCAAGCGCTTGATTATTGAAACGGGTATGGGAGAAAAGTTGGCAATGAGGATTGCCAAGGTGGTAGAGGAGAAGATTTTGGCGGCCAAGCTAAAACATGTTTCTACTAACCTTATTCGGGAATTAACCAATGCCGAGCTTCTTTTCCGGGGATTGGAAAAATATTATGACAAGCATGTGCGCTTAGGAGTGCCCATTTATGATGTTCACCAGATGCTCACCGAACAAAACAGAATTAATGCCAATGTGCCTCATAATACCGAAGCCACTAATTTGGCTTTAGCCCGGAATATTAAAAAAGAGTATGCCTTGCGCCGGGTTTTTTCTAAAGACGTCGCTCAAGCTCATGCCAAGGGTGATCTTCACCTTCACGATTTGGATTTTGTGGATCGGCCCTATTGTTGTGGGCAGTCAATTGAGTATGTAAAGAAATATGGCCTGGATATTGCCTCCAGTTTGGCGGTAGCCAAGCCAGCCAAATATGCCACTACTTTGGTATTGCAGATAATTAAATTGGCTTCGATGCTCCAGGTTCATTTTGCGGGGGCGATTGGCTTTGATGCCGTTAATCTTTTTCTGGCTCCTTATTTAACTGGTTTTGGCAAAAAAGAATTAAAGCAATTGGCTCAAACTCTTCTTTTTGAATTTAATATGCAAAATATAGCCCGGGGCGGACAGGCGATTTTTTCGGACATTAATCTTTATTGGGAAGTGCCTGATCATTTTGCCGATACCCCGGCAATTGGGCCGGGGGGTAAATATACGGGTAAAAAATATCAGGATTATCAAAAAGAATCGCAAGAATTTGTTAAAGCCATTTTTGAGGTGTATTTAGAGGGAGACGGAGCGGGACGGCCTTTTTTCTGGCCTAAGCCTAATTTACATATCACCGAGAAATTTTGGCAAACTCCGGGTCATCAAGGGTTTTTGCATCTGGCTTCTAAAGTAGCGGCCATTCGGGGCAATACTTATTTTGTTTTAGACCGGGGAGGCACAGCCCGAATCTCCGAATGCTGCCGACTGGCCTTTAATCTTAAAAAATCCGACCTTGAAGATGCTAAAAAGCCCTGGAAAATGCGTTACAGCGCGATGCAGAATGTTTCTTTGAATTTGCCCCGTATGGCTTACAAAGCCAAGGGAAGGACTGATAAGTTATTTGAGGAAATTGAGCGGGGGATGGAGCTGTTGGCCAAGGCTCACCAACAAAAGAGGCGGTTTATCAAAAGACTTTTAGATATGGGCCTGCAAGGGCCCTTGGCCGCGCTGACTACCCGCCAGCTGGATGATAATGAATCTTACTACCGCTTTGATAAGGCCAAGTTTTTAGTTGGTGTTTTTGGGGTTAACGAAACGGTTGAGTATTGCCTGGGAAAGCAGATGCACGAAAGCGATCAAGCGCTTAAACTGGGCCTAAAGATTGTTTCCCAAATGAAGAAAAAAGCGGAAATTTTAAGTAAGCGGGATAAAATGGAGTATGTTTTGGAGCAAACTCCAGCGGAAGGGTTAACTTACCGTTTTGCTAAATTAGATAAGCGCTTTTATCCCAAAGAGGCCAAAAAAGTGATTAAGGGTAATTGGGAGGAAGATTATATTTACTACACCAATTCCACCCAGCTTAATGTGTCCGAACCTATTGACCCTATTGAAAGAGTAACTAAAGAAGGTCTTTTTCATCCTCTAATTGACGCTGGAGCAATCAGCCATATTTGGCTCGGGGAGCAAAATCCGGATCCAAAGGCGATTGCCAGTTTTGTGAAAAAAACCTTTGATCACACCCAAAACGGCTTAATTGCTTTTTCCCCCGAGTTTACGATTTGTGATTCTTGTATGGCAACCAGCCGGGGACTAAAAGATAACTGCCCCAAATGCGGTTCTGAAGAGGTAGACGGAGTTACTCGAGTGACTGGTTTTTATTCTCGCGTTAGCCGTTGGAATAAAGGAAAAATAGGCGAGCTAAAAGATCGGTATCGAAACGCGGGAAAGTTTCGTGATTCGTAATTCGTTATTGGTTAATCGTAATTCGTTATTGGTTAATTGTGATTTATTGATGAGAGACAAAATTAATAATTTTAGCGATTTAGATGCTTGGAAAATAAATCACAGGCTAGTTTTGGATGTTTACAAAACTACTAAAGATTTTCCAAAAGATGAGCGCTATGGCATTATTAATCAGTTAAGACGGGCGGCAAGTTCGATTACAGCCAATGTTGCCGAAGGTTGGGGGAGGTATCATTACGCTGATCGAATAAGGTTTTATTATAATGCTCGCGGATCTAGTTGTGAGGTTCAAAATTTCCTTGTTTTAAGTAGAGACTTGGGGTATTTAAGTTCAATAGATTATCAAAAATTGTACCTGCTGGCGACAAAAGGTCTTAAGATTATTAATGGTTTAATTCGATCTGTGGAAAAACTTAAAATTAAATAAATTGCGGTTAATGTTTGACGAGTAGCGTTTAGCGAATAACGTTTAACGATTAGCGAATAACGGAATAAGAAAATGACTCTAAAACTGTTTACTAAAAAAAATTGTCCCAAATGCCCTGCGGCTAAGGCGCTCATTTGCGAGCTTAAAGCTCAAAAGTTAAAACTCAATCCGCCAGCTGGCGGAGAAAAATTAAAAGTTGAAAATTACAATGTTGAAGACATTGACGGTATGGCCGAGGCCGCTTTTTATCAGGTAATGGCTACTCCTACTATTTTAATCTGTGATGATAGGGGTAAGGAGTTGAGAGGTTGGCGGGGGGAAGTTCCATCCCGGAAAGAAATTTTAGCCAAAGTCAAGTGAAAATTGGCGGGTACCTTCCCACTTCTTTAATCGAATGGCCGGGCAAACTTTCGGCCATTATTTGGACAATAGGGTGTAATTTCCGCTGTCCTTTTTGCCATAATAAAGACCTAGTTAAAATTTCAAAACTCAAAAACCAATTTCCAGACAAATATCAAGTTTTAAATTCCAAATTACAAGTGTTTAAACAAAAAGAGATCTTAACAGATTTAAAAAAAAGGAAAGATTGGATTGATGGACTAGTAATTTCCGGTGGCGAGCCAACCATTCAGTCCAATTTAGTTGATTTTTGCGTCCGGGTTAAAAAAATTGGCTTAGAAATTATGCTGGAAACCAATGGCAGTCAGCCAGAGATGATCAAAAAGCTGATCAAAAATAACCTGGTTGATTTTTGGGCGATGGATTTTAAGACAGTTTGGGAAAACTATTTTCAAGTAACTGGTTTTAAAAAAATAGCCGAGATTAAAAAGTCAATTAATTTAATTCTAGCTTTCGGTAAGCCCCTGGAATTGCGAACGACAATTGTTCCCGGGATTCATGACGAAAAAATACTGCTGGCCATGGCCAGGGAGCTAAGGGAGTCATTTAAATCACGATTAACGAATAACGATTTGCGATTTGCGAAGCCAAAATGGAAATGGCAAAACTTCCAGCCCAAAAACACCCTTGATCCGGCCTTTGAAAAAATCAAACCGTATTCAGAAGGGCAGATAAAAAAACTAAAGAATTTAGTTTTTGATATTTTTCCTGTGGTAGAATAAACTTCAATGTATCAAGATCTTCATACCCACACTATTCTTTCTGACGGCTTAACCACCTATAAGCAAACTCTGGATATTTGCGTTCAAAATAATATCTCTGTGGTTGCTTTTACGGATCATGATTTAGTCCCCGGCAAAAAAGAGCTAAAAATCCTGAATAATTTGAGAAGCCATCAGACCAAGTGGATAGCGGGGGTAGAGATGAGTACTAATATTGCCCAACATCATATAGTGGGCTTGTTTGTTGATCCTGTTAACAAAGCCCTAATTAAACAGGGGCAAACTATCATTCAGGTACGCCTGGAAAGATTGGCGAAGCTGGTTAAAAATATTCGTCAACTGGGTTTTAATTTAACAAAAAAGGAGTGTTTAAGCGAAGCAAGCGGGGAGGTAGTTCGGCGGCCTCATATAGTAGCCGCTTTGCTGAAAAAAGAAAAAAACATTCAACTTGTCAAGCAATTAATTAAAAAGTTTAAAAAGGAAAGCGGGAAAAACGCTGTTTTAAAAGAAAAATATTTACGCATGGAGAAACAAATGAAGGCGGAAAAAGATAATCCCTATCGTCAGCCGGTTTACGCTTTGTTTTTGTCTTCCGGCGCTTTTATTAAAGGAGTTTATGTTGGAAAAAAGATGGCTTTAAATCTTGATGGTAATGTTAAGCTAATTCGTAATGCGGGCGGAGTGGCTATTTTAGCCCATTGGTCGGAGTGTAAAGATAAGCTTCCTATTGAAGCGGTAGAAAAAATGTTTAAAAAGGGTCGGATTGACGGGGCGGAAATTGTTTATGATTTTTACCGGATTGGGATGGGTGAAGAAAAAGAACTAAGAGCGGAACAAAATCAAATTAAAAAATTAGTCAAAAAATATAATCTTTTAGCCAGTGGCGGGAGTGACGCTCACTCGGCCGAGGGTTTGGTTCGTTTTGCCAGAAACCCCTGGGCGGCAAAGCAAACAGTTGGCTTAGTTGAGAAGATGTTGATTAAAAAGAGGGGATTGTTTAGAGGTTGGTCAACCGTATAATGAGTAGTTTCTTGAGTACGGTTACCGGAATTATTCAAAAATGGGGTCCTTGGGGTGTATTTGGGGCGGGGGTTGTTGAGCAGATAATTGTTCCTATTCCTTCCCCGATTGTACCCATGGGCGGAGGCTTTTTCCTGGTTGAAAAAAACATTGCATTAAAAAAAGCGATTGAGCAGGTGTTTTTTAAGGTTGCTTTGCCTTTTTCTTTAGGTTCCACTTTGGGTTCAAGTCTGGTTTTTTTGTTGGCCTTTTTTGGCGGCGCTTTTTTAATTAATAAATTCCAAAGGTATTTGGAATTTGACTGGAAAGATATTGAGCGGTTTAAAAAGCGGTTTTTTAAAGGCAAGGTGACGGACGAACTGCTGATTTTTGTTTTTATGGCTATTCCCATTATCCCCTCGTCTTTTATTTCCGCTGTTTGCGGCGCCATTAGAATTAAAATGAGTGATTTTTATTTTTTTACTTTTTTAGGACTTTTAACCCGGGGCCTGATTTTGGGGTTTTTTGGCTGGTGGGCGGGGGAGGCTTATTGGGAAATGGCCGAAGGCGTTAATCAAATAGAAAGCTTGGTTTTTTTATTTTTTGGATTGTTGGCATTTGCTCTTTTGGTTTGGGGATATCTAAAAAGAGATAAGTGGTTAAAAAAGTGTTAAAATACACCCATGGCAAAAAAAGGAAATAGATTAATTTTAGGCTTACTCTGTTCGGTTTGTAATAATTTTAATTATATTACCGAGAGAAACAGAGTAAACACCACGGAAAAGTTGAAGATGCAAAAATACTGCAAAGCCTGCAAAAAGAAAACCGAGCATAAGGAAACAACGAAGTTGAAATAGCTAAAAAGGGGCCCGTAGTATAGTGGCAGAATGCCGCCATGGCATGGCGGAGACGGGGGTTCAACTCCCCCCGGGTCCACTCTTCGCTCTTAAATTTCTTGTCCCTAAATACTAGATACTATATACTAACTACTAGCTACTTAAAACCCAGGCCCGTAGTGAAATGGTATCATCAGGGTCTCCAAAACCCTTGTTTCAGGTTCAAATCCTGACGGGCCTGCTGATATAGTTTGGTATAGTTGACAGGATAGGTTTATTAGGTTAAAATACAATCACTAAAACCTCCTGCAAGAGCGCAAGCTGTTTGCAGGATTTTTTTGGCAAACAGTGTATACTTAAAACATGAACCAAAAGCGCTGTTTCGTTCTCATTGATGGCAGTAATTTTTACTTCAAGCTTAAAGATCTAAAACTTCACAACTTGCTAAAATTTGATTTCTCCGGTTTTGCCAAAATACTGGCCGGAAAAGACAAAATAGTTAAATCTATTTATCATATCGGCGCCGTGAGAACTGACGGCACCAAAAAAGCCAGTAAAATGCACGCCGATCAACAAAAACTATTGAGTATATTGGCTTTTCTCACCAACCCAGCTTGGCAATGATTGCTAATTGTACAAAATCAAGACTTTTTAAAAAAGAGGGCCTTTTATCTTTTGTTCAAACTGATTGATATTGGTATTCAGGAGTCGCTAGGTCATTCAGGCTTTCCAAAAATGAGGTTCTAACATAGTCCACCAGGGCCTTTTTGCCCCTTGACAAACCCCCCTATGGGGGGTATTGTATAAATTGTGAAGATGAGAAAGGGAGAGAAGAATAAATTAATTGCCAATCGGATGAATTATTTAACCGGGCATTTAAAGGCCAATCTTAAGATGTTGAAAGGAGGCCGTTATTGCATTGACATCATCCGCCAAAACCAGGCCGTTATTGCCGCTTTAAAGAAGGTTAATGAACTTATTTTAAAAGAGCATTTGGACACTTGTGTAACCACAGCTATTAGGGGTAAGAGCGAAAAGGATAGGAAAAAAGTGTTGGAAGAAATAGTTTTAGTTTTTAAAGAAGGAGAAAGTGGAAAGTAGGAAAATGACGAAAGTAAAAAAAGTAAGATATCAAGCCAAGGGAATGCGCTGCCCTTCTTGCGAGCCTTTAATGGAAGAAAAGCAACCAACTAATCTATGGCTTGTTTTGGTAATTTCCCTTTTCCTTATTGCGACTTTTATTCTGTTTAATAAAAGCGGCCTAGCCGCTTTAGTAAGCGTAAATTCTGCTTCTTCTTTGCCGGTTTTCCTTATCTTTGGGCTGCTGGCGGGGTTTTCTACTTGTGCGGCTTTGGTGGGGGGAATTGTTTTGTCGATGAGTAAAAAATGGTCTAATTCTTATCAACCCCATCTTTTTTTCTACTTAGGCCGAGTCCTTTCCTACCTTGTTTTAGGGATGGCTTTAGGAGCAATCGGAAGCATTTTTCAACTTTCAGCTCTTTTTTCTTCGCTGCTTACTTTTGCAGTAGCCTTATTAATGATTATTTTAGGATTACAGATGGTGGGAATAAAATTACCTGGTTCTTTTCAGTTAGGCTTGCCTAGGTTTTTTACCCGCTTGGTCGCCAAAAAAATTGATTCTAATAATGGCTATTTTCCTTTTTTAACCGGGGCCTTAACCTTTTTCCTTCCTTGTGGGTTCACTTTGACCGTTCAGGCTTTAGCAATCGTTTCCAGAAATCCGATTCAGGCAGGATTAATGCTTTTAGTTTTTGCCCTGGGAACCTTGCCTTCTTTGCTTTTAATTAGCTTTTCTAGCTTAAAGTTTCTAGAAAAACCACATTTTTCTAACGTTTTTTTGAAGGTAGCCGGGGTTTTAGTTCTCTTTTTTGCTCTTTATAATACTAATTCTCAACTTAATGCTTTGGGTTTAAGGAGCTTGAGCGATTGGGGCTCTAGACCTGTTAATGGGGCAGAAAGTGGGCTAGCTCCTATAGTTTCTGGTAAGCAAGTTTTAAAAATGGAGGCTTTTTCTTCCGGTTATCAGCCTAATTATTTTAGGGTTAAAGCTGGGGTTCCGGTTCGGTGGGAAATTACTGATCAAGGAGTAAGTGGCTGTACTAATGCGGTCATTTCCAAAGGACTTTTTTCGGGGCAAATTGATTTAGGAGGAGGCAAGGTAAGTATTAAAGAGTTTACTCCTCAAGAACCAGGAAGTTATAAATTTAGCTGTTGGATGGGGATGGTTTCCGGAACAATTGAAGTAGAGATATGAAAAAGAAGGCGGTTTTGCGAATTTCGGGCCCGACTTGCGCTTCTTGTGTGACTTCAATTGATCAAGGTTTGGGCAAGTTTAAAAAACGTTTTTTGATCTCTTTATTTTTAAGCTTACCCCTTTTTTATTTAGCTATGGGCCCGATGATTGGCCTTCCTGCTCTTCAAACTCCTTTAGCTATTAGCGCCTTAATTCAATTATTAACAGCCACCGCCATTATTCTGGCTAATATTCAAATCTATTCTTCTGGTTTAAAAAAGCTGGTCCAAAAAAGTCCAAACATGGATTCTTTAATAGCGATTGGCACTTTGTCCGCCTACTTTTATAGCTTAGCGATTAGCTTAAGCCTTTGGTTTGGCAATAAAGCAACTGAAGAAGCTCATTTTTATTTTGAAAGTGCCGCTTTTATCTTGGTCTTTATTTCCTTGGGCAAATATTTGGAAGCCTTAACCAGGGGCAAAACCAGCCAGGCGGTTAAAAAATTAATTGGTTTGGCGCCTAAAACAGCCACTGTTGTTCGCGGGAAAAATGAACTAACTGTTCTGATTGCTCAAATTAAGGTGGGGGATATTGTTTTAATCAAACCCGGAGAAAAGATTCCCGTGGATGGAATAGTGATTTCTGGTTATTCGGGAGTGGATGAGAAAGCAATTACCGGAGAAAGTATTCCGGTGGAAAAAAAAGTAGGAGATACAGTAATTGGAGCGACCATTAACCAAACAGGAACGCTAAAAGTTAGAATTACCAAAGTAGGGACAGAAACAATGCTTGCCCAGATAATTAAGGCAGTGGAGGAAGCAGTTTCCTCTAAAGCCCCGGTCCAGCTTTTGGCAGACAAGGTGGCGGCTTGTTTTGTGCCAGTAGTAATGATCATTGCTCTTTTATCAGCCGGAATTTGGTTGTTGTTAGGCCAACCCTTTACCTTTTCTTTAACAGTTTTTCTTAGCGTTTTAATTATTGCTTGTCCTTGTGCCTTGGGTTTGGCTACTCCTACCGCCGTAATGATGGGAACAGGATTGGCTGCCCAAAGTGGAATATTGATTAAAAGCAGTAAAGCTCTGGAAATGGCTCAAAAAGTTAATTTAGTAGTTTTTGATAAAACCGGAACTTTGACCGAAGGCAAGGTTTTAGTAACTGGAATACTGGGAAATAATAAAAACAGGGTTTTGCAACTAGCTGCTTCCTTGGAGAAAAAATCAGAACATCCTTTGGCCCAAGCGATAGTGAGTAAAGCTAAAGAGGAGAAGATAAAGCTCCTGGAAGTGAAAGCTTTTCAAGCTTTTCCGGGCAGGGGAGTGGCAGGAAAGATTGAAGGACAAAAAGTATTAGTAGGGAAGCCCAAGTGGCTAAAAAGTAAGCTTGGCAAGAGTTTGGAAAAACAAGGAAAAACAGTGGTGGTCGTCTCGGTCGGGAAAAAAGTAATCGGGGCGATTGCTCTGGCCGATACTTTGAGGCAAAACTCCAGGCAGGTAGTAACGGAGCTTAAGAAAAGAGGGAAAAAAGTGGCTTTGCTTACCGGAGATAATCGCTGGGTAGCCAGAGAAATTGGAAAACAGCTGGGAATTACCCAAATTTCTTCTGAGGTTTTGCCTCAGGAGAAATCAGCAGAAATCAAAAAATGGCAAGAAAAAGGAATGGTCGTGGCAATGGTGGGGGACGGAATTAATGATGCTCCGGCGCTAGCTCAGGCTGATTTAGGCATTGCCTTGGGCTCGGGAACGGACATTGCTTTAGAAACCGGGGAAATAGTGTTAATTAAAAATGATCTTCAAGAGGTAATCAAAGCGATTGATTTGAGCCAATACACTTTAAGGAAAATAAAACAAAACCTCTTTTGGGCTTTTCTTTACAATATCATCGGTATTCCAATTGCCGCGGGAATTTTTTATCCCTTAACCGGTTGGCTGCTTAATCCGGTTTTAGCCGCCGCGGCGATGGCCTTTTCTTCGGTCAGTGTTGTTTCTAGCTCGCTTTTAATGAGAAGGCTTAGGCTAGACTAAGCCTTTAGGGCTAGCGGGTAATTAAAACTGGTGATTGGCAAAAGACCGAAAGTTAGTTTAGAATAGATTAGGTAAAATGTTTACAGCTAAAAAGCTAGTTATTTATCTTTCTCGGGACAGGCTTAAGGTGGGCTGGGTAATCTTGGGCCGAGAACCCAAGCTTGCCGGGGTAAAGGAGTATCCTTGGAAAGAGAAAAAGCTAGCCGAAGCGCTAGCAATAGTTAAAACAGATTTTAAATACGAAAAGGTTTGGGTCGTACTTTCGGATACTTTAAGCTATACTTTGAGATTTGAAGTGCCGGAAACCGAGAAAGATGTCCGGGAGTATGTGGCTGGTAAGGTGGCGGAAGGGATTCCGGAGATCTTGGAAAATGACTATTGGGATTACAAGGTTACCGAAAAAAGTAAAAAGGGCAAGAAGGTAGAAGTTTTTGCCCCTGTTAAAGATTTACTGGTGCAATTGAGTCGAGCAGCCAAAAAAGTGGGCTTGGAAGTAGAAGTAATCGAGCCCGCTTCTTTATCCGCTACTCGGCATCAGGAGCCGATGATAGGAGTAGCCATGAAAAAAGATATTCAGGGCAAGGATGAGGAAGTCTTAAATGTTGAACCACCAAAAGTTGTGGTGGTGGAAGAAGAAGCCTGGTCAAAAGAAGAAGAAAAGGAGGAGGAGAAAAAAGAAGAAGATAGTGGGGAAGTAGTTGAAACAATACCTGTTTTTTCGGAGAGCAAAAAGAAATTGCCGGTATTTTTAATTATTTTAATTTTAACTGCCGGAACAATTGGAGTTTTTTTACTTAGTCGGGTGATAACTAAAAAACAATCTCAAATTGAGCCTGTTGCGATTCCAACTCTGGCTGAAGAACCCACTTCCACGCCAGAGCCGGAATTAAGCAGGGAGGACTTAATTATTCAAGTTCAAAATGGAACCGGCGAGCCGGGAGCGGCAGGAGAAGGACAAGATCTTTTAGAAGGCCTAGGCTACCGGGAAGTGGAAACCGGCAACGCTCCTTCTTATAGTTATAAGGAATCGGAAATTTCTTTGAAAGAAGAAAAAGCCGCCTACTTTGATTTGCTTTTTGCGGATTTAGGCGTCGAATATTTGGTTAGTTCGGAATCTTCAGTTTTGGATGAGGATTCGGACTATGACGCAGTTATTATTTTAGGGGAAAGGGCTGAAGAAGAGGAAGTAGCAGAGTAAAAAAGATTTGACAATTGCTCAAGCAGTGTTTTATACTCAAGTTGTTATTGGTTTTTTAGGGAAAGTTGGAAAGATTGACTTTTTGGCAGATAACCTTTTTGGACTCCAGCAGTATTCTTTCGAAAATGACTTTTTCAAAATAAATTTATAAGAGGGGGTGAGATAATTAATGGCACCAATTAAACTTTATGTAGGTAATTTACCCTGGTCGGCAACCTCGGACGATTTAGGACAGAAATTTTCTGAAGCCGGAACTGTAGTTTCCGCGCAAGTGGTTACCGATCGTTACTCTGGTCGTTCCCGCGGTTTTGCTTTTGTGGAAATGGAAACTCAAGAAATGGCGGATAAAGCGATCGAGATGTTCAATGGCAAAGACCTTGATGGCCGGGAAATTGTGGTTAACATTGCCCGACCCAGGGAAGAAGGGGCAGAAACAGGAGGTCAAAGCATGACTCCGCCTCCCGCTGATGATCAAACGGATCAACCGGTTGTGGATGATCCAGTAGTCGCTGATCCGGTTAAGGAAGAAGTGGAAGTAGAGCTTCCTGCGGTAGAGGAAGAAGAAAAACCAGCTAAATAAAAAAAGTTGGAAACTAAAAATACCCCCTTTTTAGGGGGTATTTTTTTGGAGCCTGGAGTGGGATTCGAACCCACGACCTCGAACTTACCAAGTTCGCGCTCTTGCCGACTGAGCTATCCAGGCATTGCAACGGGCAAGTTTACCAACTGACCCGCCTGCCAAAGCTTGAGCTTGGCGATTGCGGGCAGGGCTACCTGGGCAAAACTTTGCTAATTTTATCACAAATTAGGGTAGAATATCTTAATGTCTAAGTTTAAAGTTAGCTGTATTATTCCTGCCTATAATGAGGTTAAGAATATCAAGAGGGTTTTGGCTCTTTTGGTTAACTTTCCCTTATTAAGCGAAATTATTGTGGTTAATGATGGCTCAACCGATAAAACGGGAGAAATAGTTAAAAATAATTTTCCTCAAGTTAGGCTAATAATCTTACCTAAAAATCAAGGGAAAGCAGATGCTTTAATTGCGGGAGCCAAGGCGGCCAAACACCCAGTTTTATTTTTTTGTGACGCCGATTTAATTAATCTTAAAAAAACCCACCTAAATTCCCTAATTAAGCCGGTGCTTGGAAAAAAAGTAAAAATGATGGTCGGCGCCCAGGAGTTTATGGCTCCTAACCGATTAAGTAAAAAGTGGCGCAGTAAAAACAAAATGAATGAGTTTTTAAAAGGCTTAGGAGGAGAAAAAGTTCTTTTTAAGAAAGATTTTTTAAAAATTCCCAATATTGAGAATTCTGATTACGGGGTTGAGCACAAAATTATCAATTATTTTCAAAAAAACAAGCTTCCTTTTGATTATTTGGTTTTAAAGGGAGTGACTCATCTTCACAAGGTTGAAAAGTGGGGGATTATGGAGGGAGCGATCAGGGATCTGAACTCTTACTTTACTTTTGCCTGCCAGTTTTTGGAGAAATTGGGAAAAAAAATTAAAAGTTTTTTTGAAAGTAGATTATCTTAATTTTCTTCGACCAGATATTTTTTAGCCTTTTGGTAGCTAATACGGAGATACGAAGCCAAGTTTTTCAAAAATTCAGTTTTAGCCCTTTCCCGGTAGCTGGCAGTTTTAACGGACATGGTTTTTAAAAATATTTCCCAAACTTCTTTGGCAAAAGAAGCAGCCCAGTCCGGCTCTTTTTCCATTTTAAACAAGCGGTCTTTTTTATTAAAAATAGTGGGTAATACCACGATTTTTTTATCTTTATAAGCTTCATTAAGAATAACTTCTAAACCATAATTGGTTTTTTCAATTTGGGAAATTAAAGGAAGAATATCTTTTTTTTTCAAACAGCGCTGGCCGGAAAAACGCCAGAGCAAAAAAGTAGAGCCTTTTAAATTAACCGGAATGCCAATGGTCATATCCGCCTTATTGCTGATTACCGGGTAGATTAAGGTAAAAATATGGTGGTTTTCATAATTCATTAAGTCCGCATCCAAAAAAAGCAAATAAGGATGAGAAGCTATTTTTACTCCTTGAGTGATGGCGTAACCTTTGCCTCGGTTTTTAGGAAGATTAACAATCTTAATTTTTTCCCCAAAAGTCCTTAGTTTTTCGAGGGTTTTGTCCTGGGAGCCATCATTAACTGCAATTACCTCGGCAATGTCTGGGCTTTTTAAGCAAGTGCGAACCATCCCGGCCACAGTTCTTGCTTCGTTGTAGGCGGGGATAATACAGCTGACTTTTTTATTGCTCACAGCTTGAATTATCTTAAAAAAAGGGGCAATTGTCAAGAAAACCTTGCTTGTAATCTTACTTCTCAATTGTCATGCTAAATCTGTTTCAGCACTTTTTAGTGAGATTATTTCAAAAGTCATTCTGATCCCGACGTTACGTCGGGAGAAGAATCTAGCGAAGCCAGGTGCAACACTGTACCTGGCGAAGCGCAAACACGCTCCCCCGACTAACGTCGGGATTGCTAGATCCCTCCCTCGCCTGCTGGCGGGTCGGGATGACAACCGGGCCGTCATTCTGACAAATTAACAACCGTCATGCTGAATTCCTGCCCGCAATCGCTAAGCTCAAGCTTTGGCAGGCGGGGTATTTCAGCATCGATCCTGAAACAAGTTCAGGATGACGCTAGGCGAGTTCAGAGCCTGCCCCGAATTCATTTCGGGGATGACACTTGGCGTGGGCAGTTCAGATGTCAAAAAAGGGTGACAATTGAGACGTTAAGCTACAATTCTAACTGGCGGTGTGCTTTCGAAAAAATTCGAACTGATTTCGCCCAAAATTTGTAGGGCGGGCGGAATTTCCCCCAGATCCCCCTTCCGCCCGCCGCACCTGTCCGCCTCTGGCGGAGAAGCGACCCTTTCGGATTGGACGATTTCAAGTTTTTCGTTCCGCTATAAGCGGAACTCTGGGCTTCGCCCAGTTTGGCGGCAAATTCTTCTATTTTTGTTCTCTTAATTTTTCGAGCGTAGCTCGAATCTCTGGCGAGACTTGTTGATTAGCCAACACTCTTTCAATAAATTTAGGAATTTTTCTTTCGTATGCGGGCGGATTTTCTTCCCCCTCGTTCATACGAATATGCAATCCTTCCATTGCGTCCTCATAATCTGTAAGTACTTGCTGAGTGATTTGACCCAACTCTTCCTCGCTATACATTTCTCGTAATGCCCCGAGAAGTTTTCCGAAGTCAGCGTTAAATTTTTCCGGTTTTTGCTCATAGCTTTGGAGTAAATGTAAAACTTTGTAGGCGAGAATGGTATCGGGTCTTGCAACATAGTAATCTTGCCCCTCAACATTTACTTTCGCAATTCTCCTCGCCCCATATGCTTCAACGGGGTCGCACATTACCTTAATTTGATTTTCTCCTTGCTTCAAAACTTTGCGCCCTTCTTCTGGAACTTCGTCAAAAGAGGGGCCACCACCACCCTTTTTTAATCTTACAGGACTGGCTTTATAGTGGTCGGTAGGCACATAATCCAAGTCGCCAATCTGGCGTGCAAAAGAAGCTAAAATTATTCTGGCTGATTCAGGTATTTCTCTAGTACGGGCTTCGGCTAAAGCGGGAATTTGAGTCTCGTCCATTTCAGTAAATCTTTCAGCGCGAGATAAAAGCATAGAGGCCAAAGAGCCGGAAAGATAATAATTCATTCTTGCTTCTGTTTCTATTCCTTCGGGGAGCTCCGGTAATTCAACTGTCGTCCCCTTATCATCAATTTCTATAACTGGCTTTCTACCAGAATCTACTTGTGGCCAGCGACCAGTTAAATATTCTGCAAATTTCGTTGCCGATTCTAAAATTTCTTTTTGTTCAGGCGTGATTTCTATTTCCGGCTTCTCCACTCTGGGGGCTTCTTGTGGAGGAGTAAATTGTGGTTGTGGTTCAAAGTTTTCCATATTTTATTCTTCTATAAAATAATCTGAATCAATTTTTTTGTTATACGACAGTTTTTTTGAATTATCTTTTTTCATAATGCTTTAAGTAAGCTGGTTTGATTAAGATTTTTTTGTTTCAAATCCTTTGGTGTTCTTGACTCTCTTGGATCAAAGGAATCCAACATATTCGTTTCTTTCTTAATTCTATTTTCAGACATTTTAATGTAATCAGGGTTTATATCAATCCCAATCCATTTTCTATTAAGAAAGTTGGCTACAACACTGGTTGTTCCGCTTCCAATAAAAGGGTCAAGCACAAGATCGTTTTTATTACTACTTGCGAGTATTATTCTTTTCATCAACGCTTCTGGTTTTTGTGTCGGGTGTTTTACTCTTTCGGGATTAGAGTAATGAACATGAGAAAATTTCCAAACATCGCCCGGATTTGCACCCCTCATGTTATTTCGTTCTCTATAGTACTTCTGTGGAATTCTTACCTCATCTAGATTGAAGGTAAAATTGTCTGATTTTGTAAAATACAAAATATCCTCATGCCTTGGTGAGAATCCCTTTGTTCGTCCCATTCCTTGTGTATAGTGCCAAGTTATCCAACTGTTGAAATGAAAATCGAGTTTTTGGAGTATTAAAAATAGTCGGGAAATAAACCTAACTCCCATAAAAACATAGATACTGCCCGTGTCTTTCAAAATTCTTTTACTTTCTGTCAGCCAATCCAAAGTAAATTGTTCATATTCGTGCCATTGCTTCCAGTCGATATTATTTCCGTAATCTTTACCTAAATTATAGGGAGGGTCGGTGCAAATCAAATCAACGCTTCCATCGGGAAGTTTTTTTAATTCCTCTATTGCGCTTCCTGTAATAAAATAATTGCTATTCATGTTATTCACTAGATTTCAACCAATTAAATTTTTCAGCAAGCTTTATCCAAGGCTTAAGCCCCTTTGATTTTATGTATTTATTATCAATCATTTTTATAAATTGCTCTACGGTTTTTCTTTCTTCATCAACATAATGAATGTCTTTAATCTGCATTTGGCCAGTGCCTAATGCCGGATTGTAATTTAAGTCCTTAGCCGAAACATATTTGATATCATAAACATGATATGCTGTTATTTGCATAATCCCATTCGTAATCCCGTCATCGTCTATTTTCTCACTAAATACTTTATGTTTTAGCGAGAGAACTAGAAAAATATAATCTGGATCATTTAAATATTCATTTCTTATTCTTGCGAATGAAGTAATATTTGGGCTTTTCCCAGAAGTTAAAATATCTTCAGCTGTTGCTTTCGAATCCACATTTGCAGAAACATAGTCATCTATACCTTTTAGTTTAAATTGCAAAATCATATCAAAGGGGTCGAGCCTTTTCCCTACCTCAACATTAACTAGGCCATATTTATTTCCCACCTTATCTGATATTTCTTCAAATTTTTCTAAAGCCCATGCTTCAACAAATGGGCCAGCAACTTTGTTTATATTCTCCAGGGGCAACCCTCGTTTAAGATTTGTTCTAATAAAAATTTTATTGTTTCCACTGTCAATTGCTTCTTTAATTATCTCTCGAATTGCACCACATGCTCCATTAGACATTTTTGGATATAATGCTGATTCTTTTGGTAGTTTGCGTCTTTTCAAAATATTGTTTTTCATAATATTTATTTCATTAAATTATCTAACGTAATACCTAATCCTTTAGCAACCTTCATTACTGTTTGAATAGTGGGTTTGGTGATGACATTTGTTTCAATTTTGGTCAGCATTGTATAAAGAAGATCAGATTTTCTCGCCAATTCATCCTGCGTTAAACCGTGCTTGTTTAACCCTTCATAAATATGCTAACAAATAAAATGAAAACAGTCCAATTAAAAATTCTAACTGGCGGAGGGGGTGGGATTTGAACCCACAAGAGCTTGCGCTCGCCGGTTCTCAAAACCGGTGGAATAGCCGTTATCCGACCCCTCCACTATTCAAATTCCAAATCCTAATATCTAAATTCTAGACAAATTCTAAATCCCAATTTTTTAAACTTATTTAGAGTTTAGCATTTTTGTAAATTGAAAATTGTAAATTGTAAATTTTCTTTTGGTGTCTCCGAAGGGAATCGAACCCCCAGTTCTTCCTCCGCAGGGAAGTGTTTTATCCGTTAAACTACGGAGACGAGTTTAGTTAAAAGTTAAAAGTGAAAAGTTAATAGTTAAAAAATTCACTCTGGGAATATTTTATCATAAAAATACCCCCGAGGAGCCAAAGCGCACCTCGGGGGTGTTGAGGCCGGGATTGTTATTTACCAAGACAAAAGGGTAAAATATCTTTAAATGGTTTCGGTAATTATTACTGCATATCAAGAAAAAGAGACAGTAAGCAAGGCGATTGAGAGTTTTTTGCTCCAGTTAACTCATCAGGACGAACTTTTAGTGGTCGCTCCGGATAAAGATACTCTACTGGTAGCTCAAGCTGTTTCCGCTCAAGTAAAAACAATTGCCGATCAGGGGAAGGGAAAGCCAGCGGCTTTAAATTTAGCTTTAAGCAAAGCCCAAGGGGAGCTGGTTATTTTAACTGATGGCGATGTTTGGACCCATGAAGCGAGTTTTAAAAATTTACTTCAAAAACTAAAAAACCCCAAAACAGGCCTGGTTTCCGGCCGGCCGGTTTCTTTAAATGACCGGGGCAATATTTTTGGCTTTTGGGCTTACATTTTAACCAAAGTAGCCCATAAAATAAGACTGGACAAGGAAAACAGGGGCGAATACCTTGATGCTTCCGGCTATTTATTGGCGGCGAGAAAGCACTTACTTCCGGCGTTACCGGAAAAAGTATTGGCCGATGATGTTTATTTTTCCCAAAAAGTATATTCTTTGGGCTACCGGATTGGCTATGCGCCTAAAGCCGAAGTTTACGTTAAGTATCCTGCTAATTTCAGAGATTGGTTGAAACAAAAAGTCAGGTCGACCGGCGGAGCCGGGGAAAAAATGGCAGAAGAAAGTCCGGTAATGCGCTCCTTTTTTAAAGAGGCAAGCGGCTTGAGGTATTTCTTGTCTTTTCCTGAAAATCCCAAGGAATGGTTTTGGCTTCTACTTCTTCTTTTGGCTCGGGTCTATGTTTGGTTACTGATTGTGGTGAAAATAAAACTTTTCAGAAAGCGCTTTTGGCCAAGAGTAGAAAGCACCAAGTAAGAGACTTTGGAGCTGGGGGTGGGAGTTGAACCCACGACCTAACGCTTACAAAGCGCTTGCTCTGCCACTGAGCTACCCCAGCAAAAGAGAATATTGTAGTTGATTATATCAAAAGGGGGATCTATAAAGTCTCGCTCGAAAGGCGCTAAGAGAGATTTTCCTCGGTAAGGAATAAGTGGGTGGACTGTTCTTTTGCCCACGGGCAAAGGAAACTTTCGTCCTCCCGATCCGAATTTCGTGGAGGAAAAACTTCTTTCTTAGTTGTTAAGCCTTTTCAAAGCGAGACATAATCATTCTAAGAGGTTTAATCTAGTCTTGTCAAGTGGTAAAATGGGCTTGTGACAAAAAGAAGAGTGTATTTGGATTATGCGGCGACCACTCCGGTTTATCCGGAGGTAGTTCAGGCCATGGCCCCTTATTGGAATAAAAAATTTGGCAACCCCTCTTCTGTGCATTCCTGGGGCCAGGAAGCGAGAATGGCGATTGATAAATCTAGAGCCAGGGCAGCCGAACTTTTAGGAGTTGAGCCGATGGAAATCATTTTTACCGGGACCACCACCAGCTCTACTAATTTAGCTATTCAGGGAGTGGCTAAAGTTTTAAAAAACCAGGGAAATCATTTAATTACCAGCGCTATTGAACATCATGGAGTTTTGGACGTGGTTAGGGGTTTGGAAAAACAAGGGTTTATTAATACTATCCTGGGAGTAGATAAGTATGGGCTGGTTGACTTGAAAGCTTTGGAGAGCGCAATTACTAAAAAAACTACCCTGGCAACGATTATGTATGCCAATAATGAAGTAGGTGCGGTTCAGCCAATCAAAAAAATTGCCAGGATAATTAAAAGTAAAGAAAAAGAGCTAAAAACCAAAATTTGTTTTCATGTGGACGCGGCCACAACGGTGGGCTGGCTGGATATTAAGGTTAATCGTTTAGGGGCGGATTTACTTACCCTTGGGAGCCATAAATTTGGGGGACCCAAAGGAGTGGGAATCTTATATCTTAAAAAAGGAACGCCCTTGGCCCCCATTTTTTTTGGCGGCCACCATGAAAAAGGAATTTGGCCAGGAACGGAAGCCACTCCGTTAATCGTGGGGATGGTTAAAGCTTTGGAAATTTCTTTAAAAAACGAAAAAAAAGTTAAGTCCCGAGTAAAATCCCTGCGGGATCGTTTAATTAAAGGAGTGTTGCAAATTCCCAATACCCAGCTTACCGGGCATCCTCAAAAAAGACTGGCGGATATTGCCAGTTTTATTATCAAGGGAGTAGAGGGCGAGGCGATGCTGCTTCTTCTTTCGGATTACGGAATAGCCGCTTCTTCGGGTAGCGCTTGCACTTCCGGGGAGCTAAAACCCTCTCATGTTCTTTTGGCGATGGGTATTCCGGCAGAAAAAGCCCATGGCTCAATTCGTTTTTCTTTAGGAGAAAAAACAACCAAAGAGGAGATTGATTACGTAATTAAAGTTTTGCCTGGAGTAGTTGGCAGATTAAGAAAGATGAGGAGAGGAATAAGTTAAATAATAAATAAATCCCAATGACCAAGCACCAAGTATTCCAAACAAACTACAAATTACAAATTCCAAGTAATCCAAGTTGAAAATTGGAAGATTGATTATTGGTTTTTGTTTGGAGCACTTGTAATTTGGTTATTGAATTTTTTTAAAGATGTATTCCAAAAAAGTAATGGACCATTTTCGCCACCCTCGAAATATGGGAGAAATGAAAAATCCTGATGTTCAAGCCCAAGTGGGCAATTCTATTTGCGGGGATATAATGAAAATTTATCTTAAAATCAATAAAAACAAAAAGGGGGAAGATTATGTTAAGGAGATAAAATTCCAAACCCTGGGTTGCGCGGCCGCGATTGCCACTACCAGCGCTTTAACCGAGCTGGTTAAAGGAAAAACTTTAAAGCAAGCTTTGGGGGTGGATAAAAAAGCAATTGCCAAGTATTTGGGCGGTTTACCGCCGATTAAGCTCCACTGCTCGATTTTAAGCCAGGAAGCGTTAAGAAAAGCAATTAAGAAGCTTAAACTAGGTAAAGGGAAAAAGAAGGTGGCGGATAAAATAGACGGTGTTTCCCAAAGTTAATCCCAGTAAAGAATTGCCCCTTAAAAGGGGCAAAAAAAGTAAAAGCAGAAAAATCAGGCCATACTGATTTAAAACTTGTTCCCATTCTTGAGCTAAGTTTAAGGGCAAAAAGCCTAAAAATATTTTTTTACCGTCCAAGGGACCCAAAGGAAGAAGATTGAAAAAACCCAAACCTAAGTTCATAGTAGCCAAGCTCAAGATAAAAGTGTAAATCAGGGAATAGTCAGAAAGTTTAAAAACCCAGGAAAGAATCGCCAGGATTAGGACTAGAGTAAAATTACTTCCCGGACCGGCTAGAGAAATTAAGGCTTGGTCGCGCCGGGGATTTTGCAAATTATAGGGATCAATAGGGACGGGCTTGCCCCAGCCAAAATGAAATAAAAATAAGGCTAAAGTCCCCAAAGGATCAAGATGAGCCAGGGGATTAAGAGTAAGTCTTCCGGCTAGCCGAGGAGTGGGGTCTCCCAGCAAGTCTGCCACTTTGGCATGAGCATACTCATGAATGGTTAGAGCAATAAGTAAAGAGGGAATCCAGAGAATATACATTATTGTTTAAGTTCCAAATAACAAACTCCAAGTATCCAGACAAATTTCAACATTCAAATCTCAAACTAAAAGTGCTTTGAATTTAAAAAATTGGAATTTGGGATTTGTTTGTTTCTTGGTATTTGAAATTTGTAAATTTAGTTGGTATAGTATACAAGTTAAGCTCGGGGTGAAACAACCCCAATTTTTTAAATCCAAAAATGGCTAAGTGTCAGGTTTGTGGTAAAGGAACGAAGATTGGCAAGAACAGTAAGCACCATCGTGGTGTTTCTTCCCGTCAGTTTGCTCATCGGGCAAAAAAGGTAAGTCGGACTTTTAAGGCCAATATTCAAAAAACTACTTTTATGGTAGGGGAGTTGAAAGTAAGAATGAAAGTTTGCGCCAAATGCTTAAAAGCGATGAAGAAAAAAGCCGTTTCTAAAAAACTTGCGGATAAGAAGAAGAAAACTGCAAAAAAGTAACCGGGTTTTTGCCTTCAAGTTGAACCTCCTCAATCATTAGCAAATCTTTTTTCAAGTGGGTTTTTAAGATTTTTAATCTTTTTTCTTCGCCTTTGAAGTTAACCATGGTGTAAATTCCTGGCCAGGGAGTAAAGGCGCGAATTTTGCGGTCTATTAATTTAGCCAACCTTTCATTAATTAACGCTTTTTTTAAATCTTTTTTTTCGATAAAGCCATCTTGTTTTTGGAGCATTTTGGTAAAACTGGCCAGAGCGTGTTTTTGGGGAATTTCTTTTAATTTTCCTTTTAAGAAATTTTCAATTACCCAGGGAAGTTTTTCAGCGGCTAGCCCAAAAAGGCGATTATATAAAGATTCGGCGGTATCAATGGGTAGAATTTTGTCTTTTTCCTGGTAAATAAGGGGCCCGTGATCACAAATTTTATCCATTTTAATAAAACTAATTCCGGTTTCCGCCTCATTATTTAGCAGGGCAAATTGAGCCGGGGAAGGGCCACGGTATTTGGGCAGTAAAGAAGGGTGAAGATTAATAATCCCATTATCAAAATAATCAAACCAGATTTGGGGAATAATTTTGCCGTATACGCAGCAAATTCCGAAAAACACTCCCGAGGTGGGCCTTGACTCCTCGGGGGTAAATATTTGATAGGAACTCCTGCGAGGTGGGCTTTGACTCCTCGGAGGTGTTCCTGTTAGTTTTTTTAATGTTTTTTTATTAAGCTTATTCAATTTTAAAACAGCAAGCTTATTTTCTCTAGCAAAAAGAGCCAGGGGATTGGGTTGGAGTTTTAAATGGCGCCCGGCGGGTTTATCCGGAATAGTGACCACGATTGGTTTAAATCCACTTTTAATTAAGCTTTTTAAGGCGGGAATCGAATATTTTGACGAGCCAAAAAATACTAAGTTCATAGTTTATTTTAACTTTTCTTATTAAGCTTGACAAATTTTAATGCTGGTGTTAAGCTAACCTAGTTAATTGAACTCCTGCCCCAATTTAGATTTTTTTGCCGAAAGAGAATCATGTCAATAATTGAGTTAGCAACAATCAGTTTGTTTAGGCGGGATGAGCGCGCGGTTGGGTTTATGAGAGGAGCGAGATTGATTAAAGCCGTGAATCAGTTTTTCTTCCTCCAGGCTCAAAAACCCAGCGAGGGCGAAAAAATAAGTAAGTGGCAAGTAGAGCATCATATGAACCTTAGAGAAGCGAGAATGAAAAACAAGGGAGTACTTTTTCTTTTTAAGACTATGGGGGGAGTAATTTTATCCCTTGAGGAACCACCGCCATGGCTGGAGATTAAAGAGGCGGGCATTCGTTATGAAGCCGATGTTGTTCGTCCGGCCACTGTTTTTGTTGAAGCGATGTCTGTTGCCCAGAATGTACTCGGAGATAACCTAGATCAATTAAGGAGAGTAATTGGTGAACTTATAGATAATAAGCGCCTAAAAGGAAGCAATCCAATTTTAGGCCTTGCGGTGAAACAATGGAAGTTATCCACTGAGCTTGAACAAGGGCGGTTATCTCCACTTTTCGCGGCCGTGTACCTTTTTGATAATCGAACTGATTCTGCTTCTGAGGGGTGGCAGGAACTTTATAAGTTAGTGGATCCCTTTCTTGATCTTTTTGCCCAAAAAGCTCAAGAAAGGAGTGATCAGTGGGAATAAATACTGACCTGTTACAATCTCCGCGATCTTTAATTTTTCTTTTAATTGTTACATAACTCAAGCCGATCGGATGGAGTTGTGTAATTTTTAAGTTGTTGTCAACCTTAAAGGTTGATGACCCGATAACCTTTAAGGTTGACAGGGTTCGGGGAGATCAGCTTCACTAAAAAACGCGAAACCCGCGGGTCGTGATAAAATAGTAAATTATGAGAAAAATTGTTACTTTTCCTAATCCCATTTTAAGAAAAAAATCTAAAAAGGTTGGGGTTTGGAGAAAGGAAGAGGAGGGATTACTAACCGATTTAAAAAGGGAGCTTGCTAAAAGCAAAATCGGGGTGGGCTTGTCTGCTCCTCAAATTGGGGTCAGAAGTAGAATTTTTATAATCAGGTGCGAACAGGAGTTTACTGTTTTTGTAAATCCCCAAATTACCAAAACTTTTGGAGAAAAAACTTACCCTTTAATTATAACTCCCGCGGGAGAGCAGGAGGAGTTTTTAGAAGGTTGTTTATCTTTTCCTGATTTGTATGGGCCGGTTAAGCGCTTTTTAAAAATAAAAGCTGCTTGGCAGGAGCCTCCAAAAATGAAAAATGAAAAATTTAAAATTAAAAATAAGATTTTAGAGGGCCTACCGGCGATTATTTTTCAGCACGAGCTGGATCACTTAGGGGGAATTTTGTTTATTGATCACTTGCAAAAAGAGAAAAGAGATCTGTTTGGGCCAGACAAAGAGGGAAACAAAATCAAAATTGATCCTGGAGCTATGCTAGAATAGTTAATCATGAGTTCGGCCAAATTAAAGCAGATTATTTTCTATCTTTTTGGAGCCCTTTTCTTCCTCACTCCTTTATTTTTTACTCCTTTAAACTACGAGCTTTTTGAGTTTAACAAAATGATTTTGGTTTATTTGCTAACCGCTTTGATTGCCGGAGCCTGGGCAGGAAGAATGGTCATTGAAAAAAGAATAATTTTTAAAAAAAGCTTTTTATTTTATCCCTTACTATTATTTCTTTTTTCCCAGCTGCTTTCGACTATTTTTTCGATTGATCTGGGTACCAGTATTTTTGGTTATTATTCCCGCTTTCACGGGGGACTACTTTCGACTATCGCCTACTTAATTCTTTTTTGGGCTCTTGTTAGCAATGGTCAAAAAGAGTGGGTGGAGAAATTATTAAATTTGGTTTTAATTTCCGGGAGTTTAGTGGCCGGTTACGGAATTTTAGAACATTTCGGGATTGATAAGAATGTTTGGGTTCAGGATGTCCAAAACCGGGTTTTTTCTACTTTGGGTCAGCCCAACTGGCTCGCCGCTTACCTTAATATTCTTCTAATGATTGTTTTGGGAAAAATAGCTATTCATTGTTCA
>JADHWP010000027.1 GCA_016783425.1 Candidatus Shapirobacteria bacterium
ACTTTAGCATAACGTTGCGCTCTGCTTAAATACTGATCTAAAGAATCATAGTTATAGTGAGTAATCGCAAACTTTTCTACATCAGGCAAAGTTAGAATATTTCCCTTTAACTCTGGCTGCTGATGAATTTGGGCAGGCCAGTCAATTTTCCCTTTTTTAAAAAAACGGGGTAAATAATCCGGCCACCAGCGCGAATTTTGAATCCACTTGCCAAAAATAATGTTTTTTCTGGGAATCAAAACATAATCAATTTCCCCTTTATCGGCCCAGGCAATCTCTTTCAGTTTTTTTGCCAAGCTGGAAGTTATCTTCTCGTCGGCATCTAAAATAAAGATCCACTTGCCTCTGGCTTTTTCGATTGCAAAATTCCTGGCTGGCTCAACATAATTAAGTTTTTCGTGAAGAAAAACTCTGGCTCCGAATTTCCGGGCTATTTCTCGAGTCTGATCATCACTGTACATGTCCACCACGACAATCTCATCAGCCAGCTTTTCTACCGAAGATAAGCAGCGAGAAAGGTTTTTTTCTTCGTTCAAGGTGTTGACTACTACTGAAATCGAAAGCTTTTTCATTTTGATACCTGGTATATTTTAACCTGTCCATTGTTAAAAATCACCTTAAGCCCTAAATTTTCCTGCTGGAAAGGCAGAACCTGATCATTTACTAAATAAACATAATCGATATTATTGTTTAGCAAAAATCCCCGAGCCTGAATCTCATTCCTGCCTGAAAAAAATCCCTCTACTTTTGCCCGCCTTTCTTGCCAGGGATAACCGGTAATTTCGAGATTCATTTCGTCTTCTAAAAAAACTATTTTTCCTGAAAAAGCAGAAACATAAGCCGTAGTTTCATAAAGATAAAGAGGGAAAGGAACATCCACGCCCGATTTTTTATATCCATCATAGGGAAAAGTCAAAACAATACCCTTGGGCTGTTGCTTTAAAAAACGCAAAGACTCTATTTCATAATGAGGAAGGGCAGTGGGGGGAATATAGCCAAAATAGCCCCTTATGGTGGAGATTGTGGTAGGGATAGTCATAAGTAGCAAAAAGCCTAGTCCTAAAAAGATTTTTAAAGATTTCTTTTTAAATACCCTGGCCAAATATTGAGCAAAATAGTAGTTGCTGACAAACAAGAAATAGTAGAAAAATTGAATTGTGTTCCAGGTAGTGCCCCGCTGGACAAAAAGCAGGGGGAATAATAGGGAAAAAAATAAAAAGGCAAATAATAAAACATCCATCTCGGTTATTTTCTTTTTAATTATTTTTCTAGCTGCCTCCCAAAAACCGATAACCCTAGTCCCTAAATTTCCAACGATAAAAATCAGTACTAAAAATAACTCAACTAAAATAAGAAAAGGCAATTTCCAAAGAAGCCGGCTATTGGCTAAATTAATTCTTAATACTGCTACTCCAGGAAGATAAAGCTTGTCTAGAGACTCCACTAGTGAGTGAACAAACCAAAGGGGTTTAAATACTAAGGCCGGTTTTCCCGAAAAAACCCCCATTAAAAACAAAACAGTTAAAGATAAAAAACCAACTGATAAAAAAGCTAAAAGATCAAAAAACTGCTTCTCTTTTTTGAAAAATCGCTTAAAAAACCAAAAAGAAAATAAAGCTAATCCTCCTAAAACTCCTGCATAAACCTTAACAACGGTCAGGGAGCCAAAAATAATTCCGACTACTATTGCCCAGACCCACTCCCCAGTCTTTCTTTTATCATTCCAAACTAATAAACCAAAAAGTAAAATAACTAAAGATAAAGCGTAAGGGGGATTTATTAAGGTAGAAATGGACTGCATAGACCAAAAAAGCGATTCTCCCCCTACCTTTCCTTCCCGTAGCAAAGTAATTACCCAACCAAAAGAACCAGCGAAGAAATTCAAAAAAAGAAACCAAAAACCAACCCGGCTGCTGTTGGTTAACTTTTTCCCCAGCTGGTAACTCAAAAATCCGATTAAAATAGCAAAAACAAGAGGTAGAATTCTAAAATAAATATCATAAAGACTAAAAGGTAAAGTTTTTGCTAACAAGCCCGCAAGAAAATCAAAGCCCCAGTGATAATTTTTCAAAACCGTACCAGAAAAAATAGGATTATTAGGGGGTATTTTTTCCTTAATTTGGTTAATTAAAGCCAAATGCCAGATTCCATCATGTCCATTCGGGCCCCAAAATCCCATTCCAAAATCATATAACCAGCCGCTTCTTAGCATGGTCATGGAAAATAATCCTCCGCCTAAAATAATCAAAAATAGAACATAAAGGGGCGGCTTAAAAACAAATGTTAAAATAATAGCCAATAAAACAGGGACTAAAATCCACCAGTAGTTATTCCCAGGAAAAACAAGCAAAAATAAGGCTAAAAATAAAACTAAACCTAAGTTAAAAGAAAAAGTCTTTTTACTAATTTTCATTATTAAGCTTTAGTTTTTTTGCCTGCCTAATCCTAAATACCATTCTTTACAAGCATCTGCCATCCAAAGCACTACTTTTTTTTCCATAACCCAAACAATAATTCCATAAATCAAGGCTCCAATTATCGCCAGTCCCCAAATTTCCCAAAGCCCTTTGTTAAAAGCTCTGTCAATTGCTATTAAAGAAGCCAGCATTATTATGTTGGCAGTTAGCGGCGTTAATAAAATTCTTTTAAAAGAAATTCCAAACTCTTTTTTAGCCAAGATCCAGGCAATAAAAGAGGTTGAAGAGACTAAGAATAATCCCAGGGCTGTTCCGTTAACCCCAAATCTTTTGGCCAGGAAAGGAACCAGGGCCCAGGTTAGTCCAGTCCAAAAAATCATCAGCTTCAAACTAATTTTCACTTTTCCGACAGAATTAAAAGCGTTAACCAAGGGAGTGGTAATTACTCCCAAAGCAAAATTCCCTAAATACAACCAAAGGGGAATTATTCCCACATCCCATTTGTAATATTGAGGAAAGAAAGAAACTAGTTTAGGCATCAAGATCCCCATCCCTGTTAGGGCCGGCAAAACCAAAAGATTAATCAAAAGAGCGCTTCTCTCAATCGCTTGTTTTAAGCGCGCCTTTTCATCCTGCAGTTTAGAATAAGCCGGAAAAGTCACCCGAATCACTTGATCCATTAAAAACCGAAGCGGCATTTGGGCCCATCTTTGCGCCCAACCCAAAACACCCACCCCCTCGCTTCCTAAAACACCCCAAAGGAAAATATTAACTAGTCTATCTTTAAGCATTGCGAGTAAAGAATTTATTTGAAAAGGAACCCCAAATTTAAAAAGCTTCCCGATTGCTTTAAAGTGAAAATTTATTCCAATTGGCCACGGACAAAAAACATAGATTAAAATGACTCCCAACAGGGAACGAAGCAAAACCGCCCAAGCCCAGCTATTTACTCCAAGTCCTTTCCAAGCCAAAAACACAGCCAAGCCAGTAAACACAATTTGTTCTGCCAAATCAACAACAGCAATTTTTTTAAACTGCAATTTTCTTTCCAGTAAAACAGAGGGAATTGTTTTTAAAGAAGAAGCGATAAAACCAAAAAGAAGGGCCCGATAAAGAAACATATTCCCACCAAGATCATATTTTTTCTCTAAAAGAGGGGTAAGCAAAAGGAGAATTGCCACTGCCCCAAAAACCAACATTTGCTGAATTGTGAAAATAGCTCTTAGCTCTTTTTTGGTTGGCCTTTTCTTTTTTTGGATAACTGCTGCCGCTAAACCGATGTCTGAAAAATATCCTAAAAAACCAACTATTTCGGAAACTGCCCAAAAAACTCCCAACTCCCATGTTTTTAAAAATACGGAAAGAAAAATAAAACCAAAAAAGGAAATCGGCTGCATTAGCAAATTTCTTAAAACCAAAACCCCCACCCCTGAAAGAGTTTTCTTTTTCAATTCTCCAGAAACGGATTTATCTATTTTTTGATTCTTGGCCATACTATTGGTTTAAAAGCAACCACCAATAAGCTCCACCAGGCAATTAAAGAAATAAAATTAGCCCAAGCCCTTACGGGAGTATTGGTTAGGCGCAACTCCCCTTGGTGTTCCCCGGCAGGAACTTCCATAATTATTCTTCCTAAATCTTTCTCATAAGTCAGCTCTACCTCTTTTTTATCCAGCCATCCCCGCCACCCGGGAAAATAATAAACCGGCAGCATTATCTCCCCCTCTTTTTGAATAGAAATCTTAAACTTTAACCAGTCAGTACCTTGCTCAAAATTCTTTACTTCCAGCCGATTCTCAACACTTCCCTCTCTTAACAACACATCTTTAGGAGCAGGCGCAGTAGGGGGAAAAAAAGCAGACTTGGGCAAGTAATCAAAAATAGCGTCTGTTTGTAACCGATTCCAGCCTTTTTCAGAAAACAACTTTTCTTGATCAGAAATATAAATCGGTTTTTCCGGCTGAAAATAATTAAAGTTAAGTAAGATCACTGCCCCTATTAGAGTTCCTGCAAACAAGGCCCTTTTATTAAAAGAAACAAAGCTCATTATTCCCCCCGCTAAAAAACTTAGCAAAAAAGTGGCAATTGCTAAAAACCGCCAGGGAAACTGTAAATATTCTAAAAAAGGAAAGGCTTTCCAGATAAAAACCGCCCGGGGATGAGTTAAAAAGATAATTGCTAAACTTAAGCTAAAGCAAAAAACCACTAAAGGCAATGAACTTTTTTTTCTATCCTTGTAGTGTTGATAAACAGCTAATCCTAAAATTACTAAAGCCAAGATCCAGTGCAAATGACCTAATTGAAAAGACATCCCGTCTTCTGGCCCCCAAACAGAAGCCCCAAAGCCCCAAAATCGATCTAAAAATAACTGCTTTAAAGAAGTATAGTGGGCTAAATAATTAAAATACCCCATAAACATTGTTTCCACATGTACTAACTTTTTTTCTAAAAAAGCTGGCAAGGTAAAGAAGGCTGCCAAGCCAACCCCCCACAACCCAGACAAGATTATTTTTAAAAGAAGACTTAGTTCTAGCCTGGTTACTTTCAGGGAAAACTTTTTTTTCTTCAAAAGCAAAAGAAAAATTACCCAAGCGCCTAAAAGAGGGGTAAAAAGCATCGCCATGATGTTGTGGGACAATAAAAGAGCAGCGTAGAAAAAAGCTAGTTGGGGCCAATACTTTTTCTTCTTGTTAATAATTTCTGCGACCACCCAGAAAATAGCCGGAAAAAAAGCAATTGCCGTAAATTCACTCATTGCCCCCCGCACAAAAATATCAAGCGCATGATAAGGAACCCAGGTATAGAAAACCGCCCCAATCAAACCACCCCAAAGTCCCCAAAAATGACTGGCCAGCAAAAACATAAAATAGGCCCCAAAAAAAACGGCAATCGCAAAAACAATCTTAATACTCGTAATTATCCCAAAGCCCAGTAAATGAAAAGCCTCGCCCAAGTAGTATGGAAGAGGAGGGTAAAAATTATATAAAGGATAACCATATCCATAACCCATATCAGGCACCCAACGACAAGGAAATTGGCGATCCTGAATACATAAATCCATCTCGTAAAGCCGGCCCACATGTAAATCATCATGCATGCTAAAAAACCCCGGTTTAAATAAATGGCGAGAAGCAAGTAAAGCAGAGAGTAAAACCAGGATCAGAAATATTTTTTTCATTAAAGTTTATAAAACAGCAGTTTATCGCCTCCGGGTTTGGGATATTCAGCAATCAGCTGCCATTCTTCTGGGTGTGGGTATTCCAAGCGGCTTTGATTAACCACCAAGTATACTTGATTACCAAACTCCTTGGCCCCAAGTAATGGATCGGGCAAAGTTTTAATCGGATAGCCCACCCCAATGACGCTAATATCCGCTTCTTTTTCCAGATAAATCTGCAACCCATCGGGCAAGGTCCCAAAATATCCTTCTGTTCCCACCACAATTCCCTTCTCTCGCGACAAGGTTTTCAAGTAATCAGCTGTCTCTTTTATTCCCCAACCAGCGGTCCATTCTTGCAAATAACCAGCATGCTCATCATGAGGCAAAGGAGCTTTTCGGACATCTGTCCAGAGTTGATAATTAAAAAATAATGCCGGAAAAAAAAGCAGCCAAAGAAAGACAGGAGGAATTTTTCTCTTTTTTAGCCAAGCCCCCAGTCCTTCCCAACCAAAAACAATAAAAAGCAAAAAAGAAGGAACTCCGTATAAAAGATAACGGGCGGTAAAAACCTTAGCAAAGGCTGACTGAACCAGCATAGGAAAAAGCCACCAAAAAGCAATTATTAAAAACCAAAGTTTTAATTTTTTATTTGCCAGTCCCCTTCTCAACCCCGACAGCCCCAGTAAAAAAAGCGGATAAGTTAGATAAATAGTATAATAGCGCCAAATATCTTTTAAATGTGGAAGGAGCGGATCAAGAGGATGTTTTAAAATCTCACTTATCGGCCAAACATAATCCTTATTTCTCAAGGCAATCAGGTGAAAGTTGGGGCCCAAGCGCAAAATATTGTAACCAGCCAGAGCAAAGAAAATACTTATTCCGATCAAAACTCCCAACTTAAACAAGGCTTTTGCTTTTAATTTTCCTTGCTTTTGCCAATAGGTAATAAAAACAACAAAAGGGGTAAGTAAAATCAAAAACAAACCCGGACTTTTGGTTAACCAGCCTCCAGCCAAAATCATTCCCAAAATCATCGCCAAGTCCAACCTGGGAAACTCTCCTAAAAGAAAAGCAAAAAGTAAAGCCCAAATAGCAAAAGCGGAAAGCAGGCTATCAGCCAAAGCCATCCGGTCAAAAAATAAAGTATAGGGAGTTATAATATAAAAAAACATTATTAATAGAGTCAACTTAGCTGATTTTTTAAGCCAATAAACCAAACTGCCTAATCCCAGCATGGTTAAAAATCCAGCCAACACCGAGACAAGCCGACCCGCAAAAAGGGGGTCTTTAAATACTTTTAAAAAAGGAATGGTTAGCCACATAAAAAGAGGCTGTTTACCATCTGATAAGGGCAAAAAGCGCAAAGTAGATTCAGCCCTCATCACCTGCGACCAGCGTACATAAATGGCTTCATCAGCAAAAACAGGTAAAGAGGTTAGGTTAATCAAGCGGGAAAGAAAATAGATAAAAATTAACAGTAAGAAAAACAGTATTTCGCGAATCGTAAATCGCAATTGATAGATTTTAATCTTTTTTTCTAAAAAATTTTTAACTTTTAACATCAGTTTTGACATTTAAGTTTTAAGCTTTAAGTTTGCCTACTGTACTTTCCCCGCCATTGATTAAGCTTAACCTGTAGAATTTGAAAGGCCATGTTTTTAGATTCCTTAAAATAACGAGCTAGATAGTTGTTGCCCTTGCTCGTACTAATATCTTCATCTCCCCAGTCAACCAATACTTCCTTAATTTTGGCCCCTTTAGTTTTGGCCATATATAAAAGTTCAACGTCATAAGAGGTTACTGTCCAGCCCCTGGCTTTTTTACCTAAAACATCCAAACCGGGAAAAATCTTTTTCACTAATTTAGCCTCAAAAAGCTTAAAACCGCATTGGGTGTCTTTAATTTCTCGTAACACTAATGCCCCCCGTAAAACTGAAAAAACCACTGCTCCTACTTGACGAAAAATAGGGAAATTTTCCCGGTCCATTCCCCTGGACCCAATAACCACCTGATAATCCTTTTTAGCCCAGGGCAAAAGCTTAGCCAGCTCACTTATCGGGGTTGACTGGTCAATGTCTGTAAATAAAATATAACTACCCCTGGCTATCTTTAATCCTCGCTGAATTCCTCCGGCTTTGCCCCGATGCTTAATTTTTAAAATCCGAAAGCCCTGGTTTTTTTTGGCAAAATCAGTCAAATACCTCAAGCTATTATCAGTTGATTCATCATCGGTAATAATTACCTCCCAGGAATATTTTTGCTTTTTTAAGTAATCACTCATTTCTTCCAATACTCCCCTTTTTAAATTTGCCTCCTCGTTGTAGCAAGAAATTACTACCGAAAGATATGTTTTCACTTTATTAGTTTATCCTTATTCTATAACAACCAGT
>JADHWP010000028.1 GCA_016783425.1 Candidatus Shapirobacteria bacterium
ACTGGTTTCAGGATCGATCCCGAAATACCCGCCTGCCAAAGCTTGAGCTTAGCGATTGCGGGCAGAAATTCGGAATGACTTTTTCAGAGTTTGAATTTTGATCCGCCTCCGCCAGTTGGCGGATGGCGGATTGAAATTTACTTGGAATACTTGTAATTTGAAATTTGTAATTTAGGGAGTAGATTTTCTACGGCAATAAGGGCTTGATCGTCTGGAGAATTTTCTTAAAAACTCCCCCCAGTTTTATTCCCTTTAACATGGAAAGCCCGGGCAAAGGTCTTTTTTTACTCCCCACTCCCTGGCCAGTCTTGACCGCATAATTAATCAAGCCAATGGCTGAAGCATAGGCGGGAGAAGCAATCTCGTCGCCCAGGCCGCTTACCGGCTTAGGAGAACCGATTCTTACCGGAAGGCCAAGGACCTGCTGGCAAGAGCGCTTAATCCCCACCAGATAGGACCCGCCTCCGGTTAAAACCACTCCCGCCGGAGTAGCTCCCCCAAAACCGCTCTCTCTGATTTCTTCTTTAAGTAAAGAGAAGATCTCGTCTAATCGGGGCTTAATTATTCCGTCCGTGGTGGAAAGACGGGAGATTCTTTTCTCTTCTTCCTGAATAATTCCCGCTTTTTTTAAAGAAAACTCATCCTTTTCTTCCTTTTGCTTATCAATATCTTTAGCTCTTTTCCCCTTTTCTTCTTTATTTTTTCCCTGATCCTGGCTTAAAAAGGTTTTTAGTTTTTCCGCTTCCTCCAGGGAAAGTCTTAAGCCAATGGCTAAATCATTGGTCACATTATCCGCTCCTACCGGCAAAACCCGAACAAAACAAGGGAAGTTTTCCGTATAAATAGTTAAGCTGGTTACCCCTCCCCCCACATCAATAAGAATTACTCCCAGCTCTTTTTCCGTTTCGGTTAAAATCGCCTCTCCGGTCGCCAAACCGGCGTAAACCAAACCTCCAATGCTCAAGCCAACATCGGTTAAGCAACGGGTAAGATTGCGCATGGCCGGCAGTGAAGAAATAATAATGTTTGTTTCTACTTCTAATCTTACTCCGGTCATCCCGGTCGGATCCAAAATCCCCTCTTGCCCATCGACAGTAAAATGGCGGGGAATAACATGCAGGATTTCGGAAGTTCCGGGCAAAGAAATCGCCCGAGCCGCCTCAATCACCCGCTCTACGTCCAAGGGGGTAATTTCTCCCTTGGGGTCAGCCACCGCCACCACCCCCGAAGAGTTTAAAGAAGTTACATGAGGAGCGGTAATACCAACAATTGCCTCTTTAATCGGCAATCCCGCCATTCGCTCCGCTCCCTCTACCGAGCGGCTGACACTCTCAGTCGCTTCCTCAATATCCACAATTTGGCCTTTTCTAATTCCTCGGGCCCGAGCGCTGGAAACGCCAATCACGTTAATCTGGTCTTCTTCCAAAAAATATTGGCCCACTAAAGTAGTAATCTTGGTACTGCCAATATCTACCGAACTAATTATCTTTGATCGAGACATAAGGGTCTAGGGCGCGCAAATCAATAACTCTAATCCGGGATTCTTCATTAACAATCATTTTAGTCTTTTTTAAGATTAATTGTAAAGAGCTGATTTGTTTACCGGCCGAAATGCTTTCCGAGAAAATAATTTTTATCCCCTGGCTGGTTAAACCTTCAAAACTCATCAGTTTTTCATTCCAAACCAAACCTTGACTTAAACTAATTTCCGCTTTAGCCAACTCTTTGCTTAAAGAAAACTTAACTTTTTCCCGAGCCAAAAGCGGAAATGGAAGAGTCGGAGAGGCTGAAAAATAAAAACTGGCCATCCCTATTAACCCCAACCCTGATAATATCAAAAAACCAATTAAAAGCTTTTTTTTCACTCCAAAATCTCTTCTACCAGCGCCAATAACTTTTTGCTTCCATTTTCAATCTTTACTTTCTCTAAATTAAGTAAATACTTTTTTTTATTTTGATAAACTTTTTCGATCAATTCTCCTAAAGTCTTTTCGTTAAGATCTTTTTGCAAAAGCCGTTCTCCCCCCCCTAAAGAAACAAACCAATCGGCATTTTTCTTTTGCTCATCTTGAGGGCTAAATTGTAAAGGAATTAAAATGGCGGGCTTTCTCAAAAACAAAAGTTCAAAAGTAATATTAGCCCCGGAGCGGGAAATAACTAAATCCGCCTTATTTAAAACCCAACTCTGTTCTAAACCTCCCAGTAAAGAAACGGGATAATAGTTTTCCCATTTTAAATTTTTATTAAGATTAGAGTAACCAAATTCTCCCATTTGGTGCAAAATTAAAAACTTTTTACTCAATTCCGGGACAATCTTTACGATCACTTGATTTATTAACCGCGATCCGGCCTTTCCCGTAGTAATGAATAAAAGAGGCTTTAACGATTTTTCTAGCGCCTCCTTCAATTCCTTTAAATCACCGGGATTAGTTTTATTATTTAAAATGGCGCGCAAAGGCATACCCGTATAAACTCCCTTACCCTTGGGTAATTGGTCCATCAGTCGGGAATAAGCCAAGGCCACTTTTTTAACAAAAAATTGATTAATTTTTGTGGCTAGTCCCAAAACTTGAGTTTGCTCGTGAGTGATACTGGGGATCCCCAAAATCCAACCGGCAATTACCAAAGGAACGGAAACATAACCGCCAAAAGAAACAATTAAATCAGGCCGAAGCTTAAATAAATAATATAAAGACCGGGCAAAACCGCAGGGAATTTTAAGCAAACTGAAAAAAGTTAAAAAACCAATCTTTCTGGCCAGCCTTCCGGTGGTTAAGGAAATAAACCTTACCCCTTTAATTTGGGAAACAATTTTATAGTCAAAAGAAAAAGCTTTTTCCCCCTCCAGGGCGAATTTACACCCAAAATAATAGATTTGCCACAAAGGATGTTTTTTTTGAATTTCCTCAATTAAACCCAAGCCGGTGGAATGTCCTCCGGAAATGGCGATCTTCATTGCTTTGACCAAATATTATAAATAATTCCTAAACTAAACAAGGTTAAAACCAGGGAACTGCCTCCGTAAGAAACTAAGGGAAAGGGTACCCCGGTCAAAGGAAGAACTATGGCGACGGCGGAAAGATTAATTAGGCCTTGAACCGCTATCCAGGTCACTATTCCCCCTGTAAAAAGCCTGGCAAAATCATCCTGGCTATTAATTCCGATTTTAAAGCCGGAAAAAATTAAATACAAAAAGGCCCCAATTACTGAACTAATTCCGATTAAGCCAAACTCCTCGCCCACCACCGCCATAATTGAATCAGTGGTTACATGAGGTAAATACTGATATTTTTGCCGGGACTGGCCCAGGCCTATTCCCCCGGCTCCTCCTGAACCCAGGGTTAAAACTAATTGATAAGAGTGGTAAGATTTATCTAAAGGATCATAAAAAGGATCAATCATTCCCCTTACCCGAGCTTTGCGATAAGGAGAAATACAAATCAACAGCAAGCCCAGACCTAAAAAAAACAAAGAAGGAAGAATTATTTTCCTTAAAACAGCCCCGGACAAAAACCACAGAACCAAACTGGCCGCAACCATAATCACACTGGTTCCAAAATCAGGCTCTAAAATCGTCAACCCAACAGGCAAAAACAAAACCAATAGAAACTGCCTGAAGTTAATTTTTTTCCGGGAAAGCAAAGCGCTTAAATATAAGACCAGGGAAAACTTCGCCAGCTCCGAGGGCTGGAAAACATAACCGCCAAGATTTAGCCAGCGCCGCGAGCCTCCGATTACTTGGCCAAAACGAGGAATCAGGACCAGGCCTAAAGCAAACCAGGAAACAATAAGCAAGGGTAGAGAAATCTTTTGCCAAAAACGATAGTTTATTTTCGCCGCCAAAGCAAAAACAACCGCCCCTAAAAGCGCCCAAGTTATTTGTTTTTTTAAAAAGTAAAACTGATCCCCGAAATTTCTTTCCGCCTCAATCAGGGAAACATCTCCAATTAAAAGCAAGCCAAAAAGCAAAAACAAAAGAGCGATAATAAAAAAAGAATTTCCTTTTTTTTCAGAAGCCATTTTTAAACGCCCAGCTGTTAACTTTTAAAATTTGGGGATTTATTTGATTTTGCTTATTGACAATTTCGGTTCTGGCCGCTAAACGAAGCGCTTCATCGCCTGGTTTGACCACTTTGTTTTGGGGGGCATAAAAAAGAGAAAGAGTTTTTTCATCATCCGGAAAATATTTTCTGTTTTTTAATTTTCCCTCCCGGGAATAACAGCCCGAGCTTAAAGTCTTGAGCGCTGACCAATCCCGGCCGCTGGTATTGCGCTGGATTAGTTCTCCTCCAAAAAAAGAGTAATTATTTCTTTCTTCTCCGCTGATATCTTCTTCGCTTTTTAAGAAAGCCAAAAGATGATGCTCAAGCAAAGTGGTTAACCCGCTTTCTTTTTCTAAAAAATGGTAAAAAGCAGAAGAAGCGGTTAGGCGAGAATTACATTCAATTAAATAAAGCCTATTCTTTTGATCAAGTAAAAAATCCAAACCAAAAAAACCTTGATAACCCCGATTAAACATTGCTTTACCCAGTTTTTTGGTAATCTGATCCGCTCTTTGGTTAATTTCCGGGCTAATCCCTTTTTTCCACTCCCGGCCGCAAGTAGCTAAAGGATTATTGGTAAAAGGGGCAAGGTTGGTTATTTGGCAAGCTAAAGGACTAGTTAAAACCTGGCCGCTGTTTAATAAACAGGCATTGTTAATTAAGGTTTGAGCTTGAAGATAAGAAGTAACTTTTAGCTTTAACCCTTTTTTCTTTGCTAGCCTTTTCCAATCTTCTTTACTTTTAATCAAATAACTGCTTTTACCGGCCCAGCCAAAAGAACTTTGGGCCAAAAAAGGCAATCCCCATTTTTTGGCTAAACCGGAAAAAAGGCCACTCTTAACCTCAATAACTTCCGCTTCCAAAACCGGCAAATCAAATTTTTTACAAGTTTGATAGAAATTTATTTTATTCTCCCAAAATTTATTAATTTGGGCATTGTTGGCGGCTAACTGCCAATTTCTTTTTTTAGCCAGAAAGTCAATTTTTGCCGAAGGTTTAAAATAGGCAATAGCCGGTTTTTGCCGGCCCGATTTTTGTTTAATAAAATCAATTACCAGAGGACAGGATAGCAAATGACCCGTATTTTTCGGCAGTTTTCTCACTTTTTCCCCAATTTCTCGCTCTAAGCAAAAAACAACCACTCCCTGTTTTTCTAAATTCTTTAAAAACAAATCATCGTATAAACAAATCAGGAAAAAGTTAGGCAAAAACCCTCTTTTGAATAAATCAACCAAGCCCAAGCCATAGTAATAATCTAAACCGGCCCAAAAAACCGGTTGAGTAATTATTTTTTTAACCATTTTTAATACTTTTTCCCGGTTAACATGCAAATCACTTTTTCCTGACTTCCAATCAGGTTTAATTTTTTGGCCTTTTCTACTCCGGCCAAAGTTAAAGCCCCCTCAGAAGAAGTAGAAATTCCCCGCTTTTTTAACCAAGCGGACCATTTTAAAATCGCCTGGTTTTGCACCACTACTCCCCCGCCCTGATATTTTTTAATTAACCGCAAAATAGCCGCTTTTTGCGGGATAACTTTAGCTACCAGCGCATCAGCCAATTTTTCTTCTTCGGCTTTAAAATCCTGATCCCAAATTTTCCCCAGTACGGGATGACTGGCCGGTTGAACTGCAAAGGGAGCTAATTTTAAACCCTTTTCTATTAAACCCTGCGCCACCCCCAGCAAAGTAGCGCCGCTGCTGACCGGAAAAAAAACACTTTCAGGCTCTATTCCTTCTTTTTGAACTTGACTGGCGATTTCCCCGCCTAAAGACGCCAATCCAATGATCGCCCGGGGATCTTTAGACTGGCGTAAATTCAAAGCGCCGGTTTCCTGGCAATACCTAAAGCAATCGCTAATCGGCTTTTTACTAATTTTAAGCCTTAAAGGAAGTTCTTTTAATCTTTTAATTTTATTAGGATTAGCCTGGGGGGAAACAAAAACTATTACTTTTAAATCGAAATGCTTAGCCCAAAAACCTAAACTAACACCGAAGTTCCCGGAACTGCTCGCCGCTGCCTCTTTATATCCATTTTCTTTAGCCCAAGCCATTTGCGCTACCACCGCCCGATCCTTAACCGAACCACTGGGATTAAGATCTTCTCTTTTAAGATAAAAAGAGCCAATTTCCAGCAAGGGGGTGGCGGGTAATAATTGACTTTTACTCATCCTAAGATTTATTATAGCGGAATGAGGACAAAATGTCTTGATTGTCAAAAAGAAATCGAAATTCAGGGAAAAGCGGTAGTCGGCGATATTTTAGAGTGCCAAAACTGCGGCACCGAAATGGAAATTGTCAAAAACGACCCCGTCAAACTCCGAATCATTGAAGAAGAAAAGTGAAAAAAATCACCCCCGAGGTGGGTCCTGATTCCTCGGAGGTGGAAATTTTAGCTCCCTGTGTTATACACCCCGAAGAGAGCAACGTGGTCGAATCCGCCAGCTGGCGGAGGAGACGTAATAAAAAGCCAATCTACCCATATTTTATTTTAGCAATTCACAACTTGATCTTTTTGACTTTTTCCAAAGATCCGGGAATTTTTTCGATGCCGAACATCTCAACGATTGTCTCTGGCGCTACTCTATAACTGCTCCCTTCAAAAAAACCGTGCTTTTCGACCAAGTGTCTAACTAGTCCAGCAATATGAACAGGCTCGCCACCCTTTCCCTTTTCAGTAAAATACATGTCCATTGCTCCACTTGACCTCCGCCAGTCAACCTTGTCTCTCCAGGGACATCTTTGACTACCTAGCCAAGTTTGAACCCTCACTTCGTACTGCTTACCATTTGGGGCGGTGTACTCAAAATTGCCACCATTTGCGACCCCTTCAGTGACAGGACCCAAAAGATCGGCCACCTCTTGAGCGGTATAACCTAACATTCGTAGAGCCTGTTCATCCCTTTCCAAAACCTGCTTTAATGTTTGGCCTTCCTTTAAAAAACCTGCCATGCTTATTTTACCTGATCTAAGTTCTTGATCTGATGGTTGATAACTGGATTGTTCAGATTGTTCAAATGTCATAATTTTCACTTCCTTTTTAAATTATTTAATTGCCAAAATAATTAAATTGGCTTTTTATTATGGCGTATAACTAGTAACTATGCGAGCTTATTTTTGATTTTACCAATTTTTGGGGAGTTATTCAAATTTTAAAAAAATTCTAAAGCACCCCCGAGTCCGCCAGTTGGCGGACCACCTTGGGGGTACGTGGTTGACTCATTTTGTTCACGATCGAAAACAAAACGAGCCATTGTCTATTTTCCCCATCCTCAAAAAGTGTTCGGCGCGCGCTGATCTATTCCGAGGTGGAACTTCCAAGCTACATAACTCATAACGATCGTCATGAGTTATGTAATATGAACCAGTTTTAAAAGTCATTCTGGGCATATCATTGTCATCCTGAACTCGCCCGCCCCGCATCGAATGGTACTGGGGTTTCAGGATCGATCCCGAAATACCCGCCTGCCAAAGCTTGAGCTTAGCGATTGCGGGCAGGAATTCGGAATGACTTTTTTAGATTTAGAATTTAGAGTTTAGAGCTTAGGGTTTACGAGAAAACTCACAACCCCGCCAGCCACAAGCCCATCAGCGCGAAAATAATTCCCGCCAGCCAGGCCCGCATCACAATTTTGGGCTCCTCCCAGCCTTTTTTTTGC
>JADHWP010000029.1 GCA_016783425.1 Candidatus Shapirobacteria bacterium
ATGGAGAGAATCCCAACATCAATTACAATAGGAAATCCAATAAGTATGGGCGGGATAAATCCGTGGACAGGCCTGACCCTAGACTATATTAAAATCTTTCAGGAGAGTGAAAAATTTCCAATTATTCTCCTCCCGGGACTGGGAGCGTCATGGAACACAGATGGCATTTTGACCGGCGCTCAAAAACCTCAAGGCGAATGGCAGATGACTCCCTTTGTGAATATCTATGACAATCTAGCTAATTCCTTAATAAATTCAGGCTATGAACTGGGAAATGATTTATTTGTCTTTAACTACGATTGGCGCCAGCCAATCTCTAATATTGCCAACGATCTTGATTTATTTATTCAAAACAATATCGGAGACCAAGAGATAAATCTTGTCGGCCACAGCTTGGGCGGACTAGTCGCCCGGGCCTGGTGGCAGGATAATCATGATGAAAAAATAAATAAAATAATTACTTTGGGTTCTCCCCATCAGGGAGTCCTTCAAGCTTATGAGGCTTTAGCGGGCGGAAAAATCAGCGACTCTTTTTCCTGGGGATCAGCCGCTTTAAACATTTTGCTAAGATTGCGAAACCCAATTTATAAAACCAACGCCCAAATTATCCAAAACGAAGCTCCGGTTTTAAACGATCTTGTTCCTGTTTTTGATTTTCTAAAAAAAGGGAGAAGAATTTATTCTTATCAAAAACTCACTTATAAAAACGAATTTTTAGAAAATATTAACCAGTCAATTTTCAATCTGGACAAAATCGAATACTTGAGCGGAAACACCGGAGCTAATGTTAACGAGTGGCTGATAGTTAAATCTCCGACTTTAGTGGAAAATCTTTTGGGTCTTTGGCCCGACGGAGTCCCCTATCGCCGCTACCAGGCAGCCGGAGATGAAACCGTCCTTTTAAAAAGCAGTTCTTTAAATAAAGATCCGGAAATCTATTCTCTTGACCACCGCCAGCTTGTTTCCAGCGCTTCCACCATTGAAAAAGTTTTGGAAATTTTGGAAATTACTCCTGGCCAAATAGCGGCGGAAAGCGTTTATCCGTTTAACAATACACTTGTTTTTCTAATTGCCTCTCCGGCAACTTTAGAAGTCCTTGCCCCCAATGGCCAAACTTACCCGGCTGATGATCAAGGATTTGTGATTGTTCCTAATCCCCAAGCCGGCGATTATCAGGCCAAGCTTTTGGGAAATGGTAATGGCGAATACCATCTTTTACTGGGCCAACTCTTTAGCGCTTCTTCTTGGAATAATTACCAGGGAAGTATTGAGCCGGGACAACCGCTAACTTATCAATTTTCTATTAATCCTGATTCTCCCCGTAGCAATCCTTTAATTGATGATGAAAAGCACCAGCTGGAAATTGTTCTTGAAGAAATTGAAAATCTTAATCAAAAATACCCAGGCGAAAAATTAGAAAAAGCCCGGGCGGGAGTTCAGGAGGCAGTTACCAAAGTAGAAACTAACGACTGGCCCTTGGCCGTGAATAAAGTAAAAGAGGCAATTGTTTACTTATTTGAATTTAGAAGAGATAATCCTCAACTAAAAGTTTTAAAAGAAAGTGAAAACTCAATCGAAATCCTAACTAATGTTCTTGCTTCTCTTTTAGAAAAAGAGGGCAAAACAAGCTCTAATGTTGCCAGAAAAGAATATTTAAAGGCTCGAAAACAATATTCATTAACTACTCAAAAAATTAGGTTGCAGCAAAGAAAAAACCAGCTGAATGATCTTTCTCCTGTTTCTTTCTCTACTGGCGAGCAATTTTTAGATGAGGCCAAAGAATTTCTCAAACAAAAAGACTACCCCGCTCTTTCCGCCCGCTCCTTCACCGCTACCTCCTTTTTCAAAGAGATTTTTTAAATCACCCGAGCTTTTAAGAAACTAATTGACTAAATATCCACGAAAGTGTATTATAGGCTACAATGTTTCCTGAACATTACTGTTCTTGCCGCATCACGCGTGATATACTGCAAGACTTTGAGGCTGTGGTCATTCCCTTGAATGATATTCCAGCAGAAGGCATTTGTTCGGTCAGTCCCAGCCGCAAAGAACCATGCCAATATCCTCTTTCGCCAGAAAATTGTCCCAGAAGAAGATTTGGTGATTTTTGCAATATGCCCTGGGCGATAAATCCAGAGGCGTTTGAAGCTTCTCGGGGGGTTTCTGCATAAAACTTGCTTAGAGTTTAGAGTTTCTCCCGAGGAGTCAAGGCCCACCTTGGGAGTGGAAAAGTGGGCTTGACAGGACTCGAACCTGTGACCTCACGGATGTGAACCGTGCGCTCTAACCAACTGAGCTACAAACCCCTAATTGACACATTATACCAAAGCGCCTAAAATAACTCATGCTTAAAAAGATTTTTTTCTTTTTTGTAGACACTATTCAGTCTTTGGTTTTTGCCGCCTCTATTTTTATTTTACTTTATCTTTTTGTCGCCCAGCCTAATCAGGTCAATGGCCGCTCAATGATGCCTGGCTTTGAAGATAAATCCCTGCTCTTAACCGATAAGGTTTCTTACCGCTTCAGAAAACCCCAACGAGGAGATGTAGTAGTTTTTAAGGCTCCTCCCTCTGAACCTTGCGCCGAAGATGAGTGTGAATACATTAAGCGGGTAATCGGTTTGCCCGGAGAAATGATTAAGGTTCAAGATCAAAAAGTATATGTTAATGGTCAACTTCTAATCGAAAATTACCTCCCTGATGATTTCGCTACTAACCCCGGCGGATATTTTTCTGAAAGCCGGGAAATTATCATCCCGGAAAACCAATATGCTCTCTTTGGCGACAATCGCTCCCATTCACGCGACTCCCGGGAATTTGGCCCGATCACCCTTAGTTTTATTGTGGGGAAAGCTCTTTTTATTTACTGGCCGCTTAGCGAAAGCGGTTTAATTCCGGCCGTTAGCTATTAAGAAGCAATTTTTCTGGCTATTTTCTCAAGAAACTTTTTGGTTTGGGGTATTTTTTCTCGGAACTCTAAACTAATCCTCCCCCTTACCCGAGTATGAATAATTTCTACCTCCACCTCCCAGGGAGAAAACCCCTCTTTAATTTGATTAGAGAGCTGGCTAATCTCCTTTTTAGAAAAAACAAACTCCTGGCCTTCTTCATTTCCATCCCGAGTCTGTTCCTTCATTAGCCGGGCAATTTCTTCCGCTCTTCTGACCGAAGCCTTTTCTCTCAAAACCATTTTGTAAGCCTCGATCATCAATCTGGTATCTTGTATTCCCCCCAAAGCCCGAGCATGACCTTCGGTAATCAAACCAGAGAGCAGGCCGTCTTTTAAAGCGTCGGGCAGTTCTAGAAGCTTAACGCTATTGATAACATAGGCAACGCTTTTGCCGATTTTTTCGCCAATCGTCGACCAGGATAAGCCCAGCTCATCCCGAAGCCTTTTTAAAGCTCGGGCTCGCTCTAAGGGATTAAGCTCTTTTCGCTGGACATTTTCTACTAAAGCCAGCTCTAACATTTGCCGGGAATCAGCCTCTTTAATAATGGCCGGAACCCTGGACAAGCCTAAAACCCTCGCCGCCTGCCAGCGTCTTTCTCCGGAAATTATTTGGTAGCCAGCCGGAGTTTTAGCTATTAATAAAGGTTCTAAAATCCCGTGTTCGCGAATGGAATCAACTAATTCACTAACTGATCCGGGAGTAATTGCTCCTCTTGGCTGCAGGGGGTTGGGCTGGAGCAGGCCAGTTTCTATTTCTATTACCGAAGCCAGAGTCATTTTTTTACAAAACCGAAACTACTTGTTTGCCTTTATTTTTTTTAAAACTAACTATCCCGTTTCTTAAAGAAAAAAGAGTGAAATCTCGACCAACCTTCACCCCTTTGCCAGGCAAAAACTTAGTTCCATTTTGGCGAACAATAATTTGGCCGGTTTTAATTTCCTGGCCGCCAAAGATTTTAACCCCCAGTCTTTTTCCGGGTCGACGACTTTTTTCTTTGGTTTTACCGGCCGCTTTAGTTTTGGCCATAAGTAATCTTTTTCACTTTAATTCTCGTCAGCAAAGGCCGAAAACCCTTTACTTTGCGATACCGGGATTTAGCCCGAAAACGCCTTACCGTAATCTTTTCTCCCTTAAGATGTTTAATAATTTCCGCTTCTACTTCTACCCCTTTAACCACCGGAGCACCTATTTTAACTTTGCCCTGGCCATCAATATAAAGCAAAACTTCTTTTAAAATAACCTTCTCCCCTTTTTTTCCGGGATAATGATCAACCTCAACCTCCTGGCCTTCTTTAAGAAAATATTGGTGTCCCTGAAGTTGTACCACCGCTTGTTTCATAATAGGCACATTATAACACAACTCTACTCTTTAACAATCAAACCCAGGGTCAGAAAACTGCTTAGCAAAGAAGATCCTCCGTAAGAAAAAAACGGCAAAGGCAAACCGGTAACCGGTAGCAAGCCCAGATTAATCCCCATATTGATCACGGCTTGAAACCATAAATAACTAATCAAACCAATCTTAAGCATAAAAATAAACTCCTCTTTGACCAAAGCCGCCTTTTTAATTAAAGATGAAAATATATAAAAATAAGAAAATAACAGTAAAAGGGCTCCAAAAAAACCAAAACTTTCCCCTAGAGAAGCAAAAATAAAATCAGTATGGCGTTCAGGCAGGAAAAAAAGCCGGGTTTGGGAGCCTAAACCCAGGCCTCGACCAAAGAATTTACCCGAACCAAAAGCGACCATCGCCTGGGCTAAATTATAACCTCCTCCCAAAGGATCAGCCTGGGGATTTAAAAAATTCAGAATTCTGGCTCGCTGGTAATCGGCGATAAAGTAACGGGTAAAAACAAAGGATAGAGGAATTAAAATAAGAAAAGTAAAAAATAAATGCTTTTTTCGCGCTTTAGAAAAAAAGAGCATTACTCCGCTGATAAAAGCGAAAACCAGGGCCGTGCCCAAATTAGGCTGCATCAGCAAAAGAACTATTGGCAGGAAAAACAAGATAAGGATTTTAAGAAAATTGCTAATTTTATCTATTTTCAGCTTGGCCAAAAAACCAGCGCTGGCTAAAATAAAAAGGGGTTTAGCTAATTCCGAAGGTTGAAAAGACTGCTCCCTGATAAACAGCCACCGGCTGGACCCCCTCACCAGTTGGCCAAAAACCAAGGGTAAAATAAGAAGAATTAAAGATAAAACATACCAGCCTAAGGCCAAACTGCCTAAGTTAGATAAGGAAAACTTTAATCTTATAACTAAAGCAAAGATTAAAAAACCAATCAGCCAAAAGATTAGTTGGCGCCAAAAATAATAGCTTTCAATTCCCCAAAGAAGAAGTAAATTCAGACAAGAAATTATCAGCAGGGGAATGATAATTTTTTCTTTTTTCACGGCTTAATTGCTTCCCCGGCGTAAAAAAGAAGGAATATCGAGTTCAGTTTCGATTTCTATTCCTTCGGGCAAATCCATTCTTACCAGCTTGTCTCTTTCCTCGGAGCTCACTTTTTTAAGAACGGATTTAGGCTCTGTTTTTTTAATTAAACCATTTAGGGTTTTTCTCTGGGGATCAAAACCGGTGGCGATTAAAGTTATTTTAATTTGATCTTTTAACTTCTCATCAATCGCCGCCCCAAAAATGACATTGGCGTCTCCCCCGATACTCTGGGTAATAGTTTGAGCAATTTTCTCCACTTCTTTAATACTTAAATCCAAACCCCCGGTAACATTAAAAAGAACTCCTCGGGCTCCCTCAATCCGAGCATCCAGCAAAGGCGAAGAAACTGCGGCCTTAATCGCCTCCTCCGCCCGGTTTTCCCCGCTCGCCACTCCGACCCCCATTACCGCTGTTCCCGCATTCTGAACCACGGAACGCAAATCGGCAAAATCAATATTGATTAAACCGGAAGTGGTAATTAATTCGGCAATTCCGGCCACCGCCTGGGACAAAACCGAATCGGCCAGCCTAAAAGCCTCTAAAAAGGATAAATTCTCATCGCCTAATTCCAGTAAGCGCTGATTGGGAATAACAATTAAAGCGTCCACTTTGTCTCTTAGATTATTTAAAGCCTCTTCGGCAATTACCATCCGCCGCGTGCCTTCAAACAAAAAAGGCTTGGTTACGACCGCAATAGTTAAAGCCCCCAGTTCTTCTTTAGCGACTTGAGCGATAGCCGGCGCTCCTCCACTGCAAGAGCCTCCCCCCAAACCCCCGGTAATAAAAACCATATCCGTTCCCTCTAAAACCTCCTTAATTTTTTCCTTGGACTCTTCGGCGGCTTGCTGGCCAATTTGGGGATTTCCGCCCGCTCCTAAACCCCTGGTCAACTTTTCTCCAATTTGAATTTTTATTTTCGCTTGAGAAGCCAGCAAAGCTTGGGCATCGGTATTGACCGCCACTAAATCTACCCCATTAATCTGCTCCTGGGAAGACATGTAATTGACCGTATTTCCGCCCCCGCCACCAACGCCCACTACTTTAATTTTGGCAATTTGCGCCGGAAGCGGTTTAATTAATCCCATGATGCTTTATTTTAACAGAAAAAAAACAAAAAACACCCCCGAAGAGCGCAGCGTCCCCTTGAGTCAAAATAAAAATTTATGTCTGCTCCGTCTCTCTTTTTCTAAAACCAACCCACTCTGGTACGCCAGGAATTTCCCCAAATCTCTCGGTCTCTTGAATAGTGTCTTCCATCCAAGGTTCAAAACCAAGTGCCTCCATAAACTCTTGACCGCCACCAAACATAATTGCTAAAGCGGGACTTTCGTTTCCAAGCTCATCTCTTATAAAGTCTTTCAGCTCCTCTAGCGTTACTTTGGGCTGTTGACCAAACCTTATTGCTATTGCCTCAAGAGCCTGTCGACCCTCTTCCGTTATTTCACCTCCGAAAGAACCTCTGATATCTTGTACTCTTTCTACCATTTTTTCACCTCCTTTTTAATATTTTCTATTTCGCCTAACGTATCGGGCTATACGAAGTCCTGCTCTGATTTTAGCAGGATTTGGGTCAGATTTCTTTAAAATCTGCCGTATAGCCCGTGTTATGCGCTGTAGCAAAAATATCATATTAACTTCCACCTGGTTTTGAATCCCATGCATCCATAAAAAGATTTACGTCTTCCTCGGGGACCTCACCGTCAGGCACACCACGATAGGCCTCCCTCCAAGCGTCTAGAACTGGAGCTGCCAACGCCTCAGAATGCTCTCTCCAAAACTGTTCAATACTCTCTTCATCAAAACCACTCAGGGGATCTTCAAACGGCCCAAAGACTTTCCTGACACCACCTTGAATAATTTCAACTCTTCTTGACATATTTTTGCTATTGCGTATAACTAGCAACTATGCGAACTAATTCCTGATTTTACCAATTTTTGGCGGGTTATTCAAATTTTAAAAATCCTAAGGCACCCCCGAGGGGAAATTTTCAAGCTCCAAATAGCAAGTGCTCCAAACAATAACCAATTTCCTAAGTTCCAAAACTCTAGTCATCCTGAACTGGTTTCAGGATCGATCCCGAAAGACCCGCCTGCCAAAGCTTGAGCTTAGCGATTGCGGGCAGGAATTCGGGATGACTTTTTCAGAATTTGAATTTTGATCCGCCTCCGCCAGTTGGCGGACGAGGAACGGAGACGTATTGC
>JADHWP010000005.1 GCA_016783425.1 Candidatus Shapirobacteria bacterium
CCAGCTGGCGGATTGAGATTTGTTTGTTTCTTGTGATTTGAAATTTGTGATTTCAAGGGTTTATAGGTGTGCTAGAATGGATTAATGCCCAAAAAACCTTTGGTTCGGGTCGGTGTTTCCTGGCAAACTCCGAAAATCTTATTTTTAGGAGCGGACACTTTTCTGGGAAGCAATTTTTTACGCCAGCTTTTAGGCGCCCAACTGGAAATTTGGGCGGTGGTGAACCGTCTGGACAAAGTTGAGGATCAAAGCCGGTTAAAAGTTCTTTCTTTGGCCCAGGACTGGCTTACCCAACTACCGGAAAAAATTGACTATGTGGTTGATTTTCTTAATTTATCGGAAAGTTTTGAGCTGGCCGCTCGGAGCCAAGCGCGACTATTGACTGTTTGGAGTCAAGAACAAGGGACTTTAGTTTTGGAAAAGGAAAAAGAAGCCATTGATTGGCGGGTAGTGAAAACTTCTTTTGTTTTTGGCCCGACTGATGATTTGGCTGATCCTGGTTTTTTGAATCAGGTTATTTTAAGCGCGGTTTTAAATGAAAAAATTAATATCCCCTTTTCCCCGCTAGGTCAAATTTTTCCTCTTTATTTAACCGATTTTTGCGCTTTTCTAGAACAAGCTCTTTTTTCTCCGGCCCTTAAAGGAGAAGAGTTGAGCTTGGCGGGAAAAAGCGTAAGCTGGCAAAAGTTTTTGGATTATTTAGAAAAAAAATCCCAATTCACCCAGGGGATCAGAGTGGAGCCGGAGTTAGTTTTGCCCGAGGTAAATGAAAAAGAGCAGGAAAGGCTGGAAAAAGAATTTGGCTGGGAACCCGCTGTTTCCTGGCAAAAGGGGGTAGATAATACTTTGCAATATTTTTTCCAAAAAAAAGAAAAGGGGGAGCTGGAAATTTCCGCTCCTGCTTCTTTGCCCTTGCCGGTACGGGAACTGGTTAGGCCGAAAATAATTGAGGAGTTGAGGCCTGAAAAAATAGAGGCGCCGACTATTGGCCAGGATTATTGGGAAACCGAAAAAAAGAAGAAAAAAGTTGAAAAAGTGAAAAAGAAAAAAAAGAAAAAAAAGAAGTTTAAAAGGGTAATAATCAAGGCTAATTGGGAAAAAGAAGAAAAAACAGAACAACCGGAAGAAGAAAAAATAATTTTGCCAAAAAAAGCAATACTTAACTTTTCCTGGTCTTGGCCGCTGTTTACTTTTATTTTACTGATCTTAACCTATTTTTTTAGCCCTTTTCTTTTAGGAAGTTTTTATTTTGCTTTGGGCAATTTCCGGCTTTATCAGGGTTATCAAAATAGCCGGCTTAATCGCTGGACAGAAGCCAAAAACTCGGCTACCGGGGCCCAACAGTCTTTGCAAAAAGCCCTGGGCTATTGGCAGCGCTCTTCCTCCCCTAAGTTTCTTTGGCTAGCTCAAACCAGTCAAAAAGGAGCCGGGGTTTTAAGTCAAGCGGCTGATTTATCAAGTCTGGTTAAAAGCTTAAATCGAGCTATTTGGCAGGAAGAAGGAGAAGCTAGTGAATTAAGCCGGGGTATTGAGATTAAACAGGAAGTTTTAGCAAGAGATTTAAACCTTTTGGAGGCTCAATTGGCGGGCAAGGTTAATTTTTTGCCTTTAACCCTGAACCAAAAAATAGATGAATGGCAGGAAAAGATTGACCAGGCCCAGCTGGTTTTGGAGAAAAGCAGCCGTTTGTTGTCTGAACTGCCCTGGTGGCTGGGAGAAGACAAGCCGCGGCGCTTTTTAATTGTTTTTCAAAATAATATGGAGCTGCGGCCGACCGGGGGATTTATTGGATCGCTGGCTGTTTTGGAGGTAAGCGGGGGAAAAATAGTTCAATTTAAGGTTCAGGACGTTTATAGCGTGGATGGCCAGCTTAAGGGGCATGTGGAGCCGCCTCTTCCCATTAAAGATATTTTGGGGGAAGCGGGTTGGTTTTTAAGAGACAGCAATTGGAGCCCGGATTTTCCCACCAGCGCCGACAAAATCAGCTGGTTTTATCAAAAGGAAACCGGTCGGGAAATAGACGGAGTAATTGCTCTTAATTTAACTTCGGCGCGAAAAATTCTGGCCCAAATTGGAGAGGTTTATTTACCTGATTTTGAGGAAAAGATAAACGCCGATAATCTTTTTGCCAAAGCCGAATTTTACTCGGAAACTAACTTTTTTCCCGGCTCTTCGCAAAAAGCCTCCTTTTTAACCGCCCTGACAGGCCAGCTTTTGGCGGTAATTCAAAATACTCCGGACCAGGTTTGGCAACCCTTGTCTTTAGCTCTTTGGGAGAGTTTAGAAGAAAAAGAGTTGTTAATTTCCACTATCAATGAAAAAGCTAATGAAGCATTAAAAGCTAATAATTGGGATGGCCGGGTTAAATCGGTAGTGATTGGCCGGGAAAATAGCGTGGGCGATTTTCTTTTTCCGGTCGAGGCCAATCTGGGGGTGAACAAGGCGAACCATTTTTTGCGCCGCAGTTTAAATTTGCTAATAGAAGTAAATAAACAAAATGAGTTGGATCATTTACTTCAGATTTATTATGAAAATACCAGCCAAACGACCCAGTGGCCAGGGGGAGAGTATAAAAACTACTTAAGGCTTCTTATTCCTTTAGGCTCGGAGCTTAATCAGGTAGCCATTTATGATCCGCTTAAGGGCAGAGAGCAAAGTTTGAAAGTGGTTCCTGAGGAAAAAATTGCCCAAAGCAAGGAAAAAGAAAAACTGGTTGTTGGTTTTTTGGTTCAAGTCCCGATTAATTCCCGCCGGGTGGTCGAAGTTGATTATTCTCAAAAATTAAAAGTTGACCAGGATAACTGGCATTACTTACTGTATTTGCAAAAACAATCCGGCTTGGGCGACACTCCTTTGACCGTGCTGTTTTCTTTGCCTGAAGGAGTAGCTCCGCTCCAAGTTTCTCCCAAGGCAACCTTGACGGAGCGGGGGCTGGTTTTTGAGGGTCAATTTAAAACTGATTGGCCGATTGCCATCGAATTTAGCCGGTAAGTCAGCGAAGCGTCTTTCGAACTTCTGTATAATGAAAAGGTGATTAAAAGGATATTTTTTGCCTTACTACTATTGTTATTTTTTTTCCCCTTCCCTGCTTTGGCGGCGGAATGCCGTAAAGATTGTGTTAATAGTGAAAGTATTGATGAGCTAGTGCGCTGCGCTAATGAGTGTTCTGAAGTTTTAAGCCTTTACAAAAGCGCAAACTTAAATAATAAAGAGACTTTAAAAACATTCGAAACCCAAGTCAAGCAGTTTGAGCAGATGGTTGGACAGGCGGCAAAACAAATTGCTGATTTAGAAAAAGACATTCTTGACCGGGAGGCTGATTTAGGAGTCCAAAAGGTTCTTTTAGGCCAGCGCGTTCGCCGCTTTTATATTCACCAGCATAGTTATTCGGTTTTAACCTTTTTTTTAACCGCTAAAAACAGTTCCCAATTTATGCGCAGTCTTTTCTATCAACAGCTGGCCGCTAACGAAGATAAAAAAGCAATTGAGGAGTTGGGTCGAAAACTAACGCAGTTACAAAAAGACCAAAAGGAGCTGGAAGAGCGCCAGGCTTGGCTGACGGGTAAAAAAGGAGAAGCGGAAAAACAAGCTGCTTTTTTTCAAGCAGAGATTAAAAAAGCGGAAGATTACATTGGCGATCTTTCGGCAGTAGTGGCCTCTTTAACCGCCAAGCAAAAATCTCTTTTGTCGGCCCGATCAGGGAGTTTTACCAGCAGTGTTGGCGATGTGCCAATTAGCTTTATTCCCTGTTCCGGCCCGCCGGGAAGCCCGGCTTTTTGTGATCCCGGCGGGGGGGATTGGTTTGCCGCTTTTTGTTTTGGGGCCTGGACTCATCGCAAGGGAATGAGCCAGTATGGAGCCAAGGGGAGGGCCGATGCCGGCCAATCGGCCGAGCAGATTTTACAGGCTTATTATCACAAAACTTCGGTAAATAAAGATACCGGCGGAACAATTTCTGTTTCCGGTTATGGCGATCTTAACTTTGAAGACTATTATTTGCTGGGAATTGCGGAAATGCCTTCTTTATGGCACAAGGAAGCCTTAAAAGCGCAGGCGATTGCCGCCAGAAGTTACGCCTATCGGTATAAAGCAGAAGGCCGATCAATTTGCACAACTGAAAGCTGTCAGGTTTTTTCAAAAAGCAAAGCTGATAATCCTCCTTCGGCCTGGAGGGAGGCGGTTTTGGAAACCAGGGGGCAGGTAATTGAAGATGTGGTTACTTTTTATTCTTCAACCACCGGGGGTTATTTGACCACTTCCGGTTGGGACACCATCGATGGTCAAGGAGGAGAAGGATTTGCCAGTCGGGCCTGGGAATCTAAGGCCGGCACACCATGGTTTTATAGCAGTTGGTTTACTCAAACTTATAACTCCGGTTCGGCCAAATGCGGTCGCTCCCATCCCTGGTTGAGCTCCGAGGAGATGGCCGATATTCTTAACGCCCGGCTGGTTTTAAGTAAGCAGGGGAATGATGAGCGAATAATGCCAATAACAATTAATCAGTGCCCGATTGGGGGGATTACCGGCAATCCCTACTCAATGGATGAGTTAAGGAATAAGGCTAATGAGCATGGGGGCGCTTTCACCGGCGTTTCTTCCGTTTCCGTAGTTTACAGCAACGATGGCTTTACCAGCTCTCTTAATTTCGGCACCAACAAAGGCTCGGTTAATATTTCCGGCTCCGAATTTAAACAAGCCTTCAACTTGCGCGCTCCCGGCCATATTGCCATCCGCAGTCCTCTTTTTAATATTGAAAAAAAATGATCCAAAAATTGGGCAGGTTTTTTTTAACTCTTACCCTGTTAACTATTCCTTTTCAACTGGGCAAGCATTTTTGGTTTCCCTTTAGTTATGTTTGGGGTTTGCCCGTTGATTACTTGGCGCCCACTATTTATTTAGTAGATATTTTTTTACTAATTACGGTTTTTATTTTTTTACTTTCCATTTTGCAAAAACATTCCCGGAATGTGAGAATTTACATTCCGGGAATGTGGCGACGAAGTTTTTTGGGATTAATTTTTTTAAATATTGCCTTTGCTTTAAATCCTCAAGTAGCTTTTTTGGGCTGGCTAAAGATTTTAAAAATATTTTTACTTGCCTGGCTGGTGTTCAAAGAAAAAGCCTGGGTTAAAAAAAATTTGCCTAAAATAATTGCTTTTTGGCTTTTTACGCAAAGTTTTTTTTCTTTGACTCAATTTTTTAAACAAGGTTCTTTGGGTGGCTGGACTTACTGGCTAGGAGAAAGAAATTTTTCTCTACTTACTCCCGGAATTGCCAAAATTGTTTTTAATAATCAAATCTTTTTAAGGAGTTACGCTACTTTTTCCCATCCAAATTCTCTGGCAGGATTTGTTTTACTAGCCCTTTTTCTTTATTTTTCTTTTCAATCTTTAAAAAAACCGCTGGCGAAAATAACTTTATTCGCCGGCTTGATCTGCTTGTTTTTATCTTTTTCCCGAACTGTTTGGCTGACTGGTTTGCTAGTTTTATTTTTGCCGAAAGCAGCCAAGCAGCCGGTTGCGAAAAAATTAATTTTTGTCTTGCTTTTAGGTTTTTTAACGACTCTGGCTTTTTTGATTTTTCCTAATCCTTTAGCGCTAACGGAACGGTTTAGTCTAGCTAAAGCAAGTTTAAGGATTTTCTTAACCCGCCCTTTTTTGGGAGTTGGTTGGGACAATTTCTTGGTGAGCTTGCCCAACTTTTGGCCTTTTGCTAAACAAGCGAAAATTGTTTTGCAACCGGTTCATAATTTATTTTTGCTAATTCTTTCCCAAGCAGGAACAGCGGGATTGCTTTTAACTTTTTGGGGTTTGAGCAGGGTAATTAAGAAAAAAAACTTTTTTTGGTGGTTAATTATTTTAGCTACCGGATTATTTGACCACTACTGGTTAACTTTAAATCAAAACTTGCTTTTGCTGGGGGTGGTCCTGGGACTTAGTTTTTAGCTTCCTTTTTCTCTTCTTTGTCTTTTTCTTTGGCGCCTTCGACGGGAGGTTCTTCTCCTTCTTCTCCTCCCACTTCTTCTTGCGCCGCAATCACGGGCTTCTCTTCTTCTTTAGTGAGCAGCTCAACTTTAGCCAGAAGTTGTTCCAAGCTAACCTTGGCTTCAATTTTAGTTAAATCCCAACCGGAAGTTTTTAAAGCCTGTTTAAGGCTAATAACTTCATCAATTTTATCCAGGAGGCTAACATCAACAACCAGCTTTTCCGGTAAATCGGCGGGTAAAGCTTCTACTTCAATTACGTTGAGCAATTGAACCAAAACCCCTTCGCGGCGAGTAACCGCCGGAGCTTCTCCGCTGATTTCCACCGGAATGTCCGCGCTCACTTTTCGGGTTAGATCCACCTGGTAGAAATCAAGGTGGATAAGTTGATCGCTAACCGGGTCGGTTTGGGGGTTGGCAAACAAAACCGGCCGAGCTTCCTTTTCCCCTTCTACTTTTAGATCCACCAAACCCGTTTCACCGACCTTGAGAAAAACTTTTTTAATTTCAGCAAAAGGACCCTGAACAGAAAGAGATTTTGCCTTTTTTCCGTAAATATTAGCGGGCAAAATTCCTTCTTTTCTTAAGGATTTGACTTTTCTTCCCAGAATTTTCCTTTTATTGACAATTAAAACCGGTCGATCGCTTTTTTTATCTTTACTCATGGAGCTTTGGTATTGTAACTAATTTATTATCATAAAGCAATTAGGTATAATGATTATGAAATGACCGAAGACGGAAAAGGCGCAGCAGTATTGCTTACTAATCAAGAGATAGTAGTTTTGCTTCTTAAGTTAAGCAAATCGCTGGAAAGCCTTAGTTTGGATGAAGGATTACTAGAGGAAGAAGCCCAAACTTTAGAATTGGTAGTAAGGCTTGAGAAGCACTTTGAAATTGAAAAAGGCGAGGGGACGCTTGGCCAAAGAATTAAAAAATTAATTGATTTTCTTTGCCCTCACCCTGGGGAGTCAGCGGAACTTAAAGAGCAAGTAGAAGAAGAGATTCAACACGGTATGGTTCCGGACAAGGCCCATTTGGATGAGTGGCAAGAGCAATTGGCGGCCGCAGAGGGACAGTTAGCAGAAATCGAAGCTTGGGCCAAAATCCTGGCTCAAAAAACCACTCTTCCTCCCCAATCCCTGGTCCGAATTTTAAGACTACAAGCCCAAACTTTGGCCGTCAGCGAAAAGTTAAAAACGGTTCCAGTTGAACAGCGGCCTGCCGTAGATCGGATTTTAAGAAAACTTCCTTTTTTGGCAGTTAAAGAGGTTTTGAGTAAAACCGATGTTTTGCCGGAAAAGCCGGAGGGAGTTGGGCAGACAGAGAAAAAAGTGCTGAATATGAGCCAAGTGGTACTTAAAAGCCCAGAATTAAGGGAAGTAACAAGAAGGATTCCTCCTTCAGCTCGAGCTGCTTTTCAAAGACAACTAAAAAGGTCTTTATCGGCTTCGGTCCGGCAGGCGGTGGTAGGGGTAAGGGCGGGATTAGGAGTAGAAAGGGAAGTGCAGGTGGCGGCTCAAAATTTAGCTCAAACTTATGGCTTTTCTTCGGTTCAAGCCCGCCAAGAAGTAGAGGGTTTGGTTGCCGCGCAAGAAGCGGTTTTAAGAGAACAGATTTTAGCGGTGCCGGGCTCTTCCCGAGTAGCCCAAGGACAGGAAATCGCAAGAGAAAGTACGGTTAGCTTGGCCGCGGCTAAAACGACAGCTGAGGTAATAAGGATAAAAGCCGGAAACCCTGGTATTAGCCCCAGAAAGATTGCTCGGCAACTGGGGGCCCAGGCAGTCCCGATTAGCCGGGAAGTAGAAGGGGTAACAACGGGGGCTTTGTCCGCCAGTCAGCAAAAAACATTAACTTTAAATATTCAAAAAATTGTTGGTCAGCAAGCCGAAGCGACTGGTCATTTGGTTAGTGAGACGGTTGACCGGGCGCAAGGAGTCGTTTTGTTGGCGCAAAAATACGGGCTTCCACCACCGCAAGCCCGGAAAATAATTTATCAGGCAGAAGAACAAGAGCGAGCATTTTTTCAGCAAATTTTAGAGGAGCAGGCGCTGCCGCTTGAGCCTGAAGTAATTGAACAAGTCGCTGGTCGATTAGGACGTTTAGTTATTGCCACGGGAGTAAGAACAATTCCTGACAGCGCTAAAAGCACCCCGCGCCTTGGTTCACCGCGAGGAGTAAGTTTAGAAAAAGAAGTGGGTAAATTTCTAAGGGAAAAAAAAGTCCCTCGCCAGCAAATGGAGAAAACACTGCGCAGACTAAAGCCGTACTTACGATTAAGTTCTTTTCGGACTAGAGCAGGGTTTAATAAGGGAGTAATAAGGGCGGCTCTAGAGCGGAATATGCAAAAATTGGGATTATTATCTACTGCTTTCCCCTCCCCGGAATTACTGGCGGTGGAAACAATGCGGGTTGCTGCTCAAAAAAATGATTCATGTGGGGAAAAGGGAAAAATTAGCGAGATAGCTGGTGTTGTTACCGATCGATTAAGGCCGGTTAAACCTGAAGTTAATACCGAACAAGTCGGGAGGGTTTTGGAGGAAGCGTTGCTTTCAGGGGATGAACCCGAATCGGCCCGGATAGCGTTGGAAAGAACAGTTGTAGATCATCCTCAAGAGGTGATAGTTGAATTAGACGAGGCTAAAAAAACAGAGTTGGCTTTGGAAGAGCTTGGGTTTGGTGACAATGAGCAGTTGGCGGGAGTGGTGGATTTTTTAAGAGTAACAGAAATAGAACCCCAACTTTACTCGGTCCCGGTTAGCAAAGAGCAAATTCCCGAGAAAGTTTTAGAATTTTTAGAGGGAGATTTAGGGGCACAGGAGGAATACTCTTACGGGCAAATTGTTAGGGTTCTTAATACCAAATTTACTTTTGAACAGGCTCAGGTTCTTGCGCCGGATTTTGACGATGAAGGCAAGTTGACTCCTTTTGGGGCAATAAGACTTCTTCAAATAAGTAGAGTTAGGGAGCCAGGCGAGCTTTCCCGGCTTGATCAGTGGTGGCAGACTTTAGAGGAGGAAAGCAAGCAAGGATTGGGGCGATTAAGAAATGTAATAGAGCAAAGAAGCCGGATTGTGCAGGCGGTGGCCAATAATCCGATTTACCGTTTCCGCCAAAGAATTTCCCAGGCGACTCAAAGATTTTTAAGACCGGTGGGTGATTGGGCGGTGCGGACTGTTTCTTTTGGCCGCTTTCCGACTCTTTCGGCGGTAGGAACAGCGGCGAGAAATTGGTTTTTACAAACCGGAGTAGGCCAAGCGGCCCAATCTTTGGCCGTAAAGGCGACTCAGAAAGCGGCCGAGTGGGCGGTTCAAGCCGGGGCGAAAAAACTTCTCTCTTCAGCCGCAGTAAAAACTCTTGCGGCCGGACTGTCTACTGTTTTAGGAGTTAGCACCGGCGGGGTTAGTTTATTAATTCAAGCAGGCTTGATGGCTTTGGGCTGGGTGGCCAAAAAAGTAGCCGGCTTGGGTAAAAAGATTTTAGGGAGCTTGGGAATTGATACCGGTAAAATTGAAGGATGGTTCAAGAAAAACATTCCCCTGGTGGGTGGTTTATTAGGCAAGGTGGCGACGGGAGTTGGTGGTTTTACCGTTGCCGTCGTGGGTGGTTTGCTGGCCGTGCCGGCTATTGCCGGAATGACTTTAATCGCTTTAGTGGCCGGACCGATTATCTTAGTGATAATTCTCTCTCTTCTCGCGGGTATCACTACCGGCTCAGCCCAGTGGGACGCGATGCAGGGCCGGGGTTTTTCTCCGGGCGATATTGGCGGGATTGAGTTAACCCCGGAAGAGCTGGCCGCCTTAGGCGAAGGGCATCTGGCCTTGGGTTTGCAAAATGCTTTAAGCGGTTGTGGCATTTCTCGAGTAACCAGTAGTAATTTGACCGCGGTTGATACCTGCTTAAGCGGAGCGGGTTTTTCCAGGCAAGCAATCGAAACGATCAAATATTCAGCCGAGCAGTTTAATTACTTGCAGTGTGTTGGTTTTGTGGTGGCGGTGGTTCCTGGTTTTTCCGGAGGGGGAGATGCTTATAGTTTTGTTGACCATCCTCCTCCTGGCTGGCATTCTGCTTCCGGACCGGCTCAAATTGGGGATGTGGCGGTTTGGGGACCATCAGCTAACTGCCAAGGAAGCTGTGATACTGATATTAGCTGTTGCGGCCACGTGGCGGTAGTTACGGGAGTAGAGTATCTTGAAGGACTGGACTATCTTTATGTAACCCAGGCTTGGGGAGAAAGCGGGCGGGTGAGCACGGTGCGTATTCCGGCTGATAGCCCGACTACTATTTTAACACCGAATTAGCTAAAATTAGAGTAATGAAAAACTTTTTGAATCGCTACTGGTTTTTAATCTTTTTGGCTTTTGGGGCGACTTTTTTGGTTTTGGCTAAAAAGTTTTTTCAAGCCAATCCTTTTCCGGTGGTAGTTTCCCTTAATCCCCCCTCCGGTGAGCTAAAGAGCTTGCCGGAAACTATTGAGATTAATTTTCAGGAGTTATCCGGTTTTCTGGCTAGTGATTTCTTTTTATCTAGTGTCCCTAATCTTCAGTTTGATTTAGAAATAAAGGAAAATACCCTTTTGGCTAAACCTAAAAGCAAATTAGTTTCAGGGGAAAGTTATATTTTAGAGTTAAGGCACCAAAATCAACCCCTATATTCCTGGTCTTACCGATTAATAGAAGTAGCTGAATCGGTTTTGGAAGGTGGGCCGGGTTATGGCCGCGGCGACCCTGACGCTTTTGAAAAAATTGAAAGAGAAACGCTCAATGATTATCCTTTAATTAAGCTTATGCCCCAAGAAACGGAAAACTATTATCTTAATTACACCGAACCTTTGGTTTTGGGGATTAGGGTAAAAAAGGGAGGCAAAGAGGAAGTAAAAAGAGAGGTGGAGCTTTGGTTGGAGGAGACAGGAGTGGGAGCGGAGAGCCACGAGCTTATCTGGTTTGAATAAGAAAGTTAGTATATAATAATAAACCATGCCGAAAAGAACCTATCAGCCAAAAAAATTAAAACGCAAGCGCAAGCACGGGTTTTTAAAAAGAAAAAAGACCAAATCCGGCCTTAGTTTGTTAAAAAGAAGAAGAGATAAAAAAAGAAAGCGCTTGGCGGTTTAAGGATTAACTTACGGTGGCCCTTCCGAAAAAATACCGGTTAACCAAAGACAAAGAATTTGCCAGGCTTAAGCAGGAAGGCAGGCTTTATTCTCACCCTTATTTAGGAATTTTAGTTTTGGAAAGCAAAGAGAATTTTGTCTTTCAATTTGGTTTTATTATTTCCATTAAAGTAGCCCGGAAAGCTCACCAGCGCTTTAAACTTAAAAGGCAGTTAGCAGAGATTGTTTATAGTTTTTTGCCCAAACTTAAAAATAATTTTCAAATTATTTTCCTGCCGAAAAAAACGCTGGCAGGCAAGCCCTTTTTGGAAATTAAAAAAGCCGTAGAAGAAGTTTTTAAAAAAGCGAATGTTTTTAAATGATTAAAAAGCTGCTTTTAGGCTTAATCCGTTTTTACCAGGCCCATCTTAATTTTAATAATTCTTTAGCCAAGAGTTTATTTTTAACTGATCGGGCTTGCCGCTTTACTCCCACCTGCTCCGCTTACGCTCATCAGGCCATTGAAACCCATGGTATACTAAGGGGTTTATTTTTAAGTTTAAAAAGAATAATCCGTTGTCACCCCTGGTCAAAAGGGGGCTGGGACCCAATAAAAGTTAAAAGTTTAAAGTTTAAAGTTTAAAGTTTAAAAATGAGCTTAGGAAAAATTTTACTTTACCAACCGATTATTAGCCTGTTAATCTTTTTTTATCGAGTTTTGGGCAACTTGGGCTGGTCAATTATTCTTTCCATTGTTTTGATTAGATTAATCTTGCTCCCTATTTCCTCACCCAGCTTGAAAGCAACGATGAAGATGCAAAAACTTGCTCCCGCTTTAGCAAAGCTAAAGAAGAAATATGCAAACGACAAGCAAAAATTAGCCAAAGCCCAAATGGATCTCTATAAAACTCATAAAATTAATCCGGCCGCCGGCTGTTTGCCCCAGATTTTTCAGATCGTCATCATTTTTGTTCTTTACCGGGTTTTCAACGATATTTTACTGACCCCTGATTCGGCTCAAGTAATTGAAAAGATTAACAGCGCAGTCTATTCTTTTTTGCGCTTGCCTTCAGAGACGGTTTTATCTTCCCGATTTTTGTATCTTGATTTAACCAAGCCGGATTTAATTAAAATTGCTGGTCGCTCAATTCCTGGCCCCTTTTTACTCTTGTCGGTGGCGGCTCAATATTTGACTGCCCGGTTAATGATGCCTAAAGTAAAAAAGGAAGCAAAAATGGCTAAAAAAACGGAAACTCCGACTGATGATATGGCCTCAATGATGCAAAAACAGTCTCTTTATATTTTCCCTTTTATGACTTTGCTTTTTGGTTTTAATTTTCCCTCGGGTTTAATTGTTTCCTGGACCACTCTATCTTTAGTTAATTTAGGCCAGCAATGGTGGTTGAAAAAAGGAGAAAAAAATTGAACAAAACAAAGACAGAAAAAACAGCGCAAGAATTAGCCAGTGAGCTAATTTCTCTTTTGGGAGAAAAAGAGGCAAAAACAGCGGTGGAATCGGGGAAAGAGGGAGAGCTGATTATTAAGTTTACCAGTGAAGATCCGGAGTTTTTAATTGGCTACCGGGGCAAAACCCTGGAATCTCTGCAGATTTTGCTTAAACTAATGGTTTTTTCAAAATTAGGCGAGTGGCGGCCGCTTTTGGTTGATGTTAACGATTATCGGGAAAAACAAAAAGAGCAAATAGTGGATTTAGCCCAAAAAGCTGCCGTCGAAGTAGAGGCAAGTCAGCGGCCCTCTTATTTGCCCCCGATGTCCGCTTATGAGCGCAGACTAATCCATTTAAATCTCGCTGATCACTCCTCGGTTACCAGCGCTTCGGAAGGAGAAGGAGAAGAGCGGCGGGTGGTAGTCAAACCCAGGGAGTGAAATTACAAATTACAAATTACAAGAAACAAACAAATCACAAATTGCAAATAACAAACGGTTTGGAAAATTGGAATTTAGTTATTGTTTGGAATACTTGATGCTTGGAGCTTGAGATTTATTAAAACAAAGATTTTAATTTATACCGATGGGGCGGCTCGGGGCAATCCGGGTTTAGCGGGAGCGGGGGCAGTGATTAAGAATGAAGCGGGACAAACTATTGCTTTTTTAAAAAAGTTTTTAGGGGAAAATAAAACCAACAATGAGGCGGAGTATTTGGGAGTGCTTTTGGCCCTGGACTGGCTAAGTCAAAACAGAAAAAAGGGCAAGGAGGTTCAATTTTTTTTTGATTCCCAGCTTTTAACCAACCAGCTTTCGGGAAACTGGAAAATTAAAGCGCAAAACCTAAAACCCCTGGTCGCTAAAATAAGAGAAGGAATATTGGCTCTAGATAAAAAAGTAACTTTTCATCATCTTTCCCGGGAAAAAAACAGCCTGGCCGATTTACTGGCTAATCAAGCAATTGATGAGAGAAAAAGTAAGAAAAACAGTTTTTAAAAATACTTCTATTCAACTGCTGGGCCGGGGGGTAATTTTGGTTTTAGGTTTAATTACAACCAGGCTATTAACCGGAAATTTGGGAGTCAAGCTTTACGGGGACTATGTTTTTTTAACCGCCTTTTGGCTTTTTTTAGTAAATTTAAGTGATTGGGGCACTCCCTTTGTGGGGGTGCGGGAAATTAGCCGGCAAAGGAACAATTCTAAAAAAAGTCTGGTTTTCACTAATTTAGTTTATTTGCGCCGTTATCTTTTGCTGGGAACCCTGCTGATAGGCTTAATTTTAATCGCCGCGCTTTCTGCCTTTACCAATCTTAGGCTGTTGGCCGCCCTTTCTTTACTGGCCTTAATTTTTACCAGTTTTCAAATTAACTTAACCACTCTTTTTCAGGCTTTTTTTCGCTTTGACTGGCAGACCCTGATGGAGATTTCCAATAATGGATTTTTCCTGCTTTTCCTTTATTTTAGTTTTTCCTCCACCAGCTTTTTTTGGCCAAAAGGTTTAGCGGGAGTTATCCTGGCTTTAGTTTTGGCCCGGCTGTTGTCTTTTTTCCTTGCCCTTTTTAAAAGCAAAAAGCTGCCGGTAATTTTTTCCCAAAAAAGCAAACAAACAATTTTATTTTTAGGAAAAGAAGCTTTGCCGACCGGAGGTTTGCTTTTTTTATCAACTGCTTATGATCGGCTGGTAGATACCTTATTTTTAAAAAACTTTTGGGGTTCAGGCGCAGTGGGAGTTTATGGTTTAAGTTATAAGCTTTACAGCAACTTAATCCTGCCCGCTTATTTTTTCTCCCGGACCCTTTTTCCTTTTCTTTCCCAGGGCAAAAAAAAGGAAAAAACCCAAGCCGTTTTTAAGCTGGGAATTACCTGGTCTTTACTGGGATCTTTTCTAATTATTGGTTTAGGTTGGGGGTTTTCTTTTCCCTTGATTAGTTTTTTGGGCGGAGAACCTTATTTGGAGGCGGTAACTTTTTTGCGAATCTTGCTTTTGTCTTTGCCTTTTACTTACCTGAACCATATTTTTGGCTTTAGCTTAATTGCCCAAAATAAACAGTTTTTAAGTTTTAAGATCGGGTTATTTTCTTTGCTTTGGAACTTAATTTTAAACTGGTGGGCGATTCCTCGCTTTGCTTCTTTAGGGGCCGCCTGGGTGACCGTGAGTACGGAAATTTTGGTTTGTTTACTTTCTTTTTTGGTTTTAAAAAAAACTAAAGCTACGTGGTATACTAGAACTGATGAAAGAAACCGGCCGAACTAAAAAGAAAAAAAAGTTATTCACCCCCAGAAAGTTAGCCCAAGGTTTTTTGGGTTTACTTTTAGCTTTTTATCTTCTTTTAGGATTAGCTAATTATTCCACCAGCCCTTTGGATAATATTTCTCTTTCTGAAGCTTTGGAAAAAATAAGAAGCGGAGAGGTTGAACAAGTAACCGTAATTGACAGCAAAATCCAGCTTAAGCTTAAAGAAGAAGGAAAAGTTGTTTTTACGGATAAAGAAATGGGGGTTAGTTTCACCGAGATTTTGCAAGGAGCGGACATTGATCCGTCCCAGGTTGATTTGGTGATTAATAATCAGGATTGGGCTAAGGTGGCAATGGATGTTTTATCAATGCTTTTTCCTCTGGTTTTTACGGGCCTTCTTTTTTGGTACATTTTCAAAAAAGCGGGCCAAGCCCAAAATAGTATTTTTTCTTTTGGCAAGTCTAAAGCGAAGTTATTTATTAAGGGTAAACAAAACATTAAATTTACTAATGTGGCCGGCTTAAAGGAAGCTAAAGAGGAGTTAGTGGAAATCGTTGATTTTTTAAAAAATCCGGAAAAATACCGCAAAGTAGGGGCGCGGACTCCCAAGGGAGTGCTTTTGATTGGCCCTTCGGGAGTAGGGAAAACCTTGTTGGCTCGAGCGGTAGCGGGAGAGGCTAATGTCCCCTTTTTTTCCATGGCGGGTTCAGAGTTTATGGAAATGCTCGTGGGAGTAGGGGCGTCACGCACGAGAGATCTCTTTATGACGGCCAAAAAATCCGCCCCTTCAATTATTTTTATTGATGAGCTGGATGCGATTGGCCGGTCCCGGAGCGCCGGAGCCATGCCCGCCCATGATGAGCGGGAGCAAACCTTAAACCAGATTTTGGTAGAAATGGATGGCTTTGAGCCGACTGACCAGGTGGTCGTAGTAGCGGCTAGTGTAACCGGTGAAACCCCCATTTTAATAAAAGAAGGGGGGGCAGTAAAGCTGGTTCTCATTGGAGAATTTATTGACCAATATTATGATGCCCAAGAAGAGGGAGAGGTAGAAGTAGTAGAAGTAGATGGAGCAGGTTGTTTAGGAATAGATAGAAAAGTCAGCAATAGTAATTTTGGTAGAAATCGTCTTTATTTTAAAAATAGCGTCTTTAAAAAAATAAGAAGCGTTTTTCGCCACAAAGTAAAAGAGATTTATGAAGTAGAGTATTTGGGAGGTAAGATTAGGGCTACTGGTAATCACTCGGTTTTTGTGCGTACCCGCTGGGGTTTGGAGACCAAGCCCGTTTCAGAATTAAAGGGGGGTGATATCTTAGTGAGTCTTCCTTATAAGGCTAATAGAACCAATAAGAGCTTAATGGAGGTAAGAGCTCATAAATTTTCCACTTTTTGGTCTTTAAAACTTCCTTTTTTCGATCAGGAGCTGGATTGTGAATGGCAGGCAAAATACTTGTTTTCTCTTCAAAATAAAAATGATTTTTCTCAATCTTATTTAGCTGAAACAGTCCAGGTTTCCCAGGGTACTGTTTCTAATTGGCAGCGAGGAATAGGAGGTCCTCGCCCCATTTCTAGAAAATATTTTAAACACCATTTTCCCGAGAAAATAGTAGTCACTCCTGAACTTTGCCGATTACTCGGCTACTATACAGCTGAAGGTTATGCGCGCTGGGAAGTTGATTTTTGTTTTTCTAATACCGAAATTAATTATATGGAAGATTTAATAAGGATAGTAAAAAAGATATTTAAAATAGACCCAGACCGAATTAAAAGGCGCGATTATGGAGCGGTAAACATCATTTATTCCGCGGCTCCATTAGCAAAATTTTTAATTCGGCACTGCGGAAAGGGAGCACATAATAAACATCTTCCCTCATTTTTATTTGAAGCCCCTTATGAGTATTTTATAGAATTTTTAAGGGGTTATTGGCGTGGAGATGGCCATGAGGATAAAAAAGGTAGAGGAGAAATAACCTCAGTTAGTAAAAAATTAATTTTGGAATTAAATTGGCTTTGTCGAATGCATGGAATAAAGACCTATGTTGGCGGTTTTACTGCAAAAAAAGGAAGAAGAATTAATGGTGGTAAGCCTCTTCCAGAAACAAAAGTTTATCGTCTGGGCTGGGGAAAAACTAACAACCCCTTTAATCAGCACTGTTGCCAAAAAACATACCCAATTAAAAGGCCGATTATAAAAAAAGTAACCAAAAAACCCTTTAATGGTTTTGTTTATGATCTTTGTGGGGTTGATAACGAGGCTTTTTTTGGAGGCGAAAGTCCGATTTTGCTTCACAATAGCAACCGGGGTGATTTGCTGGACTCGGCTCTTCTTCGCCCCGGTCGGTTTGACCGGCGAATTGTTTTGACTTTGCCGGATTTAGAAGAACGGGAAGAAATTCTAAAACTTCATTCTCAAGGTAAGCCTTTTGTAAACAATTTTTCCTGGATCAAGGTGGCCCGAAGAACGGTTGGTTTTTCGGGGGCAGATTTGGAAAATATGCTCAATGAGGCGGCCATTTTAGTGGCTCGGAAAAACAAAAAAATAATTAGTAGCGCAGAGATTGAAGAAGCCGCTTTAAAGGTAAAATTAGGTCCGGAAAAAAAGAGATTGCAGTCAAAAAAAGACCGGGAGATGACCGCTTACCATGAGGCCGGGCATGCTTTAATTACCTTTTATTTGCCGGAAATGGATCTGGTAGAAAGAGTTTCCATTGTTTCCCGGGGTTTGGCCCTGGGCTACACTTTAACTCCTCCCCGGCAGGATCGGTTTCAGGAAACTAAGACCCGTCTCCTTTCTCAAATTAGCGCTTTACTGGCGGGCCGAGCGGCGGAAGAGTTAAAGTTTTCGGAAATGACTACCGGGGCGGCGGCGGATATTCAGGGAGCCACCAGAATTGCCCGAGAAATGGTGGTAGAATACGGCATGAGTGATTTAGGACCGTTGAGTCTTGGTCCTTATTTGGAAGCCGGCGATCATTCTTTCCGCTCTTACTTTAGCCAGCAAAACATTTCTCCGAAAATGCAAGCCCAAATTGACGAGCAGTTAAAGAAAATTGTGGATGGGGCTTATTTAAAAGCCAAAAAGATAATTAAGGAAAAAGCTAAGTTTTTGGATAAAATAGCCGCCCAACTGGTAGTTAAGGAAACTCTTAGCGGAGAAGAAATTAAAAGATTAATCGGGAAAAATTAAAATGGTGGATATTTATAAAGCTAAAAAAGAGGAACCAAAGGCGGTGGGCCAAAAGAAAAAGGACGAGCGCTCGGCAAAACTAAAAGAAGTCCGAAAGGAAGTTTATCGCCTGGTGGGGAAGAATAATAATTTTTTTAGCTCTTTTGTCGCTCAACCCCAGCGCCTTTCTTTTGAAAACCAAATGATTAAAGAAAAGGTGATTTTACTCTTGCGCCGCCACTGGGTTACCAATTTGCGCTGGGTTGGCTTGGTGTTTTTAATGAGTATCGCCCCGCTTTTTTTGCGCGCCCTGCCTCCTTTTGACTGGCTTCCCTTTCAGTTCCGCTTGGTTTTGATTTTAATGTGGTATTTGTTTGTTTTGGCTTTTACTTTGGAAGAATTTTTTTCCTGGTTTTTTTCGGTCAATATTATTACTGATGAGCGAATTGTGGATATTGACTTTATTAGCTTAATTTACAAACGGGTTTCCGATGCGGAAATTGTGAATATTGAGGATGTTACTTATAAAATGGGGGGAGTGATGGGAACAATGCTTGATTATGGCACGATCTATGTTCAAACCGCGGCCGAAATACGGGAGTTTGAATTTGAATCAGTGCCTCATCCGGCCTTGGTCGCTAAAGTATTACAAAGATTAAGACTGGAAGAAAAGCAGGAAGAATTAGAGGGGAGGCTCAATTAAATGAGTTTTCCGCTTTCATTTTGGCTGTTTGCCAAGGCTTGTCTGCTTTTTGCTTTGGGCTTATATATTATTTTTGCTTTAGTATTATTGCGCCAGGTGTACATGATGGCCCAAGTTATCTCTTCTCCCCATAATTGGTTGATAAAAATCTTTGCCTGGGCTCATTTGTTCGGCAGCCTGCTGGTTTTTCTCTTTGCCTTCGTTATTCTTTAGCAACCGCCAGAACATTCCCGAAATGTGAGAATCCCGGGAAGGACATTCCGGGAATGTTTTCTTAATCTGTTTGCCAGTTTATTACATAACTCATGACGATCGGCACGAGTTATGTAATGCTTAAAAGCACTATTTTTGAGGTGATTAAATTTACCAAGCGCAGCGGGGGCGAACGAAGTGAAGCAGTATAAATATTTTATGAAAACTGCTCGTTTAAAGCATTTTTAAAATCTTCAAAGTATTGTTCAACGCAGAAAACAAAAACGCCATGATCATTTACCACAATGCCTGGCCATTTATAATTGTTGGGTTTTAACATTGCTATTTGGCATGGTTTTTTTGAGAAATACTCGTGAACTAAACCAGAGCGGAGAATGTCATAAACGTTGTGTTGTTTCCTTAATTTTTTATACTCCACGCCTAATAAATCAAAAAAACCATTGAAATTTTTAGACGCGTGATTTCTTCCATTACGCTTATAATTAAATTTGGTTTTTCCAGCAAATTCGGTATAAGCTAGCAGGCCTAAAGCGGCTAGAAAATTTCCTCCTCCCTGAGGTAGTGGCGATTTTTGTTTTGATTTCTTTGTCTTCTCGGTAATTCTAGCAAGGTCAATTTCTCGTTGGATATCAGCAATTATAAAATGCTTTGCTGTATCTGAAATGGTGCTACTCATAAAATATTTATATTTCGCACAACGTTTCAGTATATGCGATGTTTCGCCGATACCTTGAATTATTTTATCAAATTTCGGCGAAATATGGGTGACCCCGCCGCGGCGTGGGAACCGCATATACTGTGTTGTCCGACCCGACGAATGAAATGAGGAGAATGCAATGAGGTGTCAACGTATATTTTTTCCTTAATTCTTTGCGGGCAACTTTTTATTTTCCTTTGATATATGATTTTCAGCAAAAAAAGAGGGGGTCAGGGGGTGAATTTTTAAGCTGAAAATAGCCTCCTCCTAATTTACAATAAGGTTAGGGCTGTCCCAACAATCTTTCACTCATTTGTTGAAAATCTGCGATGTCTTTCTGCTTTAGTTGCTCAAACTGTTCTTGCTCTGCGGGAAGAGATAGGCGCTTTGAATTCCCAAAATCCGATAAATATGAAGTCTCTCCCTCTACTAAAACATTGTCAGATTTAATATCAGTGTGAACTATGTCTTTTGAGTGCATGTAATCCAAAGCGGCTCTCTGTTGTTCTAATAATTGTCGTATTTGTTCTTCGGATAAACCTGCTGCCAGTGTTGTTAATGAGGTTGGTATAAATTTAAAACGTAGAGTGTGGACAACTATATCGTTGTTTTTATCATCAGGTATTTGGCTTGTGTCAAGTTTAGCTCTACCTGATTCCAGCACAGGTAAGATATTTGGATGACTGAGGCTAGATAATGTTGATTCTTCACGAGCTAGTGAAAAAGGAGATGCTTTAACCGCAAAAGATTGCCCTTCTAATTCAACCTCATAGACATTAGATGTTCCGCCGCCCGGCATTCTCTTTACAGCTTTGTATTGGATAACCGGATTTACTTCTACCTCTTTGATTGGAGTTTCTGAAAATGTGTCAAGCATATATGTTTCTGAAACTAGTATTAAGGAAGTAGGATTTTATTTTTATAAACTAACTAGAGGGCCTGATACAAAACCCCTCCTAATACTTTTTATTTTATAAAAAGTTGCCCGCAAATAAAATAGTAAAAATATATGTCGGACAACTAGCAACTATCCGAACTTATTTTTAATTTTACCAAACTTTGGCAGGCGATACAATGATTCAAATCATTGTACTTAGCGAAAGCCGGCACACCTCCGAGGAATCCCCCCTTAATCTGCTTGCCAGTTTATTACATAACTCATGACGATCGGCACGAGTTATGTAATGTTTAAAGGAACCTAAGGTGTGTTTTGACTCCTGAAAGCTGTGGATTTATCTACTAGCCAGTGGAGGGCGAAAGTGCAGCGAGGTCAACTGAACGCAGTGAATGAGAAGTGTATTTATTGTTTCTTCTTTATTTTTTGCTGGGCTTTTTATTTCTCTTTGGGTTTAAATTCAGCGAAAAAAAGAGGGATTCGGGGTGAATTTTTTGAGATGAATTGCTGAAGTGTGTTCTTGTAAGACAGCTTTAGTTTCTAGATTGGTACATGTTGACTGTTTACATGTACTTGACATGTACTTAACATATTGCTAACATGTTAAGTATTAACATGTGTTTAACATGTGTTTAACATGTTGATAGAAAAATAAAAAATGTCTCAACTGCCACATTTTAGTTTAAAAAAACCAGATTTGAAAAAAGTTGACAGAGGGAAAGTGATCGCTGTGCTGGAAAAAGACCCGACAAAGTATAGAAAACTCCTTGAAGAGGCCAATGAACCAAGCTATATTTATTGGGATAAATTCCAGTATAAAGTTCAAGACAATATTCTTGATTCAGAGGAATTGTGGTATTTAATCCGTCAATTTAGGAATATTTCTTCAACAGAAATTCTTATAAAAAGTGAGGGCGGAGAGTTTTTCAAATGGTTAAGACTTCCGTCAACTGAAGAATACCTTCATGAGATAGATATGGTTTCTGGGGGACAACTGCTCCCTTATCCCAATGTGATTTCCCAATCCAATCAACAAACATTTATCAACAGGGGAATTATCGAAGAAGCGATAGCTTCTAGTCAACTTGAAGGGGCTCATACTACTCGAGCAGTTGCTAAAAAAATGATTATCGAAAAAAGAGAGCCTCGCAACGAATCGGAAAGAATGATCTTTAATAACTATAAAACAATAAACGCCATTGAAGAAGATTATAAAAGTAAAAATCTTTCTTTAGACCTGTTGTTTGAAATTCATGGAATGTTGACTCAAGAAACTGTTAACAAAACGGAACAGAATCGTCTCCGAAACGACAAGGATGAAATTGCTGTCCAAGGTCAAATTGGTTCTACTGAATATATAAGCCACGTTCCCCCAAACGAACGTTTTGTTAAAAGTGAAATTAACAGATTGATTGAATATGCCAATGATCAAACTAACGAAAAATTCACGCATCCTATCATAAAAGCTATTTTTCTGCACTTTTGGGTTGGTTACTTGCACCCATTTACAGACGGCAATGGAAGGCTTGCTAGGGCCCTTTTCTATTGGTATTTATTGAGAAAAGGGTACTGGACTTTTATGTTTTTGCCAATTTCTACAGTTATCAAAAAAGCCCCAGGTCAATACTCCTTGGCTTATATATACAGCGAACAAGATGGATTAGATATTACTTACTTTTACGATTTTCACCTAAGAAAGATTCTGCAAGCCATAAGAGAATTTCAGTCTTATCTGGAAAACAAAATTAAGGAGAATAAGAAAGTAGATATGATAATCAGTAAAAAGATTGTTTTAAATGAAAGACAAAAACAACTTGTTCACTACTTTATTTCCGACACAAACCCTTCGACTACTGTATCCTCTCATTCAGTGGTAAATAATGTTTCGAGACAAACTGCTGCAAAAGACCTTAAACAACTTGAGTCGGTTAGTTTTCTCTATTCAAAAAAAGAGGGGAAATATGTCCGGTATTATCCCTCAGAGAAACTAATTGAAATGGCAAAAAGATAAAAATTCATTTTGATTCCCCTAGTACCATTTTTATTTCTTAATAAAAAGCCGAGTGAAAAATCTATAAATAAAAAATGTATTTTCGACAACGTTTCGGTATATCTGATGTTGGCTCAATTTTACAATATTTCAGCAAAGTTGGCCAATTTGGATCGAGGCCCTGCAAGGGCCGAACCAGATATACTGTGTTAGCTGACCCGAAGGAGGAGAGTAAAATGTCCCTCTACTCTCCGACTGAGAATGCAATGCGGCAAGGAACGAAGTGACGAAGCGTATGATCAGAAACAGGAATTATTGAATTTTGGCGATGATGGACGGTAAATCTTCTGTACCTAAATTTCCGACAAATATGTCTCCAGCGTCTTTATCGTAAGTATAAACCTTACCGTCTGCGGCAATAAAACAATATTTCGACGGATTTTTCTTTGGCCGACGGAGACGGATTGATAAAGACGGAAATTCATTTCTTAAATTCATGCAAATTTCGTCAAACAGGTTTTGGGTTAATGTAAAACTTGTCTTTATTTGTTTTGCCTCTACCAATGGGGACGAACTCGAATAAAGACCAATATTGGATAGGCAAACCGCTTAATACTTTACCTATATTTACAATTTCACGATGATTAACTTTAGTGACTAAGGTCTTTATGCTGACTGGGACGCCTAGCTTGTGAAACTGTTTGACTAAAAAAATTGTATGTTGGGTAATATCTCTGTTTTTTCTCATTTGAAAAAGGATGTCTTCATCGACACTGTCCATAGTTAAACTTATTCTGGAGATAAAAGCAGCAATTTTTTTTAGTGACCGTTGGGTGATTTTGAGACCGTTGGTGTGAAGAACTATTTCAAGTCCAGCCTTGTGCATATAGGTTAGAATGTCCATGAAATCTTTGTCACACAACGGTTCACCTCCGCTAACTGTGACTTTTTTTATGCCAGTGGAAATTATTTGGTCAACTATTTTCTTTTTAAATTCGATAGGAAAATTTGGTAGCCTGGAATCCCAAAAACAAAAGTCACAGTTTAAGTTGCATGAATTCCCTAAAAGATAATGAATTTCATCTAGCTTTTCAGACCGAATGTTTCTTATCATATGTTAGCTAACTAGCAACTATCCGACTTATTTTTGATTTTACCAAGCTTTGGCGGGCGATACAATGATTCGAATCATTGTATTTAGCGGGGGAGCGGGAGGATTTTTAGATCCGGTATTTTTTTAAAGTCTTTAATGTTTTTGGTGGCCAGGTAGCCGGAAAGACAAATCGCCGCTGCCCCTATTAGTAAATCGGCAACGCTGATTTTTTGATATAGCCGGCACTTTCTGTTTATTTGCGCCGCTGTTTTGGCAATTTCTTCATTAATGGAAATAACCTTGAATTTACTGAATAAAAGCTCACTGTTTTTTAAAATTTCTCTTTTTTCCAAAGAAAGGCCTGAATAAAATTCGAAAACCACGATTGTGGGAACAATTAACTCTATTTTCTTTTTCTCCTGGAGTTTAAGAAGTTGAATCAGGGCTTTTCCTTTGCCGCGAGCGTGATCAATAATTATGCTACTGTCTAAAATAACCGTTTTCACTTTACCAGCTTATATTGGCCTGTTTTTCGTTTTTAATAATTTTACTTTTCTGGTATGGCCAGAGATTAGCAGTAACCATTCCAAAACTTTTAGCAATTATGTCCTGTAAGGAAACAAAGCTGTTTTCCGGCTCTTTTTCAGAAATTAACTTAACCAGCTCTTTATTGTTTCTCTTGATTATTACCGAGTAGTTTTGATAAGCCACCATTTCTATTAATTCGAAGAATTTGTTTCTTGCTTCGGTAGCGCCAATGCTTATTGTCTTCATTTATTGGTATTATCGTACATTGTGAACATTATGTCAAGCGCCAATAACGAACACCCCTAAGGTGTGTTTTGGCTCTGGAGGGATGTTATTTGTTATTACCCTGGTGTAAAATGAAATTAAGATGGGCATTGTTTTAAAGGAAATTATGGGCACTCCAGATAATGAAGGCTGGGTGCAAATCCACCATTTTGCCGGCCTGGAGCCAGAAAAAAAAGAAAAGCGGGGCCAGCTGGTTTTGCTGCTTTCCTTAAAAGGAGCTTCGGAAGAAGCGGCGACCGGCTATGGCCGGGAAATAATTTCCCGAATTTACGAGGAATATTACGGCAACTTAAAGGGGGCGCCGATGGAGAGGGTTAAGGAAATGCTTGCTAAGGTCGGCAAAGAGCGGCCGGTTTACTTAACTGAAAAAATTTCCCTTTCTTTGTTAATTTCCGTTTATTGGCGGGGTTTTTTATATTTAGGAGTTTGGGGAGGAGGAGAGTTTTTTTTACTTAAAGAGGGAGAGTTGCTGCCTCTGCTTTCCGGAGAAGGCCAGCGCTCTTTAGTTATTTCCGGCCAAATTACCAAAACTGATCTGCTTATTTTTGGCACTCAGAACTTTTTTTCCCAAATCCCCCAGGGAACGATTAGGGCTTCTTTACAGACTAACGATCCTTTCGCGGCGGCGGAAATTCTTTCTCCCTTAATTCACGTTCGGGCCGATCAGAGCCAGATTGGAGCGGCCTTGATTAAAATTGAGGAAGAGCAAGATCAGGTGGAAACCAAACCAACTACTTATTTCGAAGCGGAAATTAGAAAAAGAGTTAAATTAAAATTTCCCAAAATTCCTTTTTCCAAAACCAGGCTAAATTTAGGATTGGGATTAATTATTTTAATGGGACTTTTAGTTTTAATTGGGGGTGGAGTGTATCGCCGCCAAAAACTAACTAAAGAGAAAAAGTTTAATGATCTGGTTTCTGAAGTCGAAAGTAAACTGGGAGCGGCCGAGGCAATATATCAGCTTAAAGCCGATGAAAGCCTGGGGCTGGTTAAGCAGGCGGAAGAACTGATTGTTAAAGCCCAGGAAATCAATCCGAACAATAACTCTTTAATGTCTTTACAAAAAAGAGTCGAAAGCCTAACGGTTATTTTGGGCGGAGGAGAAAAAATAAAGCCGGAGTTGTTTTTTAAGCTAAGTTTACTGGCCGAGGAGGCTAGGGGTGAACAGCTTAGTATTACGGAAAAAGAGTTATTTGTTTTTGATCCTCAGTCCCAAAAAGTTTTTAGCTTTGGGTATCCCGGTAAGTACAGCCAAACTTTTTCAGGCGGAGAGATTGCGCAAAACAAGCTTTTTTTTAGCGTCCCCAGGGCAAACCAGTTTTACCTTTTGGATGAAAAAGGAATTATTTTTTGGGATGGTAAAGATAGTTCGGAAAGGGTGGTGGAGCGTGAATGGAAGGAGCCTTTTTCCCTGCTTTTCTGGGGGAGTAACTTTTATGTTTTAGACAAGGGCGAAAAAAAACTGTTTAAACTAGTCGGTTTAGGCAAAAATTATTCAGCGCCCCAGGATTGGTTTACCAATACCCCTAACCTGGCGTGGGAAGAAATAGTTGATCTGGGAATTGATGGCAATATTTGGTTTTTGAGTAAAAGTGGGCAAATAACCAAGTTTTATAAGGGCCAACCGGCTTCTTTTAAGCTGGAGAATAATCCTCAAAAAGAAAGCGCGTTGCTGGCCCTGCCTGGCAGTAGCTCTCGCCTGGTAGTTTTAACCGTCGAAAATCAGCTTTTAGTTTGGGATAAAGAAGGAGTTTGGCAAGGGCAGATTAATTTGGAACTGGGCGAAGTGGCTGATTTGGTTATTAGCCCTGATGGTCAATGGCTCTTTTTCTTAACTGAAGGAGAAGTTTATACCCTCAATTTAGATGAAGCGCTACTCTAATCGGAGGGCTCGCCTTTATCAAATTCGTTCTAAGCTAGAGGCGGGAATTGTTTTATCCGGAGCGGAAGTAAAGTCAATTAAAACCCGGGGAATTCAATTAAGCGGGGCTTCAGTACAAACAAGGGGAAGCGAAGTTTTTTTAATTAATGCCGTTATTGCTCCTTATTTTTATGCTCGCCAGCCGGATTATGAGCCTACTGCTTCCCGAAAATTGCTTTTAAAAGAAAAAGAAATTGCCTGGCTGTTTACCCAAAAAAAGAAAAAATTGACAATTATTCCATTGAGTTGCTATACTAGACGAGGCTGGATTAAAGTTCAGCTAGGGATAGGGAGACTTAAAAAGAAGAAAGAACGGAAAAAAGAGCTGATGGCCAAACAGGAAAAAAGAGAGATAAGTACCTTTAAAAAGGGGATGAACTGATTCGACAGGAAAAGCACTTTTAAAAGCCGCAGGTCTTCGTTGGTTCAATCGCGAAGTAAAACAGGACCAAAAAAACAAATGCCAATCGATATGATGGCCCTCTCGCTGTAGCTTACGCTTAAGCGGGAGCATCCACTAATTTTTAGTTTGAGAAGATTAACTGGGTGTCAACTTAATCAGACTTACCTTAAGAAAATTAGCTTGATTTTTAAGGGAAAAATAAAGCTGGCGCTAGCTTTTTAGTTTGGTTGTTTTCTTGAAGCTAGCAAAAAACCAAAAACAATCTAAGCCTGTAGACGCTTTTTTAGTATTTTTCTGGACCCCCGGTCACTCCGGGGCATCTCCACCAAAATATTTTGTAAGGAGTTGACAAACACTCCTTGCTTTGATATTATCTCCTTACTATGAACCAGTTAGCGACGATTACCAGTAAAAGGCAGTTAACTATTCCGGCTTCTATTTACTACTATCTTAATCTAAAAAAGGGTCAGCGAGTACTGGTTGGAGTAAAAAAGAAAAAAATAATTATCCAGCCGGCAGCTGATTCAGTTGAAGAATTAGCCGGTTCAGTTAGTCTTCCTACTAGATTTAAGAGGAAAAACGTTAATCAGATAATAAAGTTGGCCAAAAAAGAATATTTTAGAAATAAAAAATGATTTTTGTTGATACCAACTATTTTTTGCGCTTTCTATTAAAGGACGATAATCAACAGCACCAAAAGGCTAAGGACTTGTTTTTAAAAGGAGCTGACGGAAAAGCGAAGCTATTTACTTCCCTGTTGGTGATTTTTGAGGTTTATTGGGTCTTAACCAGCTTTTACCAAAAGCAAAAAAATGAAGCAATTAGAGTTTTGGCCAAGGTTCTTAGTCTTGATTTCATTAAGATCCAGGATAAAGAACTTTTAAAGCAAGCGTTAGCTCTTTATCAAAAAACAACCTTGGAGTTTGAGGATTGCTACAATCTACTATTAGCCAAAAAAGAAAAAATTCAAGACTTTAAAACTTTTGACAGAAAACTTAAGAGGTATTTTTCTTTAAGTTAGAATGGTTGTTAACTTACTTCATTTGCTTTTTCCCCAAGAGTGCCTGCTTTGTGGAAAAACGGGCAAATGGCTGTGTTTTGCCTGCCGGGCGAAACTTTCTTTAGCCCAAAACCAAATTTGCCCGGTTTGCCTGCGGTCTTCTTTAACAGGGATGACCCACTTTGGGTGCCAAAAGAAAAACAGTTTAAACGGCTTGTATTCCCCTTTTGCTTACCGAAAAGAAGTTAAAAAATTAATTGGTTCTTTTAAATTCCAAATGGTCAAAAGCCTGGCAGACACTATGGCGGATTTGCTTCTGGTAGAGCTTAAAAAAAACAATAACCTGATTTCTTTTTGGCGAAAGAATAAATTTATTTTAACCCCTTTGCCCCTTCACCCGATCCGGGAAAAATGGCGGGGTTTTAACCAATCTTTGTTAATTGAGGAGGGACTGGCCAAAAGTTTTAATTTAAGCAATAGTTCAAGTTTTTTAAAAAGAGTGGTTTTTGCTTTTCCTCAAGTGGGCTTGGATAAAAAAACCAGGCAAAAAAACATTAAAAACCAGTTTTTAGCCAGCCCCGCGGTAAAAAATAAAAACATTATTATTTTTGATGATGTCTGGACTACCGGGGCCACTCTAAAAGAAGCCGGTAAAGAGCTAAAGCGCCAGGGCGCCAAAAGTGTTTGGGGCCTGACTTTCTGCCGGTAGGGTTTGGGCCGGCTGCCGGTCCAAACCCAGCC
>JADHWP010000030.1 GCA_016783425.1 Candidatus Shapirobacteria bacterium
AATTTCCTATTCGCTTAGGTAAATGGAAGAAAAAAATACCCTTAGCGGTTTTGGATAGTGACGAAGTTCCTCCCCTGATGGGGAGGCTTGGTTTTTTGGAGGCCTTCAATGTCCTTTTTTCAAAAAAAAGAAAAGTAGTCTTTACAAATTCCTAAAATACTATTAAATTTTTAAGTTCAATCACCCTGTGAAGAAACTAGGGCCTGGAAAGCTCCCAAAACAGCTTCTATCCGACGCCGATCCGGTTCCCATAATTTCCGAAGATCAGCAGCATCTCTTAAAACACTAATTGCTGAATACAAATGGGAGGAATCCTGCCTGTAAATTTGCAAGGCTTGACTAATAGCCACTTCAGTTGCGGCTTGGCCTAATTTAGCTACTTGAACAAGAGTCCCGGTATACACCTCTATCAAGCGTTCACTTTTAGGATCAAGATTCAAAGCACTTTCAGCATACCTTGCCGCTTCTTCAGCCTGATCAATTAACATCCCCAAAATAATCTCGTAAGCCTTTAGAGCCGGCATTTCTCTTGTTTTTTTTGGTTGATCAGGAAAAGTCATTACTACTTTACCGTTTTCGTCCGGCTCGGGAACATCAATATCAACGTCAACATCATCTCTTAACTTTTTTAAAAGTTTATACATGGCTGGCTCTGGATGCAGTCCTTGATCTAGCGTGGCTAATGTTTTTACAACTGGCTCAAGAGCATAAATTAATCCCTCTTCACATTTAGCCGCTTGCTCACCATCCAAAACACAAGCCGGATCAGTAAGCCGATCTCTTATCGCCCGGCTCAACTTTTCCAGCCGTTCTATTTCTGATACTGGATTTATTGCCTCACCTGATTTAGCCTCTTCCTGCTCACTCATTTTATTCAAGTTTAATTCTAGCCATTTCGAACTGCAAAAGCAAAAGCTGAGTATAAACATCGGGCGTTCTTTTACTGAGCAAAAGGAATGAAGAGATATTTAGCAAGAAGCTATTCTTAATTAACGCCTAAACGTTTAAATCCATGCTCAATAATATTATCTGGCCAATTCTCACCGCTAACCACTCTGAGTTGGCCATCTTCACCAAGCTCAAGGGGCGCACATAGAACATCACGAGGCATATCTTCAATTAGAGGCAATAACCCACGAGCAACCAGCATCTCATTTAAGGAGGGTAAAGTAAGGTGACTATGAAGCGAGTGGTAAGCTTGTAAATCTTGCTTCGCCTGCTCTTGATCTCCTTCCTGCTGGATTAGAAGTTGGCGCCATAGCCGATCAAAAGAAGGTTGCTTGATTTTTCTCCCGGTAACAAACAAATAGCTACCAAACATTAGTTGGAATTGAAAGCGAATTTTTTGCCAAATCTGGTTTGCCATAGAATGATTTTCCAAAACAAGCGCCAAAATGTCTTTCTGTGTTTCCTTGTAAAACTCGCTTGAACCAGCAATTTGAGGTCCAAAAAGAGCGCATAGCTTCTCTAGATCTCTGCCACTCAAATCTTCTATTCTTTGACTTTCTGTCAATTTAGCTGTCAGCTCTCGGAGCTCTTCAACTTCAATCACTCTTATTGAAATTTTAGTTTCCCGGTATTCATGCTCTACCTCTTTTGAGCCGCTCTGTTTTTTCCCTGTAATAAGAACTGCATCTATATCACTATTTTTGGTAGCAAAACCGAAACCAACGGATCCGTAAATTACCACTGCTTCTCTACCGTCAGAAGAAGCCAAATTTCTATCGTAAAAATCTTTAAATTTTTGTCGTAGCTCAACCGAATCCTCACTCACAAAAGAATGGTTTAAACAAGTATCATAAATTGCCACAAGTTTTCTTTCGGCCTCTACCCCACTAGCCTCTTTTAAAGACAAATCCCAAAATTCATTTTGATCAACCATCTTATTTTTTTCCTTTTTAAATTACAAATACTATCAAAAAAGATTAAAAACTCCTTGACAGTCTTAGTAAAGCATCATATCAATCTAAAAATACTTCTGCTCTTTTAGATATTCTACAATATCTTTGGCAATGGGGGCGGCAATGTAAGCGCCGGAGCCTCCTTTTTCGACAAAGACGGTGACGACTACGCTCCGGGAAGCAACTCCCGAGGAGTCAGGGCCCACCTCGGGAGTGTCTGGCGCGGTTGACAAAGCAGGCGCAAAAAGAGTAAACCAGGCATGGGGCTCGTCATCTTTTCCCCCCGCTTGGGCTGTGCCGGTTTTGCATCCCACTTGGGGGACAAAATCAAAAAAAGGGAAACCGGTGCCCCCGGGCCGACAAGCCTCAATCATTCCCTGCTGAACCAGTTGTAAATGTTTTGGGGTAATTCTCAAATCGTGGCAGTCGCTCGTATTGTCAACCTTAAAGGTTACCGGATCTTCAACCTTTAAGGTTGACAGGGTATTCACGGCCAAATGCGGACGGCAAAGCCGGCCGCCGTTGGCAATGGCCGCCGTCAACACCGCAATTTGCAAAGGGCTGGCAGTCAAATCCCCCTGGCCAATAGCCAGATGATAGGTGTTGCCCAAAAACCAGGGCTCGCCTTTAATTTTTTTCTTCCAGTCCGGGGAAGGCAGTAAGCCAGCCGACTCGGCCGGCAAATCAATCCCGGTTATTTTTCCCAGGCCAAATTTTTCCGCCCAAGCGACCAGGTTATTGGCTCCCAGCCACTCGCCCACCTTGTAAAAATAAATATCATTAGAACGCTTTAAGCCCTTAATTAAATCAACCTCGCCTTCCACCATCCCATAATCATTCCAATACCAATTAGTATATTGCCACTGGCCGATAATAATTGGCCCGGCGTCTTCCACAATGGTATTCTCCTTTATTTTCCCCTCTTCCAGCCCCGCAATCGCGACGACCGGCTTAAAAACTGAACCGGGAGGGTAAGCGCCGCCCAGGCTTCGATTTAAAAGAGGAGTGTTTTCCTGATCCGACAAATAACTTTCAATCTTCGCTTCATTTTTAGCTAAGCCAAAAGCATTAGGCTCAAAAGAAGGAGCGGAAACTAAAGCTAATATTTGGCCGCTAACAGCTTCCAAAACGACTACCGCCCCTTTAATTTCCTTAATTTTTTCCCAAATATACTTTTGCAAGTCCAAATCCAGGGAAATAATTAAATCCTCTCCGCTTTCGGCTTGAATTTTACCCAGCTCCCGAATTAAGCGACCCCGGAAATCAACCTCTATCAGCTCTTCCCCGGTTTTGCCGGTAAGAAAACAATCGTATTGTTCTTCTAAACCTCCGCGGCCAACCTGGTCTCCCAGTTGATAGTTAATTTCTCGCTCCGGACAGCGAAAATGGCCCAATTCTGCTTCCGTTGTCTCCCCTAAATAACCGGTTAAATGAGCGGCGGCTTCATTTAAATAATAGCGCCGAACCAGCCTGTCCACCACCTCTTCTCCCGCCGCTTTTTTAAACAAAGCCCTTTCTCTTTCCAGCTGATTCCCTTGTTTATCAGTATAAGTACCCAGATTGTCCACCAACACCTGCCCGCTTTGGGTAATTATTCGGCCCCGGGGAGCCGCTAAGGAGATTTTGCGCAGACGATTATTTTCCGAACGTTTTAAATAGTAGCTCCCTCGAATAACGGCTAAATCAAAACTGCGCAAAGTTAAAATTAAAAAACTAGAAAGTAAAATCGCCTTAGTTAAGAGAAACAGCTTTTCCTGGTCAATGTCAAAAAAAGGCTGCCTCATGACAAAAGGTTCGTCCGCTTGTGATAACTGTCAGTTAGCCGATAAAAAACAGCTACCCCCAGCAAAAATAAAAAACTGCTTTTTCCTAAAAACCCGCCCCAAAATAAATCTCGGATTAAACCCAGCCCGAAAGCCAGCCCCCACCAGCTTTCGGCTTTTAATTTTAATCTCCAGATTAGGGGTAAAAACAGCAGCCAGAGCCAGGGAAAAATCCAAATTGCCTCCAGCCAGGCAACTACTATTCCCAGGCAAAAAACCAAAATTATTGGGGTATTATTTCTCACTGTTTGACCACCATCACCGTTCTTAAATTACGTAAATCAATAAATCCTTTCACCTCGGCCCTTTTGAAAACCTTGCCCTGGCCCCATTCAATTTTAATTACCTGGCCAATTAAAAACTCCCCCTCCTGTTCCAGGCTAGCCGCTAAATCTCCCTCTTCCACCTCTTCTTCAGGTAAAATCTCTTCTATTAATAAACTTGCTCCTCCCTGCAAAATTCCTTTGCCCGCTAAATTTTTTTCCTCCTCATTTTTTCGCCAAATGCCTACCGCCAGGCGAAAATCGTTATTAGTTAAAAAGATACCCCGACTATTAAAAGAGTTTACTTTAACTATTTTTCCAACTAAGATATTTTCAAACAAAACTAAACTGTCTTCTAGGATTCCCCCAAAACTCCCCTGATCTAAAATAAAAGAATCGGGATTTAGGCCCACCAGATGAGCGGGAATAAATTTTAGCTTAGAAGAAAGGTCAGCCCCCAGTAATCTTCGGGCTGATTTGTTTTCCTCTTCTAATTGGCTCACTCTTAACTGAAGGACGGCTATCTGCCCTTCCCAATTTTCATCTTCTTCTTTTTGGACTACCAATAAGGCACTTTTTCGCGCCCTGTTAGTAAATTGTCCAAAAAATTGGTGCAGCCAATTAAAACTTCCCCTGGCGTCTAAAAGCCAGAAAAACAAACTTAAAATCAACAAAATCCAAAAGGATTTTTTCATCTAAATTATCGTAAACCAGCCACTAACTTAACCCGATTAAGCAGTTTTTTATCTTTTAAAAGTGAGCCGCAGCCCCGAACCACTGTTTCCTGTGGTTTTTGGGCCAAAACCACACTCATCTTTGTTTCCTCCGCAATTAAAGTTTCCCAGCCCGGAAGTTGAGCGCTACCCCCGGTTAAATAAATTCCTTTTTTTAAAATATCATCAACCAGCTCCGCGGGAGTCTCCTCTAAAATTTCTTTTAGGGCTAAAGTTATTTTTTGCGCATTGGGAAGCAGAGCCTCCATTATCTCTCCTTTTTTTATCCGAATGCTTTTAGGTAAACCGCTCCCCAAATCCCGACCCCTGATCACCACCTGGGCTCGAGGAGTTAGCGCCCGGCTGGAGACACTGCCCAATTGCTTTTTAGCATTTTCCGCCGTTGCGCGGCCAATTAACACCCCGTATTTTAATCTTAAAAAACTAATAATTGATTCGTCAAACTGCTTGCCGCCAATGGGCAAAAAGCGGTGTAAAACAATCCCTCCCAGGCAAATTATGGCCATTTCGGTAGTTCCCCCGCCAATATCCAAAAGCAAGGATCCGGCTGAAGAATCAATCGGCAATTCTAAACCAACCGCGCTCGCCATAGGTTTTTCAATTAAAAAAACCTCTTGAGCCCCGCTTTTGAGCATTACCGCCTTAACCGCCCGACGCTCCACTTCCGTCGCTTGGCAAGAAACACCGGCAATTACCTGGGGACCAAAAAGGCGCAGCCATTTCCCCGGAGTTTGGCGCACCAAAGAAAAAAGGTATTTAACTAAATCTAAAGTGGCGTCAAAATCCGCAATCACCCCGTGCTCCACCGGCTCAACTACTTCTATCCTAATCGGCTCTTTGCCAATAATCACTTGAGCTCTTTTACCCACCGCAACTATTTGGCCCCCTTTCTTTTTTTGGCGGGCAATCGCTGTTGGCTCAAAAAAAAGCACCCCCTTACCCTGGGCAAAGATTTTCACAAAGCTGCTGCCTAAATCAACTCCTAAATTAAAATCAGAAAATTTAGCAAAAAAATTGGCCGGCATTTATCTTTAAATTAATATTTTAATTATCTTTTAAAAACTGCTGAACCTGGTCATAATTGGGCTTTAACTCCAGGGCTTTTTTTAAATATTCCTGACCAGCCTCTTTTTTTCCTAACGAAGCAAACATCAGGCCCGCGTTATAGTACAATTTGGCATCAGTGGGAGCAAGCTTAATCGCGGCCATCATCGCGGCTAAAGATTCTTCTAAATAATCAAGATTTATTTGAGAAAGAACAAAAAACATCTTCGCCCGATCCCGATAATAATTTAGCTGGTAAGGAGAAAGTTTCAGGGCTTGGTCACTCGCTTCCACTGCTTGACCAATTATCATTTCTGCTTCCTGATTATTTCCCTGCTTATCGGCCACCCAGGCAAGGCTGGCTAAAGTCAAGCTTAGTTTATCGTAATAAAGCGCCTCGCGGTTTCGCAAAGCAACCGCTTTTTGTAAAAAACCCAAGCTTTCCTCATAAAAACCTTTTTGCTCGCTATTTAAACCTTTCGCTAAATAATAATCAGCCTGCCAATAGGCATAAATTTGATAAACAAAAAACAAGGTTAAAATCCCCACCCCGGCCAAGCCCAAGGTTTGGTAAAAATTAGTTTCTTTTTCCTTTTTTTCTTTTTCTTTGGTTTTAAAAAGAAGAGTGGCCAAAGCGGGAAGCAAGAAAAACCACAAACCGACCACGACTACCGAAAAACCAAAAAAGTTGGTAATTAAAATAGAGATTAGGGCGGATAAAAAAGAGATGAGATAAATGGATGAGGGGATGAGTGGATGAGTGGATGAGTGGATAATTCGGAACTTTTTAATTATCCAGATAAAGTAAACAGCTGGAATTAATAAATAGCTAATTAAACCAAAACTGCCGGTAGTCGCGGCTAAGTTAAGATATTCGTTATGAGCCTTGTTATATAAAAAATCCCATTCAGAAGTCAGATTATGCTCTGCCGGGCGCACCCAGTAGTAGGAATAAGCGAAAGTTTCCACCCCCATTCCTAAAACAGGATATTTTTTCCATAAATCAAGGGCCCCTTGCCAAACAATTTTTCTAATTTGGGAAGAGGGGGTGATATTGGGCTGATCAAGACTGGTTATTCCCAAGCCCTGTTCTTTAACTACAGAAGAAAAGGGCGTACCCACAATTAGACTTAAAGTGAGAATAATTAAGCCGGGAATTAAAAACAAAGAAAATACTTTTTTTCTTTTTTTCCTGCTAGTAGTTAAAAACAAGCTAGAGGCAAAAATAAAAGCCCCACCCGTAAAACCTAAAAAGCCCGAACGGGATTTAGTAAAAAGCAAACAAAGATAGAAAACAAATAAGAGAAGATAATTAGATAAATGGATGAATAGATAAGTGGATGAACAATGAATAGCTATTTTTCCCAAAACAATCATTAGAAGAATATTAAGGTAAGCGGCGAGCCAGTTGGGCTGACCCAAAGTAGAAAAAACCCGGTTTTGGACATCCTGAACCCAAACATTCTTATCAATCCCGAAA
>JADHWP010000006.1 GCA_016783425.1 Candidatus Shapirobacteria bacterium
AACTAATCCTCCCCCTCATCACCCCAATTTTACCACAAAAGCCCTATAGTTTTTACTTAAACTTATGATCACTCCCGGAGTGTGAAGTCGGAGTGTGAAGTAAAATTTAAAACACTAGTGAAGGGGATAAACACCCTGAAAAATTAATCCCTCCTGCTCTCCGCTTGGATCTTTGTAAACCAACTGCACTTGATCAGGCTGAGAGTCGGGTACGCTTAATAATAAAACCCTTTGTTCGCCTGTTTGGCTAAAGCCACCGTCGATAAACAAAGCTCTTACTTCAAGAGAAGAACGGGTTCCCGAACGGTTGTCAACCATGCCCGGGGTATGGCCAAGAACAATCGCCTCTATTTGCACGGAGCCATCCGGGTACTTTTGGGCCAGCTGCCAATTTAACTGGGCCCTTAAAGCATGAAGAGCTGTTCGACTCTGGGCTACAACAAAAAACGGTTCTCTCATCCAAAAAGGATTTCTCGCCTCGCCAGTATTCATTTTGGCAATTAGCTCCTTGTTGTTGCTACTTAAACCGCGCTGTAGGGCATCTAGCAAATCTATTCCCGTTAAACCTTTACAATCTGGTACGCCCGGCATGGGCAATAAATTACCTTGAGTATCAGCGGGTATGCCGGCATGAACCACCAGCATTCCATTAACAATAGCATAGATCTTCCCGTTTTCTATCAAAAATTCGTTAAATTCTCTTACTTTTTCTAACCTCGAATCGCTTTCTAAATCAGCCCGTATTTTATTCAAAAGAGCCATGTCACCAAACGGGCTATTTTTATCTATTTGGACAGGATAATTCAACTCCGTCAACATCTTATCCCCTCCCTCCACTAACCAATTGGCTAGCATTACAATGTTTCCAGTCATAGCCGACAAAAACATAGTCTCATGATTACCAAGAACATAAACCCCTTGGCCTTTCATCACCATTTCCATCGCCTTATCAACAATTTCCCAGGGCTTCATGCCCCTATCAATCAATTCTTGAAAAACAACTACTTCGTCTGGCTCAAGATTATCAAGAAAACTGCCCCATGGCCTTATTGGATCATGGCCAGCGTGAATATCTGGTAAAATCCGCGCCTTTCGACAACGCACAGTATTTTCTTCAATGGTAACTCCTTTTGGCTCATAAAACTCTTTTTCTGGCTTATGATCAACCTGTGCGGGCGCCTCTCTTCGTTTACCGTCAATATGGGCCGCAAATTCCTGCCTTACCCTTTGCCCCTCAAAATCTTCTACCGAAAGCCTGGTAAAAACTATCGAAGTCTCATTGCCTTCAATAAAAGATCTAAATAAAATCACACTCCCATCAACCTCTCCTCCATAGGACCACGGCAACGTTCTTTCGTTGGGCTCGGCATCAGGATTAAAATATCTACTTTTTAAACGAGCAGCAAGGGCCTTTTCATTTATCTTGTTTTCTTGACGAAATTTTTCACTAGGATAACTTTTGTACGAAAAAGTGCGATCGTGACAAACCTTTGCCAGTATCACATCACTGGGCTTGCTTGGATTTATTGAAACTAAAATCCATCCTTCGGAACCTGCTTTAAATAAAGTGGGAGGGGTTAATAAAGAGTTTTCATAAGAGTAAGGTAGTTCACCAGCGGATTTTATTCTATCTGATAGCCCTTCAGTAGCGTCAATTTGAACACCTTGGCTACTCTTACCATCTAAGTCTACTACCCAAACATCATCATCTATTACTTGAATCGCCAAACCTAAATGAAAAACCGCCCCTAGGCCCATTCTGGTTAATGTTTTTCTATCTGGGCCAATTCTGGTCTCTCCATCCAAGGCTAACCCATGAGAAATCTCAAGTCGATGATTACCTTCAGCTTGATTGCCAACTAAATTCGAATACAGCCAGACTTGCCCCTGTTTATCTTTAACCACATTCAACACTGCCAGTGCATTTGCCTCTCCGGCTGGACCCTTTATAGAAATCTGGGCACTGCCATACTCACTCAACTCAGCAGTTTTCATCCTTCCTGCTTGTTCTGCTAAAAACCTAACTCTTTCTGCTTTTTCGCTTGGCTTTAAGTCAAATGGTACTTTCAATGTTCCTTCAAGCGCTTGGCAAAACCCCAAATCTCTTGTTTGTCTGGAAAAAACTTTATCATTTTCCCCTATAACTACTGCTTCTTTCACTACTCCCGCTGGCAATTCCCCGCCTTCACTACTCATTTTGAAATATTATCAAAACACTTAATTAATTCATTCTTAAAAATCTCTTCTTTTTCGAAAATTACCGCAACTTTACTTTTAAATTCTTTTTGAGTGGCTGAAGAATCAACTAGGCTTGTGATTTTTTGACAAAGACTCATTATTTTCTTAATTCTTTCTGACTCGGGAGCGTAAATTTCCCGACAGTAATCGAAAACCTTGCTAAAAAGACAATTTTCCAACTGTTTTAATATAGAAGGATTCACTAAATCATTTTAAAACAAATATGGGTAAAAAACAAGCAAAATATTATTGGGAAACCATTAGCGCTTGGCTGTATTTTCCAAAACCTGTCCAAAATGTTCAAAATCTTAGACAGCTAAAACCAAAAGCTCTTTTACTTTTTCTCTCAATCCTCCCACTATAGGAATCTCTTTTATTCCCAATCTTTTTCCCTTTTGCTGGCCAAGAAGAATCCATTCTCTAATCTGGTTAATATCTCTTTTTAAATCTGCCGATTGAAAAAATTCCTTATCTCCCCAAGAACCATAAATCCCTCCCAGTTGATCAATAATGCTAAATAAATCCTCAAAGCTATTAGCTTTTGCAAAGGGATAAAGGCCCCGCTCATTAACATAATCGCCATTTACTCTAAGATCAACTAACTTTTGGAGAGAAACTTGTCTGGTTATTTGCTCATCAACCTTGACTAAAATTGCGTCACCAGTACGGGGGTGAAACCTCACGATTTGCCAATTGGGTTCAATAGTTCCATCCGAACGCTCTACCCAAGCAAAAACCCCTTTTCTTAAAGCAGGAGTGGAAATTAAACTATCGTCTGCTTTTTGATATTCAGTTAATAGCCCATGATGAGCCAAAATTTCTCCCCGATCGTAACGGTGCAAAAAAGTGGCAGTTAAAGGAATACCCATTTGTAACATATAAGCAGCTACATCAATTTCACCCTCTGTTAATCCGCTAACTACTGAAAAATCATGAGTGGCTAGGGGCTTATCAGTCAATTCCTGTTCTCCATGCAACCATTCTTCCAAACAAATTAAAGCAATTTCCTGAAGAAGGAGAGGGGGGAGACTTGATTGAACATGAAGGCTTTCGGGATGAAAAGCGGGACAAGAAATTCTAATCTTTCCCAAACGGCACCAAGAATTGCGAGCCGCATTATTGGCCAAACTAGGTATTTTTTCATCCGAGGGCAAGGAATCTAATAAATGCCCTCTACCCCTACCTAAAGTTAAGCCTACCGCTAAAGCTTTCTTTTTTGCCTCTGGAGCGTTTAAAAAATGACTAACTACATCGTTGAATCTTGCTTGTCTCATTAATAACACGCCCTGCATTATATAAGCTTGGTATTCCCCAAGCTCTGCAGACACTTCCCGCTCTAATGGTAATCTACCATCTACTGGTTCTGACATTTTAAAATTATACTATATGAACTCGCCAAGGAAAAAAATAGTGTATAATGTGCTCAACTGATGAAAACTGGCTTTAAACAAATAATCATTATTTTCTAGTCCCGATGCCCCCTTATCAGGGTGAGCGGGACTGACAAAAATCCTTCAAACTACGAGGGATTTTTTTTATGAATTAAGGTAAAATGAAAAAGATGAGTAAAAAGAAAGAAACACAGATTTCAAAAGCAAAAGGAACACCTCCGAGTCCGCCAGCTGGCGGATCACCTCGCAGGAGTTCCTTGTTGCCAACTAAATTAAACTTTCCCCAAATGGAAGAGGAAGTCTTGTCTTTTTGGAAAAAAAATAAAATCTTTGAGAAATCAGTGGAACAACGATCCAAAGATAAACCTTATTCTTTTTACGACGGCCCCCCGTTTGTGACCGGCCTCCCCCACTATGGCAACTTGCTAGGCAGTATTGCCAAGGATGTTTACCCCCGCTTTTTTACGATGAAGGGAAAAAGAGTAAGGCGGGTTTGGGGCTGGGACTGCCATGGGCTCCCGGTAGAAAACGCGGTTGAGAAAAAGTTAGGTTTAAAAAACAGAGGTGATATTGAAAAGATTGGGCTAGATAAGTTTATCAACGAATGTCGTCTTTATGTTTCTGAAACTTCAGCGGAATGGAATTGGTATATTGACCATATTGGCCGCTGGGCTGATTTAGATAATGCTTATCGCACCCTGGATTTGGCTTACATGGAGTCAGTTATTTGGGCTTTTAAAAAACTTTATGATCAGGGATTGATTTATAAAGGCCTTAGGGTTTCTTTGTTTTGCCCCCGCTGCTCTACTCCCATTTCCCAGTTTGAAATTGCGATGGATAACAGCTACAAAAACATGGAGGATCCGGCGGCCACCGTTAAATTCAAAGTTAAGAATAAAAAAGATCTCTATTTTTTGGTTTGGACCACCGCCCCCTGGACCCTGCCCGCCAATACCGGCATTGCGGTTGGAGCGGATCTTGATTATATAGAAATCAAAGTGGGCCAAGAAAACTACATTTTGGCCAAAAAGCTCAAAAACAACTATTTTCCTAAAGCTAAAGTCATTAAAAAATATAAAGGGCAAAAGCTGATTGGCTGGCAATATGAGCAACTATTTAAACAGCTAAAAGTTGATCCCAAAAAGGGCCTAAGAGTAATTGCCACTGATTTTGTTTCAAACCTGGAGGGAACAGGCTTGGTTACCCAAGCCCCTGGTTTTGGTGAGGAAGACTTTCAAGCCGCTAAACAACAAGATTTACCAATTGTGGTTAATGTTGACGATGAAGGCAAATACACCAAAGAAATGGGTGACTGGGCAGGAGTGTATTACAAAAATGCTAACGAGCTGGTAATCGAGGAACTTAAAAAAAGGAAGATGTTAGTCAAGCTTGAGAAATACACTCATTCATATCCATATTGTTATCGGTGTGAAACACCTCTAATTTACAAGGCCCAAGAAAGCTGGTTTGTCAGAATCCAGAAACTTAAAGACAAACTCTTGAAAAACAACGAAAATATTAACTGGGTGCCTGCTCACTTTAAACATGGCCGGTTTAAAAAAATAATTGAAACCGCCCCGGATTGGTGTATTTCCCGAACCAGATATTGGGCCACCGGTATGCCTGTTTGGGAATGTTCTGATTGCAACCAAATAGAAGTTTTTGGCTCTATTTTAGAGATTGAAAAGCGCTCTGGGATGAAAATAACCGATCTTCACCGGCCCAAAATTGACAAGGTTAAATTCCCTTGTTTGAAATGTAAAGGAGAAATGAGGCGGACCAAAGAAGTTTTAGACTGCTGGATGGAGTCCGGCTCCATGCCTTATGCTGAATATCATTATCCTTTTGAAAATAAAGCCGCTTTTGAAAAAGCTTACCCGGCCGATTATATCTCTGAATACACGGGTCAGCTTAGAACTTGGTTTTATTACCTTCATGTTTTATCCACCGCCCTGTTTGGCTCTGAAAGTTTTAAAAACTGCGTAGTTTCAGGAGTAATGGCTGGCGATGATGGTCGAAAAATGAGTAAAAGCTATGCCAATTACCCGGATCCCAAAAATTTAATTAAAAAATACGGGGGCGACTCTTTAAGATATGTTTTAATGAAAAACCCCTTAATGATGGGCCGAAACGCCACCGCCGCTATTTTAGAATCAGGCTGTGAAGATATGGTTAAAAAAGTTTTGCTTCCCTTAAGCAACTCCCTGCGCTTTTTGGAAATTTATAATACCTCCCCATCAATCAAGGGAAAAAAAGAAAGCGAAAGCAATCATATTCTAGATCGCTGGCTCCTTTCCCGAACCTTTCATTTTGTCAAACAAATGGAAGAAAACCTAGAAAATTACAACACTCCGGCTGCCGCCAGTTTAATTGCCCCCTTTATTGAGAACCTGTCAACTTGGTATATCAGAGGATCGAGAGTAAGGTTTGCGCAAAAAGATAAACAGGGAATAGCCACTCTAAAACAAGTTTTACTGCTTTTTTCTAAAAGTTGCGCGCCCCTGCTCCCTTTTATTAGTGAATATGTTTATCAAATCTTAAAAAGAGATTCTGAACCAGAATCAGTTCACCTCTGTTTCTGGCCAAAACTAGACCGAAAATGGGCTAACTCCCAGCTGGAGGAGAAAATGGACTTGATTCGAGAAATTGTTAGCCTGGGCCACTCTGAAAGAAAAGCTAAAGAACTTCCTGTGCGCCAACCCTTGAATAAATTATCAATTTCCAATTTTCAATTTTCAAAATTAGAAAAAGAACTAACTGATTTAATTAAGGCAGAATTAAACGTTAAGAGGGTGGAATTTAAAGCCGGCAAAGGAAAATTAAAAGTTGTTTTAGACACTAAACTAACCCCAGAGCTTAAAACTGAAGGAGAGGTCAGAAAATTAATTCGGGATATCCAGGTGTTGAGAAAAAAACAAAACTTAAAATTAACGGATAAAATAACCATTTTTGCTCCCTCCTGGCCCAAGGCTTTTGAAAAGGAAATCCTACTTCACACCACCGCCAAAACCATTAAAAAAGGGGAAACCTTAAAGGTTGCCTAGCTTGTCAACCTTTAAGGTTGACAGCTATACGAACCTGCTAGATTAAAATCAATCCCTTGATCCCCTGAAAGTCTTTTTTATTTAAAGTAGCTAATTGACCGCCATTAATAATGGCGGTGGCGGCAATGGCGGCATCCGCTAACTCAATTGGTCTTTTTAAATCCCGGGCAATTTCTCCGGCTAATTTGGCCACTTCGTAGGTATAAGACAAAATTCTTAAAGGGCTGATGGTGGCCAGAAGCATTTTTTCTTCTTCCTGCTCTTTGGTACTTTGCCCCTCATATAGCTCCTGAACGCTAATAATCGAAATGGCTAGCTCTTTTTTTGGATTCTTTTCAGCAAGCGCCAACAATTTGGATTTGCTTTTGGCTTTCAGTCTTAAATGATCAATAATGATATTTGTGTCTAGAATTACCATTTTCTCTTTCTTTTTTCAGAAGCTTCTTTTTCAATCTTTTTTCTTTTTTTTCTTAAGCCCTCCCAGTTTTCCTTTGCCCAGGATCCTTGGGTAAATTTAAGTATTTCTAAATAGGAAGCGTTATCAGCTTGGGCTGGAGTGAGAACTTCCTCCACTGGGTAAATATAAATTCCTTCCCCCCTGAGAATAAAGTTTAGAGATATTTCATTCGTTATTCCCAGTTGCCTCCTCATATATTTGGGAATAACAACCTGCCCTTTTTCGTTGGTTTTGCTAATTACTCCTATTTTCATACTGGTAATATTTTATTACTAAATAACTATCTTGTCAAGACCTGCTCTTGTTGACAATGAAAATATTTGCTAGACTTTTGTATTACTAATTTAAAAAGAAAAAATGAAAAAGGAAAAATGCTACAGCAAGATTCTTAAAAGCCTGGGGGCTTTAGCGATAGTGGGCGCGGTAGTGGGTTTAGTTAAAAACAAACTTGGCAAAAAGAAAGAAATCAAGGGGTAAATTTTTATTGCCCTATTTAAGCCCAAATTGTTTATATTTTCTTCGCAGGTATCTTAAAATAAAACCCGTTTCTTTATCAGCAAACAAAGAATAAAACTCTTTAAAGGTGAGAAAAATAGCGCCGTCGGCCTCAACCAAATTAAAACGAATATTATCCAGGCTGGATTTTGCTTTTACCTGATAAAGATATTTTTCAATCTCTCCCCGACCCTCTTCTTCCTCAACTAATTTCTCAAGCAAAACTGGTTTCTTGACTTTAATCCAAAATTCTTCCAAAAATTCTCTCTCGACTGCTTGAGGAGGAGTTTCTTTTACCTGAACCATGCCCGCCGGTAAAGCCCAGAGGCCAGGTAAGTTTTTCCGATGAATTGAGCGCCGAACAAATAAAACCTTATTGTCTTGATTGGTTAAAATGCAAATAACCGCTCGAATCATAAGGCTATTTTACCACAAAATTAATTAGCCTGCCGGGCACAAAAATGGTTTTGACTATCTTTTTGCCTTTTAAATATTTGGCTACTTTGGGCTCTTTTCGCGCCTGTTTTTCAACTTCACTTTTAACTTTTAACTTTTCACTTTTAACTGCTATCGTCCCTCTTAGCCTCCCGTTAACCTGAATGGCAATAGTAATGTTTTCTTCTTTTAAATGCTTTTCCTCTATTTTCGGCCAGGCAGAGGCGTGAACACTACCCCTGCCCCCAATTACCTCCCACAGCTCTTCAGATAGATAAGGTGCAAAGGGAGCTAGCAACTTTATTAATTTACCCATTTGTTCATTATTCATTTGCCATTTTTTCTTTTCCGCCTGGTTTAAAAACTTCATTAGGGCGGCAATACTCGTATTAAACCGGCAAGTGGAAAGATCAGTTGTTACTTTTTTAACTAACCGGCTGATAGCTACTTTCACCTCTAAGGAGTCAAAACCCACCTTAGAGGTGTTCTTGACTTTGTTTTCCAAAACAAAAGAATAAAACCGGTCTAAAAACCGCACCACTCCTTTTAAAGCATTATCATTCCAAGCTATAGTTCCTTCAAACGGGCCCATAAACATCATGTAGGTGCGCAAGACATCTACTCCATATTTTCTCCAAAGCCTGTCTGGCTCTACCGTGTTACCGTGGGACTTGCTCATCCGCCGGTTATCAGTTCCTAAAATAACTCCGTGAGATAATCTCCAGTAATATGGTTCAGGAATGGATTTAGGGATTACCCCTAAATCCCCTAAAAATTGGTAAATAAAGCGAGAATAAAGCAAATGCAAAGTGTTGTGTTCGTCACCGCCAAGATAAACATCAACCGGCAACCAATAACTCAAGATATTTTTAGACTGGCTAAAAATATCTTGAGAAGTTCCAAGCTTCAAATTACAAGTGTCCAAATTTTTCTTGTTTGAGATTTGATATTTGAGATTTGTTTGTTCCTTGTGATTTGTTATTTGTGATTTCTTAAGTTTATTAGCAAAGCAATAGGCTAAGTAGTACCAATCCGAACCAGCCCAGTTAGGCATAGTGTCAGTTTCCCGCCTGGCTTTACCTCCACATTCAGGACAAGTAGTCTCCACCCAATCTTTAATGTTCGCCAAAGGAGATTCCCCGGTATCAGTCGGCTCATATTTTTCCACCTCAGGCAGCCTTATTGGCAAATCTGCTTCATCAACCGGCACCCAGCCACACTTTGAGCAATCAATCATGGGGATAGGCTCCCCCCAATAATGCTGGCGGGAAAAAATCCAGTCTCTTAAATGATAATCAACGGCCCGCTTACCGGCTTTTTTCTCAACCAAAAGCTTAATGGTTTTTTTAATTGCTTCCTGGGGCTTTAAACCATTAATAGGGCCAGAGTTAATCATTTTGCCATGGTCTACATCTTCATAGGGCTTTTGGCTAAAATCCCATTTTCTACTTGGTTTAACTACCGGAATAATGGGCAGTTCGTACTTTTTGGCAAAGGCGTGATCCCGGCTATCATGAGCAGGAACGGCCATAATCGCTCCGGTGCCGTAGGAAATTAGCGCAAAATCAGAAATCCAAACCGGGATCTTCTCGTTATTTACCGGATTAAGGGCGTAAACCCCGGAAAAAACCCCATTTTTTTCTTTTTCCAACTCCGCCCTTTCCAATTCTGACTTCCCTTGAGATGTTTTAATATACTCTCTGATTTCTTTTAGCTTTGAGCTTTGAGCTTTGAGCTTTGAGCTTAGTAGCTCCGCTACTAATGGATGCTCCGGCGCCACTACCAGGAAAGTTGCTCCCCATAAAGTATCGGGCCGGGTTGTAAAAACTTCCAGCTCTTTAATTTTTAACTTTGCGCTTTGCACTTTGAACTTTATGCGAGCGCCAGTTGAGCGGCCGATCCAATTAATTTGAGCGGCCTTGACCTTTTGAATGAAAACAGTTTTCTCTAAGCCGGAAGCCAACCTGTCTGCATAATCAGTAATCTTCACAATCCACTGGCTCAAATTTTTCTTGCCGGTTTCTGCCCCACAGCGCTCACACTTGCCATTGATCACCTCTTCATTGGCTAAGCCTATTTTGCAAGATGGGCACCAATTAATGGGTTTTTCTTCTTTGTAAGCTAAACCTTTCTTAAAAAGCTGAATAAAAATCCACTGAGTCCAGGCATAGTAATCCGGATCAGTTGTATTTACTTCCCGCTCCCAATCAAAAGAAAAGGCCAGTTTTTTCATCTGCCTTCTAAAATTATCGGTATTATTCTTAGTCGCCAACTGGGGTTGAATCCCAGTTTTTATCGCGTAGTTTTCCGTTGGCAGTCCAAAAGCGTCCCAGCCCATGGGAAAAAGAACATTAAAACCGCTCATCCGGCAAAAGCGAGCGTAAACATCCGCCCCCGTCATCGAAAAAGCATGACCAACGTGCAAACCTTCCCCGGAAGGATATGGGAATTCCACTAAAACATACTTTTTCTTCTTTGTCTTGTCAGAGTCTACGGCCTTATACCAGCCCTGTTTTTCCCAAACCGCCTGCCACTTTTTTTCTTGTTTTTTAAAATCTCTTTTGTTCATTTTTAAAAGTATAACACTAAAAAACCTCCCTTGACAAATAATTACAGAACTATATAATAATTATGAAATGTACAGGCAATTAATAAACAACGAAGAATTTACCAGTATTCAGGAGGCTCAAGCAGGCTTGACTTCCCTTTTAGCAAGGGCCTCCAAAAAGAAAAATTTTTACCGGGTAATGAGAAATAACAAGCCGGTAGGAGTTCTGATTCCCGACGACCTTTGGCTTTCTTTTTTGGAGGATCTGGAAGCTCTTTCTTCTCCCGCTTATCTTAAAAGTATAGAAAGAGCAAGAAGATCCAAAAAACGCTATTCAGCCAAAGAGGTCAAAAAGGCTTTGGATATTTTGGATATATAGTTAACGCGATGCATAAATACTTTTTTACTTCTCCCGCTCTCAAACAAACTCAGAAATTACCTAAGAATATTCAAAAAAGAATTATTAAAAAATTAGATTATTACTGTCAAAAAGATCCCTTTATTTATGCCGAATCTTTAATTGATTCTCGGCTGGGAGATTACCGCTTTCGGATTGGCAACTACCGGGTTATTTTCGATAAAGAAAGCTTAAACTCAATCTTAATTTTAAAAGTAGGCCACCGCCAAAATATCTACAAAAAGGGGTAGGTTTGGTGCGCCCGGAGGGATTCGAACCCCCGACCCACTGCTTAAAAGGCAGGTGCTCTGCCAAACTGAGCTACGGGCGCTTACATTCTTTTTTTTAAAAAACTTCTTCCAAAACCAGTTTTAAGATACTTTTCTCTTCTTAGCGCTTTATTTTTACTTAAGCAGGCTTCATAGTATACTAATTTTAAGGGCCGCCTGCCTCTAGTTGCCTCAACTAAACCCTTATAGTGTTCAACTATCCTCTTTTCTAAATTTCCCGTAAACCCCACGTATAAATTATCGTCTTTTTTACTTTTTATTACATAGGTATAAAACATTTTTTTTAAATATTGGTCAAGCACCAAACTGACCTGCCCGCCATCAGCTGCGCCTCAGGCGCTGGCAGGCGGGGCTACGGGCGCAAAAAAAGGGCCGCTATATTTTAACACTAACCAGCCCTACTTTTCCTTTTTATCTAACTTATCCAAACCCAACCCTTTGACTCCGTAGTAAACCACCAGGGCAATGACTAAAAAGTCAATTAAAACGCTTAAAAAGTGGCCCCACATTAATTCCACCGACCCTATTTTTAAACTAGCCGCGGCCAACCCTTTGGTTGACCCTAAAATTACACCTAAAACCGGGTTAATAATATCTTTAATTAAAGAAGAAACTACTTCTTTAACCGAACCTCCCAGAATAAAACCAACCGCCAGGCCCACCACTCCCTGCTTCCTCACAAAATCCAGAAAGCCTTTCATTTAACCACCCCCTTTTTACCTATTTTCTCGGCTAAATTGCGATAATACTTTTTTAACTTCTCTAAATCCAACGGCTTAACCATTTTGGGTAAAAAATCAAATTCTTCAATTTTCAAAAAATCAGAAGCCAGTAACATTGGCTCAAGCTTTTGTTTAAATTTACTTTCCACTCCCCTAAATAAATCCCAAAAAGTGAATTCCTTGAGCAGATAGTACAGATCAATAAAGTCCTTAACATTTTCTCTCTGAATAACTACCATCAACTTGTTGACCGCAATATCAAACTGACTATCAATATCCATCCCTTGCTTTTTCAAACCTTTTCTAAGACGCGAATAAGGATAGTAAGCAAAGTCAACCTTTAGTTTTTGCTTACCAGAGAAAGTAAGGTAAAAAATATAAATTTTCTCAATAAATTCAGAGCTATATTTAAAATTATATTTTTTACTCCACTCATCCACGATTCTAATAATCACTTGGCTATCAACCTCCTTTAGAGTGAAAAAGTCAAGATCGATAGATTGGCGATGCTGAAGGTAAAATAGACTCAAAGCAGTTCCTCCGGTAAAGTAAAAATTCTTTTTCAAGAAATCATTGCTTTGGAAAGCTTTTAAAATTAGCTCTTGTTTTTTAGTTACGATTGATATTTTCCCCATATCAGTAGTTCAAACAAACGCTTTCTGGGTTTAAATAAATTAAGCTTACTCCAATATTTTTTCACCTCGTTCAAGCTGATTTTTTCTTCTCCCGGGCCATAATTAATCTTCCGCTCCAAAAGAAAGATTTTCGCCCGTTCGCTCTTGCTTTTTTCAACTTCTTTCAAATCAAAATCCCAAAGATGAACCATGCTTGAATATAGCACAAATCAGTCCCAAAAGTCATTTTAACCACCAAATTTTCCCATCACTGATTATTTCTACTTCCCCATTCTCATCAGTTCTTTTTACCTTAATTTCTAAGTTATTTAATTTTTCTAACAACTCCGCACTGGGATGACCAAAAGTATTTTTTCCCACGGAAATAACAACTAATTGAGGCTTGGTTGCCTGATAAAGCTCGTCCGGATTATCCAAACCAGAGCCATGATGGGGCGCCTTTAAAACTTCCACTTTCGGCAGTTTATTTTGCCAGGCCAAAGTTTGGGCATAAATTCCCGGTAAATCACCCAACAGCAAAGCCTCAAACTGACCAAAACTTACCTTAGCGCCTAAAGAAAACTCATTAGCGTTAATTAAACTCTCATCAACCAGCAAAAAGCCATTTTCAGTTTTCTCACTGATAGTTTTAATGCTTTCCAACTCCAAAAGCTTACTTTCACTAGGCCAAACCAGATCAATCTCAATCAAATCCAGCTTAATTTTATCTCCTTGGACTAAAAAGTGAGTGTCAATTTTTTGCTCAATTAAAGTGGAAATTAGACTTTTAAAAAGAAGATCGTCTTTTTTGCCAATGGGGTTGCTAACAAGCTTTTGGATTTTAAATCTTTTAAAAACTTCCGGTAAACCGCCGTAATGATCAGCGTCCGGGTGAGTTAAAATTACCATTTCAATATTTCGGTCCCAAAAAGGGATATTGTTTGCCAAACAGTTAAGAACTGCGTCGTTGGGCCCGCCGTCAATCAAAATTTGATTGTTTTTGTGAACAAGTAAAATCGCGTCCCCCTGTCCCACATCGCAAAAAATCAGGTGAAAATTATTATCCGGTCGCTGTTGCCAAACCAGAAAAGCTAAACTCAAAAGGAGAATTATTATTAATTTTTTAGTTTTCATCCACCTCGGGGGAGTCTTTATGCCTAAAAAACATAAAAATGACCAAATAATAAACAACTACCAACCACCAGGGAAAAGAAAAAGAAAATTGCAAAAAAGAAAACTCTCCAAAAAAATCAATCAGTTTTACCAATAACCACCCCAAGGGATAAACCAAATATAAAAAGGGTAAGGCTAACCAGGAAAAAACTAACCCTAATAAAGCGGCTAATCCTAAAATCATTAAATAAGGAACCAGGGGCAAAATCAGCATATTAATCAAAGGAGAGGCCCAGGAAACTTGGCCAAAATGATACCCTATAATCGGCAAAACCATTATCTGCGCGCTTAGCGATTCGGCTAACCCTTTGCCAACAAGGGGTATTTTCCTTAATCTTTCCCACTTTTTCTCGAAAAACAGCAGCCCGAACATTGCCGAAATACTTAACTGAAAAGAAATGCCGGTTAAAAGCCCAGGATTAATCACCAGCATCAACCAAACAACAACCGCAAAAGCGCGCCAAACATTGAATTTCCTGCCTGAAAACTGGGCTAGATAAATAAAAGTGACAATAATCGCCGCTCTGATTACCGGTGGCTGGCTGCCGGCCACTAATACATATAACCAGACTAAAACTCCTCCAAACAGCAAAGCTGCTTTTCGACCAATAAACCAAGCCAAAAAATCAACGGGAATCTGGCTTATAACCGTCAAGTTATATCCGCTGGCAACAATAATATGTAAAGTGCCGGTATTTTGGAGTTTCTGGTAAAAATCAGTCGATAATCTGGATTTTGCTCCCAAAACAATGCCGCTTACCAAGCTGGCAATCGGTTCCGGCAAAAAGCGCTCATAAATTCTTCTCGCTTCAGTTTGCAGCCAAAAACCAAACTTTTTCAAAGAAATCAATCCGGCTTTGCTCAAATCCGGCCGCCACTCAATAATTTCCGGCTCTTCTAAATAAAAAAACTCTTCTCTGCCAACCTTAAAGGTTGACACGTATGAATCCAGCTTTCCCTGAATCATTAAGCAATCGCCGTAATTAAAAAGACCAGAGCGGGCCGTATTCACCCTCACTTCTCTCAAAACAAAACTTTGTGTATCGCCCCTTAGTTGAGGCTGTTCTTCTAAGCAAGAACGAATGACAATTTTATCACCCTTGTTTAAAAGTAAAGGAGCGGTAAAAAAATATTCCCGACCAAGTCGAAACAGTAAAACAAAAACCAAAAAGAAAATCATTTAATTTTGTCAACCTTAAAGGTTACTGGATCTTCAACCTTTAAGGTTGACATCTCACTTAATAAACCGTGATTAACTCTCTAAGATTTTCAAAAGTCTTTTTGCCAATTCCCGGCACCGCCATCAACTCCTCCAAGCTTTTAAACCCACCCTGGACCTCCCGATAATCAATGATTTTTTTAGCTGTGACTGGCCCAATACCAGGCAGAGTTTCCAAAAGTAAAGAATCAGCTTGATTAAGATTGACCAAATCCGCCGAAGAGGCGGGCAAATCTCCCGTCTTTGCCCCGGAAACAGTTCCCATTTCTTCACTTTGGGCAGGAATATAAATTTTTGCCCCGTCAATTAAAGCCGCCGCTCGATTTAGATTTTTATCCACCCAGTTCCGATCTGCCTCCTCGCTCAAACCCCCGCAAGCAATAAGCAAATCATTCAGGCGGGAATTAGAAGGTAAAGTATAAACGCCGGGCTTAACTACCGCGCCGGCAATATCAATAACAATCTCCTGGGCTTTTTCCTGCTTTTGGGCGGGAATGATTTCTATTTCAGAAGAATTATTGGGCTGAAAAATACTGCCCAAGCCAATTGCCGCTAATCCCAACCCCAAAACCACCACCCCTTCCGGCCAATATTGGTAGATTGCCTTGACTAATTTTTCCTGGCCAGTTTTCCCCATCAAAGTCATTATATATCATCACCCCAAAACATTCTGGGAATGTCTCTCTGTCAACCTTAAAGGTTGAAGATCCAGTAACCTTTAAGGTTGACAGGGTCCGAGGAAAAACTTGCTTGCTTTTTAAAAGTAGAGTTGGTTTAATTAACTGATGAGGATTTCGGGTAAGTTTTTCCTTCATTTGATTTATTTATTTTTAGCCGTAGTCACAACCTTTGTTTGGACCCAGCACCCCACCCTTTCTTTCTATAACCTTCAACTGATTGCCGCTTTAATTATTGTCTGGTTTTTAAAACAAAAGCTATTTTCCAAAGAGGAACAAAACACTGCCCGTAAAACCCTGGATGCCCTAATTTTAACCATTGTGATTTTAATGCTCGTTTTTGCCACCGGCGGGGCTAACTCCCCTTTGTTTTTCCTAATCTACTTTCTTCTTTTTGGGCTTTCTTTTCTTTTTGAGCCGCCAATTACGATTACTTTAGCTTTTATTTTACTGGTCTTTTTAACTCCCAGTGTCAAAACCAGTAATGAAGTCGCCTCCCTGCTTTCTTTATTTTTAATCACCCCCCTGGCTCTTTACTTTGGCCGGCTTTATTTGCAAAATTTAACTAGCGAAAAAAGAGCCGAACTTTATCAGGAAAAATGGGTTGAAAGCGAAAAACATTTAGGCAGCCAGGAAATCAATGTTTTGCTTTGGTTGTCACTCAAATTAAAACCCGGGCTGGAAGAGGTTTTGGACCGCACCTCACTGATGCTCTGCAGCCTTTCTAAACTTTCTCCCTCCCAAAAATCCGATCTTAAAATAATTCGCAAAAAAAGCCAGCATCTGCTAAAGGGGGCCGAAAAACTGCAAAGATTGGTGGATATTGAGGCAGAGTAAATTACGAATATCGAATATACGAATGTACGAATATAAAAAAAAAATTAAATCTTTCACCGACCTAATTGTTTGGCAAAAAGGACATCAGTTAGTTCTTTTAGTTTATCGGTTAACAAAAACTTTCCCAAAAACGGAGCAATTTGGATTAACCAGTCAAATAAGAAGAGCTGTTGTTTCTGTTACCAGCAATATCGCTGAAGGTTTTGGCCGCCAAAACAAGAAAGAAAAAACTCAATTTTACTATTTGTCTCGAGGTTCATTAATAGAATTGCAAAATCAAATTTTAATCGCTAAAGATGTTGGTTACTTAGAAAAAGAGGAATTTAGTCAAACAGTTAAACTGTCAATTGAGGTGCATAAATTAATTAATCGTTTAATTAGCAGCAATAAATTATGAAGAAAAAACTCTTAATTGTCCCTATATTCTATATTCTATATTCTATATTCTCGCCAGTAATGGCGGTTAACATGAACTCGGACAGCTATAAAATCCAGTGGGGCAATGTCAATATGGGCGGGGGCCGCAAAACTTCCGCCGGTTATATCGTCACCGATACTCTGGGCCAAATAGCGCCCGGCGATTACCAGTCGGCCGGTTATTGGCTAAGAGCCGGCTTTCAGTATATCCACACTATTATTCCCTTTACTTTTACTATCTCTGATCTAAACATTGCTTTTGGTTCTTTAGTGGTGGGCACTCCTTCCACTGATACCAATACCTTAACCGTTTCCGCCAGAGGCGCGGGCGGCTATCAGGTTTTAGCTTTTGAAAACCATCCCTTAAAGTCCCGGCAGGCTAATGATATTGCCGATACTCTTTGCGATACCAGTTTATGTGACGAAACTAACGCTGATCCCTGGACTAATAATTCTGTTTATGGGTTTGGTTTTAACATGAGCGGGGATGATATTCCGGTAGACTTTGTCGATTCCACCTATTTTCGCCAGTTTGCCGATCTTGAATCAGCGGAAAGCAAACAAATAGTAATGAGTTCGGACGCAGTTACCTCATCTTCCACCGCTACCGTTACCTATAAAGTTAATGTTTCCGCCGTCCAGGAAGCGGGCAACTATGAAAATGCGATTACTTATGTGGCGGTACCCGGCTATTAAGACAAAATTGCAAATAACAAATTACAAGAAACAAACAAATCACAATGATCAAAACTCAAAACTCAAAACTGCACAAAAACTCCCGAGGAGTCAAAGCCCACCTCGGGAGTGCTTTTTCATTTTTTGCTTGGTGCTTGAAGCTTGGTATTTGTTTGTCACTTGGTATTTGGAACTTGGTTCTTCCAAGCGAAGCGCAGGCACAGGAGTTCTCTCTTTCTTTGTCTCCCCCACTTCTGGAAATAATGCTGCAGCCGGGCAAAAGCATTACCCAGGCTTATGAAGTTAAAAACTTAGGCGACTCGGTTTTATACTTAAAAAGCTTTATTTCCCCTTTTGCTCCTGATCCGGAAAGCGGGCAAATAGTTTATCAAAGCCTGCTTTCCCCGGGTCAGCAACCGGAATTCAAACTGAACAACGCCAACCTAAGCTTAAACGATACTTTTGTTCTTCAACCTAATGAATCCCAGCAACTGGTTTTAAAAGTATCTACTCCCCAAAACCTACCCGAAAATGATTATTATTTTACTTTTTTTGTCAGCCACTCTTCGCCAGGCGAACTTTTGAAAAAAACCGGCAGCAGTTTTCAAGCCCAAATTGGCTCTCATCTTCTGCTTACCGTTTCCCAAGCAGGTGAGTTTGATTTTAATGGCCAGATTGCCCGGTTTGAAGCCTTACCAAAAATTACTGATTTGGGTGAAAAAATTAATTTTGATCTTATTGTGGCCAACGGGGGCCAGGCTCTTTTTAAAGCTAACGGCAAAATTGAAATTTTTGACTGGCTGGGTAAAAAAAAGAAAGAAATTATTTTGCGGCCGGACAATGTTTTAGTTAACTCGCAGAGGAAAATAGTTTGTTTGGATGAGCCTTGCAGTTTTAGTTCTTTTTGGCCTGGCCACTACCGGGCAGTGATTACGGTTTTTGATTTGTCTCGCTCTATTTACTTTTGGATTCTGCCCACCAAACTAGCGCTCGCCTTGACGATAGGTTTAATCGTCCTCAAATTGGTCCTTGACAAAAGAAAAAAAAACGGTAAACATATTATATACAATGATATGCCATAAATATGCCATAGTGGTGATAATGAAAAAAGCAAAGTTTATTAACCGAAATTTATTCTTATTTGCTTTGTTGGCGTTAGCCGGTTTTTCTTTTCCCCGCCCGCTAGATTCCGCCAACCTTACTTCCGCCTCTAATACTCTGGAGACTTCCCGGCTTTCTTTTCATGGCAAAAATTTTGAGCAGTTAACCGCCGGCACCAGCATTATTAAAATGGCTACCAGCGGCACCCCTTCTGTCTCCACCAGCAATATCTTTCCCGGTGATACCGTCGTCTACACCGCCACCAGCAATACTTACACGGTTGACTATACAATTGACGCTGACGAGTTTGCGGTGACTGCGGCTTTGGACGCGGCTGATGATGACGCTAACGACGAATTTGTTATTGATCGAACCGCTACTCACACCGTCGCTTTCACCACTACCTCGGCAATCGCTGACGGGGCGATTAAAGTGAGAATTAAAGCTGATGATACTACTCCCAACGATGGCCATCCGGATAATGACGGCTGGGATTTTAATTCCATTGCCGGCAGTGATGTTGCCTGCCCTGGCGATGTAGCCACTAAATATGACTTTGTGACCGCGACCGCTACTGCTTCTGCCGGTTCCGGCTGCGCCGCCGGCTACCACTGTTTTGAATGCCGCTACTCCGGCCCCGGTAATCCGGGGGAATCTTTAAGTATGACTATTGGCGCTGATCCGGAAATAATCAACCCTGCCCCGGCTTCCGGGCACACTGTCTCCCCGGCTACTGCCGACACTTACTCAATTATTATTGATAACCTTAACGCTTCGAATGTGGCGGTTGATTCCACCACTGTTAAAGTAGCGGTGATTGAATCGGTGCGGGTTACCGCCTCCGTTGACCCCACTATTTCTTTCTCCATTGCCGCTTTAAATGTAGGTTCTACTGCCTGCGGTAACGCTTTAGATATTTCTTCTACCGCCACCACCGTTCCTTTTGGCTCGCTTTCCCTTGGCGCCTTTGTTGATTTAGCTCAAAATTTAACTGTTTCCACCAACGCCGATGGTGGTTATGTCGTCACGACGATTGAAAACAACCAATTAGCCAGAATAGATGCGGCCGCAACCGAGATTGCGGATACTCCCGGAGACACAGCCACGGCTACCCACACTGTTACCGATGAATGGGTGAATACCGCCACCAAAGGATTTGGCTACTCAATTGAAAATGTAGACGCTACTACCCCCGCTTTTCAGTACAGCGATTCTACCGCCGGCTGTGACGGAGTTTTTTGCGCCAAGCAGTTTGCGGCTACGGCGGACGGTGGGGCTGAACTTGTACCGGTGACTATTTTTAGTTCCGGTACCGTTGCTGATGGTCAAAATGCCTATGTCTGCTACCGAGCCATTATCGGCGCCACCCAGGAGGCGGGTGATTATTGGAACGCGATTACTTATCGGGCGACGGCGACGTTTTAGTTAGAATTTACGAATATAGAAATTACGAATATAAAAATGAAAAAAAATAAGAAAAAACTCTTAATTATCCCTATATTCTATATTCTATATTCTATATTCTTAAATCCCGTCCGCGCCCAAAACGTAATCAAAATGACCGCCATTCCTCCCCGCCTGGAGCTGGAGGTTGCTCCCGGGCAAGTGATTATTGACCAACTTAAAATTAGAAACGAAGGCGACACTCAACTGGGCTTGCAACTTGAAGTTCAAGATTTCGTCGTCAACGATAAAGAAGGCACGCCCCTGCCCATTGAAGAACAAATAGCCGACCGTTGGGCGGCCTCTCTTTGGATTACTGTTTCTCCCCAAAAGTTTCTCCTTAATCCAGGCGAAACTAAAGTATTGGATTTTGTCGCCGTAGTTCCCGAAGATGCCGCTCCCGGAGGCCATTACGCGATTGTTTTTTATTCGCCAGTTCCGGGTAATTTAGAACAAGATGGAACTCAAACCGGAGTCAGCCCAAACGTAGGCAGTTTAATTTACTTCACTGTAGCCGGGGATATTAACGAAGATGCCCGGGTTTCCTTAATGGATGTTCCCAAATTCCAAGAATACGGGCCGGTGGAAATTAAAACTGAAATTCAAAACCTCTCGGATATTCATATTAGACCGATAGGGGCGATTAAAATCTACAACTGGCTGGGAAGACACAGCCAAACTTTAAAGCTAGAAGAGCAAAACGTTTTTCCCACTACCGCCCGCTCTTTTGAGAATACCTGGAATCAAAAATGGGGGTTAGGCAAATACAAGGCTCAACTGGAGGCTACTTACGGCACTCAAGGCAAGATATTGCTGGCGACAGTCTTCTTCTGGATTATCCCCTGGCGGGCAATGGCGATTTGCTTGCTAATTATCGTCTTAATTATCTTGCTCATTGTCTACTTTAAAAAACCGAAGGAAATAGCTAAAAGCTGAAAGCTAACGGCTGAAAGCAAGTCACAAATAACAAGCGCCAAGTATTCCAAGCAATAACCAATTTCCCAAGTTCCAAATAATGACTTTTTCAGAGTTTGAATTTTGATCCGCCTCCGCCAGTTGGCGGATGGCGGATTGAAATTTGTTTGGAGCACTTGAAATTTGAAATTTGTGATTTGGGTTTATGCTATGATAAAATCATGAGCAAACTCCCTGCCCTTATTCTTGTCTTTTTAAGCCTTTTTCTTCCCCTAAAAATCCAGGCTGAAGCTCCAGAGCCAGAAATCCAAGTCAATAAAATCACCATCCCGGCTGAAGCCTCAAGCTTTGTTTCCGCCAGCGTGGGGGGCTGTCTTTTTGATATTGAAGGCTTAACCTCTCCTTTTGCCCAAGTTGAATTTTCTTCCTCCCAGGGAAACATTGATTTGGTTACCCTGGCTGACACTCAAGGAGTCTTTCGCTTTTCTAATGCCCTCATGCCTCTTTCTACCGGTGATTTTTGTTTTACCGCCATTGACACCCAACGAAGGGCTTCGGCCCCTCTCTGTTTTTCTCCTCCACCCGCCTACACTCATACTAATATTAGAGGAATTATCCTTCCCCCTACCCTGGCCCTGGATAAAGGAGTTTATTTACAAGGAAGTGACAATGCCGCTTTCGGCGCCACTACCCCCGACTCCCCGGTTAAAGTCTTTCTTTTTGAAGACGAAACTGCTTCTTTCTGGCAAGTTTTTGCCCGGGAAGGGCCAAGCCTAAATATCCAAACTGATTCTGAAGGCGAGTTTTCCTTAAACCTGCCTACCTACAAACCCACGGTTTGGAAAATATTTGTGGGCACAACTAAAACTCAATTAGGTGAAAACCCTTCCCCTAAAAGTAATATCATTCAATTCACGGCTCTTTCCTGGTGGCAATGGTGGCTGCTAAAGATCCTTTCCCACTATCCTCTGATTATCACTATCTTACTACTAACTGCTATCGGAGTAGTGATTCGTCTGCTATCTAAACGTCAAGGTGACTGCTTGAGGAAACTCTAACCCACTAACTAAAGCAACCACTGCAAACTGCCCCTCAATACTAGAAACTACCTCAAATACAGCCCGGCCAAAATCATCAGTGATTGGCTGAACTGGGCTGGCTTGAGGCAAGGCTCCTCCACTTCCGTCTTTAACCGCTACACTCAAATCAATCCGGGCGCCAGGTACTCCCCGACCCTTATCATCCAATAAAAAGGCCGTTATTCTAATCTTATCCTCTCCATTAGCCGCCGCCAGTAAAGGAGAACCGAAAACGTAAGAGTTAGTTAAAGAAAACTGGCCCGGAGAACTCGCGGCGCGAGTAAAATACATCAAAACCCGGGGAACAATCGTGTTGGCAAAAAGCAAAAGCAAAATAACAACCAGAAAACCAACAATAATCGCTAGCCCTCTTTTTTTCTTTTCCGGAGAAAGAGGTTCTTGAGGAATAACCGCCTGGCCGGAATTAATATCTACCATAAGTTTATTTAACCAAAAAAAAATAGCCCTGTCAATAGCCCTTCGGAAAAAAAACTTCCAAGCTCCAAATAGCAAGTACTCCAAGCAATAACCAATTTCTCAAGTTCCAAAACTCTAGTCATCCCGACGTTACGTCGGGATGACTTTTTCAGGGTTTGAATATTGAGATTTGTTTGGAGCACTTGTAATTTGAAATTTGCGATTTTCAGCCACCTCAAGGTGGCATTTGTTACCGTGAATACTTTCTCCTGTTTATCTCCGCACTCTATTTATTTAGTTTTTCTAACGTGAAAATAATATTTTTTAGCTGAAAACATCTTTCACAAAGATAAATTGCTTGTATTATCTCAGCTCAATCTCCGTATTTAAGATCACAATATATGATATTGATATAGATATTTAAGGATTGATATATTGCCAATAACTGGGTTAAGATGTGTGAAAGTATATTTACTTCTTAACTTAACCCTGCACTATCCCTACCGCTCATCACCTAAAATAACCCCTCTAAATGGATCAAAAACACTCACAGCTACTACTTGACAAGGTTTTTATAATATTGTAGTGTTTTTAACAGAGGGTGTAATTATGTATAACTGGTATAACTTTAAACCTGGGATCATTAAAAAAGAGAAAACTCCGGCCAGGGTTATTATTGGTGAAGCCCTGGTTCCCTTTTTAATTCTTTTTTTGTCAATTGTTTGGTTAATCTAAAAGCATGAGCCAAAATATTACTGTCTCTTTTGAAAACTATCTAAAAGATACAAAAGGCCTCAAGGACCAAACCATTAAAAATTATCGGGCCGATTTGCGTCATTTTCTTCTTTGGCTGGAGCAAAAGGCCGGCCAAAACCCCCTTAACCTTAAACTCCTAACTCCTGGAATCCTGGAAAATTACAAAGAATATCTTTTGGCCAATAAAATGGCAAAAAATACTATCAACCGTAAGTTAGCAACTACTCGAACCTTCTGCCAATTTTGTTATAACCGGGGCTTGTTAGAACAAGATTTAACTTCTGGAGTTAATAACTTGCCCGTTACTCAGTCTGAGGATAAAAAAATCCATGATTTGGTTTCTAAATTCGGCGCTTTTTTAAAGAAAAACCGTTCTTCCAGAAACACAATTAAAAACTATACGGCGGATGTGCGCCAATACTTAATCGCAAGTTCCAAATTACAAGCATTAATTTCCAAACAATGACCAATAATCAAATTAAAAATCACAAATTATTTGAGAAATTGGAATTTGAATTTTGTTTGAATCTTGTTATTTGATATTTGAAATTTTAAACAAAGGGGCCAGGGGGCTTATATAAATACAATAATAAAAAGAAAATTATGGATAACTTGTCAAGCCTGCTGACACCCAATCAAATAGCCCGGTATTTGGCAGACCTGAAAGCGAAAGGAATCGCCCCTTCCACTTTAAAGCGCAAAGAGGCGGCTTTAAATAAATTCACAGAATATGCAAAGCAAGAACTTGGCTTAGGCGCTCCCCAAGCAGTGACTCCTCGGAGGGTACAGTTCTGCACCCTCCCTCAGATGGTGGCCCGCTGGAAAAAGCCTCCCATCCCCCGCTTTTTTAGCTTGGTTGCCCTTCTTTCTCTGGCAGTTGCTCTCGGAATCTTTGGCTATGACCAATTAGTCAAAAGGGCGGAGCGCGGACTAGCCTACCCTGCCAGCCTCACCGCCCCCTCCCGAATTCTCTCTTTCCAAGGCCGATTAACCGATACCGGCGGAACCCCAATTACTACCGCCACCAACTTTGTTTTTGAGCTTTACGACGCGGAAACCAGCGGCAATGCTCTTTGGACTTCCAGCGCCTGTTCCATTACTCCCGACCCGGACGGGGTGTTTATTGCCCAGTTGGGAAACACCGGTGGAGGGGCGGGAGAATGCGGTGGCGCCATTGCCGCCACGGTTTTTTCCGAAAACACAGGAGTCTGGCTGGAAATAACTGTCGCTTCGGAACTGATGGACCCCCGGCAACCCATTGCTACTGTTGCTTACGCCCTAAATGCAGAAACCCTGCAAGGCTTTCCTCCGGGAACCGGCTTAAGCAGTATTCTCTACATTGATTCTTCCGGTAATATTGGCATTGGGGTTACTTCCCCCACTATTGACGCTACCAGTTCTTCGGGTACTTTAGGAATTTCCGCCCAGGCGATTTCTTTGTCCGCCGCCAATACCTCCAACGGAGACATTACCATTAATCCCGACGGCACCGGAGTTTTAGACTTAACTTTTGAAGGAGCGGCGGCCGGCGGCTCTTACGGTGGTTTTGTCAACGCCACTAATGCCAATCTTACTTCCGGCGCCCTTTACTACGGCAAAGTCGCTTCACCAGCCTCCGGCTATGACTTTTTACAGTTTGAGTCCGGCTCTTCCCCGGTCGAAAAGTTTTCCATTGACAGCACCGGCCAAACCTACATTGCCGGCAATCTGGGTGTAGGCACCAGCTCCCCTGCCAAAAAACTTCATGTAGAAGGAGAATGTGTGGCCTGGGATTCAATAATCCCGGTTAAAAGTGTAGACACCTCGAAGGTGGGCTTTGACCCCGCCCGCCAACGCTTGAGCGTAGCGATTGCGGGCAGGCCCTCCGAGGTGTCTTACCTTCAAATCAAAGATGTTAAGCCTGGAAACTATGTATTGTCTTTAAATGAAGATACGGGAGTTTTTGAATATCAAAAAGTAGAAAAAACTTTAGATAAAGGCTATCAGGAAGTTTATGAACTAATCACCGAATCAGGAAAAAAGATAGAAACCACGGAGAATCATCCGTATTTGGTAAAACAAGAATTACTGGCGCCAACTTCTAAAGAGCAAAACACCAGCAATAATAGCCAGAACGAAAGCAACGATAGCAAGATAAATATTAGCTTCCATAATCCCCTATTTTCTCCTCAAAAAGAAATACCACATAATAATAAGAACAATACTGCTTACAATCGCAGCGAACAAATAAGTGTTAGTAACATTCCACTCAATCATGATTTAACTCCTTTAGCTAAGGCTAATGAAAAGACGATAAATAAAGCCGCCATTACCATTGACATTCCAAAGGTAAATGTAAAATCCCTCACATTTTTCGGTAAAGCTAATATCGGTGAAATCGCTCCTGCCGAAAACCAAGCAACGGCAATATTACCGGCAATCTCCGAAGCCCTGTCAAGCTGGCCAAACGAAAATCCTCTCACTAAAAATCAGTATAGCAATCTCGCAAACGGATTGTCAACGGCAAGATGGCCTGCCATGAACCGTGCGAGCAAGGCAAGTTCTGGTTCATGGACCAAGGTAATCTATCTTCAACCGGGGATGGAAATCGCGGTTGCCGGCGAAGTTTCTCCTCGGACGGTAGCCCGCAGGGATTCCTCCGAGGTGGAATTTGCCAACAGCCTCGACTCCTCGGAGGTTGGCCCGCCGATGAGGTGGGAAAAAATAGTCTCTATAAAAAAAGTAGTTAATGATAAAGGAGAGACGGTTTTAAAACATGTTTACGACTTACAAATAGAAAATACTCATAACTTCGTGGCCAACGGCATAGTGGCTCACAATACCTATATTTCGGGCAACGTCGGCATCGGGACGACCAGTCCCCTGCAGAAACTTCATGTTGAGGGGCAGTGTGTTACTGGAGATACACTCTTACCTTTGGTAAGAGAAATTACAAGCTCCAAATCTCAAGAAACAAACAAATCTCAAACTACAAATAACAAACAACTTGGGAATTGGGATTTGGAAATTGGAAATTGTTTGGAAATTGGTACTTGCGATTTGAAGTTTTCTCGTATCGACGAGATTAAGGGCGGAGAGCTAGTTCTTTCCCTAGACGAAGAAACAGGAAAGATAGTGCCGGCGAAGATTAAAGGACTTATGGATATGGGGGTGCAACCTGTTTATAAACTAACTACTGAAGATGGACGGACGATTAGAACGACTGGTAATCATCCGTACCTCAAAAAATTAAAAGTGAAAAGTGAAAAGTTAAAAGTTTCAGAATGGACCAAAGTCAGCGAGCTTGAACCGGGAATGGAGATTGCGGTTCCTAGAAATGAGACTTTAATGCCGATAGGCTCGGCCGCGCAACTCAATTCTCTCAATAAAAATGGTTTTTCTGGAGATAAAGAAAGAGGCTCGATACTTGCGGATGCGGAATCTGTGAGTGGCCGGCGGCAAATTAATCAAAGGCTTGGCGAAGATCAGGGGGTTGGCTTGGAAAGCATAGAACAACAACTTATCCCTCACGAAAGTTTGGATGGGTCTGGAAAGTTTGCGCAGGTCTTTTCTGCCCCGCTGGGTAAATTTAATTTGATACATGATAATTATCAAAGCGCCAGCTCTGCTTGGATTTTTTCAAAAGGCACCCAACCTTTTTCTTCTGCTTCAGCAATCGCCTCCTTTAAAGAATTAACATATTCAGAAGAAAGAGGCAGTTTGGACTCAATCTCGTCAATCAGCCAGCCAGCGGGATTAACTGATTTAGAATGGTACTCTTTATGGGAAACTTTATCTGACAAAGATTCATCAATCACTGAAAGAACATCCAACAAGGCCGGAGTATCAAAGATAAACAACTGGGGAGTGCCGCTTTTATCCACCACCACCCCTGACCGCGACCCGGAAGAAAGTTTAAAAACCGAAACAGGAACAACCTTTTTCCAGGGCACTAGTTTAGCATTAGATAGTTTAGATAAAGATGACTTAACCATAGAAAATTATACCAAAGACACTAAAGATATACAATTCGTCAAAATCGCCTCAATTGAACTGCTGGAGGAAGAAGAACAGGTTTATGATATTGAGGTTGAAGGCACGCATAACTTTGTGGCCAATGGCATAATCGCTCACAATACATATATTACCGGTGATCTAGAACTAGACAGCACTTTAACTGATGTTAACAATAGCGTGGGT
>JADHWP010000031.1 GCA_016783425.1 Candidatus Shapirobacteria bacterium
AGGTTTTTAGGAACTAGCTCAAAGCTTTGAGGAGAAAAACCTTGACTGGAAAGATCAATATAGGGAACCTTCCAAAACTCAGCTTTAGCTTCCAGTAAAACCTTAGTATCCAGCCAGCCTTTTTGCCTAATTATTTCTTCTTCTTTTTTCCCGCTGCTTAAATGAAGAAGGCGGACTTCCTCAACCTGCTTTTCATCTAAAAGCGCTTTGCTAAGCAAAATTCCGGTTAAATCTTTTGGCTTATTTTTTAAATTATCAGGCGGGTTATCCATCCTGCTTACATCTTAAAGCCAAATGCGGTAAAATGTCAATGTGAAAACAATTTCCCAGGCTGGGGGCTTTTTGGTAGTTGGCTCCCAAGATTTTTTTTTAGAAAAGGTGGGTTCTTTTTTAGGTGAAAAGGGTTTAAACTTAACCAATAACCCCAATCTTCTTTTTTTAAATGAACCCCAAACAGGGATCGAAGAGATTAGAAAATTAAAAGGGTTTTTTACTCGAAAAAAATGGCTGGAAAAAGAAAAAAGATTAGTTCTTCTTGCCCATGGCGAAGGCTTAAGCCTGGAAGCGCAAAATGCCCTTCTAAAAACCCTGGAGGAAGTTAGAAAGAACAATTATATTTTTATTAGTGTTCCCAACCAAGAAACGCTTATTCCCACTATTGTTTCCCGCTGCCAAATCATTCACTCTCCAAATAATCAAACAAAAGAGGGCAGCCAGCCGGCTCTAGATTTTTTTAGTTTGAAAAAACTACCCTTAGCTGATCGCCTTGCGAGCGTGGCCCCAAAAAAAATTAACGCCCAGGAACTGGAACAAATAATTGCTTATTATCAAAAGCAATTAGTCAAAGAAAACTTTGAAAACCTAAAACTGCTTAAAGGCTGGCTTAACCTGTGTTTGCAAGCGCAAAAAATGCTGGAGGCCAATATGAAAATAGAAACTGCGGTTGATTGGCTGCTGCTTAATCTTTAAAACCAGCTGTTTCTAACTCAGCTTCTATTGCACTAGAAAATCCTGCCCATTTTTGGCTTAATTCTTCTTTATCAAACTCTAAATTTCCAATTTGAAAACTTGGTTTGTCTGGGTCACTCAAATTCATTGTAAGAGTGAAGGCAGTGTCAGCATCTTTTTCTAAAAAATCACCAAACTTTTCACGAAGGCTTTCAATTTTTCCTTCAAGACCCCTCAAGTGCTCAACAAGAATTTCTCCTTCAACTGTTAATCCACATGCATGTGCTGTTAAATTATCAATAAAATGATAGGCTTTTTCTATGTAACTTAATATTCCTCTTTCTTTAAGCTCTTGGAGAATCTGTTGTACAAATGCTTCCTCTTTTTCATCAGTCAAACCTTTAAGTCCAAAACCATAGCAAGCAGTCTGGCGAAATGCCCAAGTATCGCCTGGAAAAAGGGCTTCCCAAAGAAATTCATACATTTTAAATATCTCTTCACGGCATTGCTTGGCGCAACAAGAGGCTGCTTCCGAATCGGTGAATGTCAAAATTTCTGGCAACGCCATTTTTATAAATTAATTATCTTAAGTGTGTTATTTGATATCTAATAGTTTGAATTGTATCATAAGCCCATAACATTATCAAATTTTATCTTCCTCCCGAAAAGTCAAACACTCTGCCCTCAACCTTGCAGGATGCCATTTTGGCAACCTCCAAGGTTTTTTTACTCGCCCCCATTGATTCGATACCGATTAATCTATAAAATAAATAATGGAGTAAGATAATGTATCAGCCTAGATTTACTATCAACAACTCAATTTTAACCAACATTTCCCAAGTTGAGGCGGCCCGAGCCATCATTAACGCCGCTCCCTTGGTCCCCGCTTATGAAAAGCAGTTTCGAGCGGAAGCAATTGCTAAAGTGGTTCACTATGCGACCAAGCTTGAGGGCAACGATCTTTCTTTTGAGCAAGTAGCTAAAGTGATTGAAGGTAAAGAACTATCTGGATTTGATCGGGATGTCCAGGAAGTACTTAATTACCGCCGGGTAATTAAATACTTAGATGAGCTGTTGGCTTTGCATCAGGAAAAACTCCCTCTTCCCGGAGAAAAAGTTAGTCCTGATGAAAAAATGCAAGCCGGAGATGTTTCCTTTTCTTACTCGGAACTTATGCTTAAACGTATTTATCAGCTAGTAGTGGAAAAAATAATTCCCGAAACCCAAGGCCAGGACTACCGCCGGGCTCAAGTGGTTTTAGAAAATACCCGCACCGGCCAGGTGGTTTTTAGACCCCCTCCTTTTATGGAAGTGCCTTATTTAATTAAAAGCTTTTTATCCTGGCTTAACTCGGAAAAAATCAAAGAGCTCCATCCGGTTATTCAGGCGGGAATTACTCATTATATTTTAGTAGCCATTCACCCCTTTATCGAAGGAAATGGCCGCACTGCCCGCGCTTTTTCCAGTCTGGTTTTAATGGTGGAAAGTTATGACATTCGGGGATTATTTGCCCTGGAAGAGTATTTTGATCGTAACGCTTCCGATTATTATCACTCTCTTCAGTCTGTTTCTTCTCAACCCGCTCCCTTAGCTGAACAAGATTTAACTTCCTGGCTGGAATTTTTCACTCAAGCCCTAGCTTTAGAACTGCAAAAAATCAAAGGGAAAGTAGAACGGCTTTCTTCGGACCTACGGCTTAAGCAAAAACTGGGAGGCAAACAGCTGCCTTTAACCGAACGGCAAATTAAATTAATTGAATATATGCGTCAGTTTGGGGGCTTGCGCATTGCGGACGCCCGGGAGCTTTTCCCCATGATTTCCCAGGACACGGTTTGGCGCGATTTAAAAAAATTAATTGAAGAAAAGATTGTTCTTAAAAAAGGCTCCACTAAAGGCGCTTACTACACCTTAGTTTAATCATGAAGCTTTCTACTTTTGCTCAATACTTAAAGCGATTAGAGGAGACTACTCTTCGTAATGAGATCACCAAAATTTTAGGAGCTTTGTTTAAAAAGGCCAATGAACAAGAAATAGATAAAATTGTCTATCTTTGCCTGGGCCGGCTTAAACCAGCTTATGCGGGCCTGGAGTTTAACATTGCCGAAAAGATGATGATCAAAATCATGGCCTTGGCTTTTAATAAGCCCGAAAAAGAAATATCGGTACATCTTAAAAACAGCGGAGATTTAGGAGAAACCGCTTTTTACTTTAAAAAAGAAAAAAAGTCAACTTTTAAAAAGATGAGCGTTTCTCAACTTTATGATCGACTTTTGGAAATTGCTAACGAAAAGGGCTTGGGCAGCCAGGAGCGAAAAATAAAATTAATGGCCAAGCTGATTAATGAAGTTAACTTGGATTTTGTGAAGTATTTGGTGAGAATCCCGATTGGCCGCTTAAGACTGGGCTTTTCCGATATGACTGTTTTAGACGCGCTTTCCTGGATGAAAACAGGAAAAAAAGAGTTAAGAGGGGAGATAGAAGCCGCCTTTAGCATTGCTACTGACGCCGGTCTAATTGCTCAAGTTTTTAAAAGCAAGGGATTGTCGGGATTAAGAAAAATTAATTCCCAACCGGGAATTCCGATTTTACCAGCTAAAGCGGGACGCCTGCCAGACGCCCAAAGCGTTATGGAGAAGCTTAAAAAATGCGCCTTAGAACCAAAAATAGATGGCTTTCGAGTCCAAATCCACGTGGACCGCAAACTTTCCAAAAATAGTACTCCTCAAGAACAAGGAGCTTTTTGGAAAAATAAACAGGAGCAGTTTTTAATAAAAATATTCTCTCGTAATTTAGAAAACACCACCCATATGTTCCCTGACATAGCTCGGGCTTGTGGACGGCTGCTTGCCAAAAAAAAGGGTTTGCAAAACTGTATTCTTGATGGTGAGGCCGCGGCAATGGATTTAAAAACCAAAAGACCTTTGCCTTTTCAAAAAACTTCCCAGCGAAAAAGAAAATACGATATTCAAAAAACCAGTAAAGAAATTCCCTTAACTGTTTTTATTTTTGATCTTCTTCTATATAATAATGAGTCTTTGCTTAAAAATACTTTTATTCAAAGAAGAAAAAAACTGGAGAAGCTTTTTAATTTCAAAGATGAAACTCTCAAGCTTACCCCTCAAAAAATAGTGTCCAAGACTAAACAGTTGATGAAAGAGTTTGACCAGGCAGCTTTTGAGGGCTGGGAAGGGCTAGTGTGTAAAAAACTAGAATCAGTTTATCAGCCTGGGGCCAGAAACCATAATTGGGTTAAATTTAAAAAAAGCATGGATACAAAATTGGCTGATACTCTTGACTGTTTGGTTTTGGGCTATTACCGGGGAAAAGGCAAAAGAACCTCCTTTGGAATCGGCGCTTTTTTAGCAGGGGTTTATGACCCTTTTAAAAACCAGTTTCCCACTATTGCTAAAATTGGCACTGGTTTAACCGATAAGCAATGGATGATTTTGCGAAAAAAATGTGATCAGGTAAAAACTAAACTTAAGCCCAAGCAATATCTGGTAAACAAAAACCTTAATCCTGATGTTTGGTGTTTGCCCGGCGTAGTCGTAGAAATTGAAGCGGACGAGATTACCAAATCCCCAATTCATACGGCAAGTAAGGGCTTGGCTTTGCGCTTTCCTCGCTTAAAGCGATTTCGGGACAAAAAGCCAGAGCAAATAACCAGCGTTACCGAAGTGCTACAATTGCACGAAATACAAAAATGATATTCTTTCAAATTGTTGCTTTAGCCGTTTTATTTGGCCTTCTTTCTTTTTCTACCCACTTGCTGATTGATTCATTTAAAAAGCTTAGCTGGCAATTTAAAACCGGAGATTATGCACTTTCTAATCTGCTCATTGCCGCCGGCACTTCCGTCCCTGAACTGATTATTGCTCTTGAGTGTGTCGCCAAAGGACAGCCCGAGCTTTCTTTTGGCAATGTTTTGGGAAGCAATATTGCCAATCTTTCCCTGGTTATTGGCGGAGCGACTTTACTTTCCGGAAGTTTAAAAATTATCGATCCGGTAATTAAAAATGATATTTTCTACACTTTTTTAATCAGCGCCGCCCCCTTGCTTCTTATCAGCGACGGAATTTTAAGCCGCCTGGACGGGATAATTTTACTTGCTCTCTATTTTACCTGGCAAACCATGGTTTTTGCCAAAAAAAAGAAAGAGCGAAGAGCTGGTTTTTGGGAAAACCTTAAAAATAAATTTATATCTTTATTTGCCTCACCCAAGCCGATTATTACCTTAATAGTCAGTCTGGCTCTGCTCATTGGCTCCGCTGATTTTTTAGTTAAAATTGCCCTGGACTTGGCTCATCAACTTAATATTCCTAATTTTATTTTAGGGGTTTTTATTCTAGGAGTAGGCAGTTCTTTACCTGAACTCGCTTTTGAAACCCGAGCGATTAGAAACAAAGAGCCAGCCATTGCCTTAGGAGACTTACTTGGCTCAGTGGTTGCCAATGCCTCCTTAATTTTGGGAACCACCGTAGTTTTGGCTCCAATTACCCTTTTTAAACCCCAACAATACTTCACTATTACTCTCTACTTTTTAATTACTTTCTTTCTTTTCTACACTTTTATTAAAAGTAAAAAATTGCTGGAGCGTTGGGAAGCGGCCTTTTTAGTGGCCAGTTATTTTATTCTGCTGGCCCTGGAGTTTGGATAAAAATGTTTAAAAATCGCAATCAAGCGGGAAAACAATTAGCTGATAAAATTAAGCAAGAGGCTAATCTCGACTATCGGAAAAGCCTAGTGGTTTCTTTACCCAAGGGGGGAGTGGTAATTGGCGCGGTTTTGTCCGCCTTACTTGATTTGCCTCACCAGGCCCTAGCCATTAAAAAAATCACTCTAAATATTGATACCCAGTTAGCCATCGGCGCGGTAGGGGAGAGCAGTCAAAGTTTAATTCTTAATCAGGACTTGATTAATCAGTTAAAAGCTGATGAAGAAGAAGTTAAAAAAGCAATTAAAGAAACTCAAAACCAAATTAGGGAAATTAAAAAGCAGTTAGAGATTAGTGAATCAATCAACTGGAAAAACAAAACTATTATTATTGCTGACGATGGCGCCGCTACCGGAGCAACGATTTTAAGCGCAATTAAAGAAGTAGGGGAAAGAGGGGTAAGTAAAATAATTATTGCCCTACCAGTAGCGCCAAAGGAAACAGTTGATCTGCTTCAAGAAAAAGCAGACAAGGTGATCGTTCTTGAGCAGCCAGAACTTTTTTTTGCGGTTTCTGAATTTTACGAGGATTTTCCCCAACTCACTTGGGACGAGGTTAAAAATTTGTTAAAATTAAATCAAGATTAGGTGGGGGCCTGTAGGTAAACGGTATACTATGCCCGTCGCACGGGTAAGTTCTGGGTTCGATTCCCAGCAGGTCCACAAAAAATAAAGTATACTGATAATATTAAATAAAGGAGGTGATACTTATGACCGAAGATAGACATGAAATAACTAGAGTTTTTAGAGAGGCCCTTAGGACAGAGCCAAAACAAAAGCAAGAACAAGTCCCAAAAATAAAAGAACATCCCAAAGATAGGGCGGTAAGGGAGTGGGTTGCTAGGTCAGAGCAGGAGAACACAACAGGACATCAAGTTGTTGGAAGTCTTATTGGGGCTGGAGCAGAAATAGTAAACTATGCTAACCCAGAAAGCGAAAACTGGAAGCCAAGATTATCTGACAAGGGCTCACAACGAAAAATGGTTTATTTAAACGGAAACATAACGGGAGCTAGGTATGGAGCAGAGGCTCTTGGAGCGGGAATAAGATTTTCAGTTCCAGTCGATGAATCCAGTTCTCTGGGCACAGAGCCGCTCAGACTTGTTCCTTATCTTAATTTTGACCCAGTAGGTAAGCTTAACAAACTCTTATCTAGGATTTTTATTCTTAGGCAAAGTCAAGTAGATACTTTAAAAGAGTTATTGGAAAAATAACTAAATGCCGAATGGAAATGGCCATCACCAGGTTTTAACTCTGCCTCACTGGCGCTATCCGGCCAAACTGCCGGGATTAACGGGCTTGTATCTCAACTCCGTTTTTAGAAGCTTGGCTACCGGCTTGA
>JADHWP010000032.1 GCA_016783425.1 Candidatus Shapirobacteria bacterium
TTAAAAAGATAATTAACTATCTCTTTAATCACCGCTCCCCCGACCTCTTCACCCAGACCCAATCTCGCTTCCTCGGCCAGCAAATCCAACTCGTCAATGCTGGGAGAGGAAATTTCGGAATCGAAATCTTGGTTGGCCATTACTTTTTCCACTAATTTTTTTACTTTACTGCCCACTTCTTTCTCAACCTTAGCTACCAAAGAAGCTTCTGGAGCCACTGATTCATAAGCCATTTTGACAGTTCCATACTTTTTTCTTAAATCCTCCAAAAAATCCATTACCAGCTTGCCCTGCTTCACTCCAAATTCAACTGCTTTGTAAAATTGATCTTCCCCTACTTGATTACCGCTACTTTCCAGCATCACCACTCCCTCTTTACCGGTAGCAACCACCAGGTTAATTTCGGAAAGCTCTTTTTCGCTGTCTGTCGGCATAGCAATAAATGAACCGTCTTTCCCCCCTACCCGGACTGTTCCGACTGGACCATTCCAGGGAATATCTGAAATATGAACTACAGCCGAAGCAGCTAAAAGTGCTAAATCAACTGGGTCATTTTCATGATCAACTGAAAGTAAAGTAATTATTACCTGAACTCCGTTTTTAAAACCTTTAGGAAACAAGGGGCGTAAATAGCGGTCAATTAAACGACAAGAAAGAACACTGTCGTCGCTCGGCCGACCTTCTTTTTTCACCCACCGACTGCCCTTAATCCGACCGCCCGCATACAATCTTTCTATATACTCCACAAACAAAGGAAAGTAATCCAAATCAGCTTTATTTCTATCCGCAACCACAGTTACCAAAACTGAGGTTCCCCCGCAACTGGCAACAACAGAGGAATTAGCCTGAAGAGCAAAACTGCCAATTTCAAAGGTAATTTCTTTATCGTTTAATTTAAATTTTTCGATTTTTTTCTTAGTCATTATTTACGCAACTTCAGAACCTTAATTAGCTTTTCATACCGACCCTCACCCCGAGAGTCAAGATAGCGAAGCAGTCTTCTTCTTTTGGCAATTTTGGTTAACAAGCCCCTTTTAGCCGCCGTGTCTCCCTTGTGTTCATCAAGGTGTTTTTTTAACTTGTTAACTTCAGCATCAAGGAGAGCAATTTGGACTTCCGGCGATCCGGTGTCCAGCTTTCCTTGAGCAAACTTCTTAACAATCTTTTCTTTTTCTTTTTTTGGTAAAGCCATTTTTACATCCCCAAAAACTTTAACTCTAGAATTCTACCAGAAATAAAAAATCTTTGCCAATCGGAGATTTTAAACTCGAGGAGTAGTGGCTCCTTTAAAAATCCTGGGCGAAGGCAAGCCCCCTTCTTTTTTCTCTACCTGCTCAATAGCCACCGGCTCGGTCAAAGGAACGGACTGATTGCCATTACCCTGAACCACTTTTAAACATAAAGCCGCTGTTTCCAGGGTCTTATAACTGGTAAGGCTGGCAAAAGAGTTAGTCGCTCCCTTAATGCCCTCATATAAGTTACTGGCAATTTCCCGGGCAAAAGGAAGACCAAGATTTTGAATAATCCGGGCCGCTATTTCCGAAAAACTGGTATTGCTTTCCGCCAAAGACACCTTGGCCCAGCTTTTTTCTATTTCCGCCTGTCCTAACCAAACCCAATTTCCCCGAGAAGAAAATTGATTAAAACTGGCAAAAGCGCTTTCATCACCGATCATAATTCCGACCTCAAAATTAAGATCTTGAGAAACTACTTTTACCTGATCGATTCTAATTGGGTTTGCTTCTGGTTTAATTTTGACCACCAATTTAAGCTTATGTCCCTCTTCTTGAGAAGATACTTTTTCAATGTTTTCTAAAGGATAATCAAAAACTACCTGCAAATCCTTTTGACCAAAATCAGTTCTTACTTTTTCAATTCCCCGAATCCCCCGGCTATTTTCACCTGGTTCCTGGGAAGCAAAAAGATCAACTTTTTTTCCCGCCGCTTCTAAGCTTAAAGCCAAAGAAATACCCGCCACCAAGTTATCAAAGCCATTGCCGCTAACTAAAATAGCCACTTGATTGGCCTGAGCGATTAAGGGATTAAAACTGTTTAGGGAATTTTGGATATTCATTTTCTAGCCTATAACTTACCTATAGGATATTATAACATCCCCCATTTTAAAGTCAAGAAAGGGGGTAAAAGAAGCGCCGAACTCTTGCCCTTTTTTCGCAATTTGAACATCTTCTTTTAAATGCTTCAGGGAAGAAATTTTCGCTTCACCGATTATTTCTTCTCCTCGCTTAATAGTCACGGGCAATTGCCGGTTAATTTCTCCCTGAAAAGTTCGGCCGCCGGCAATTCTTTTTTTATCTATTTCAAACTCCGCTATAATTTCCGCCTGACCGGCTATTTCTCGCTCAATATCCGGAGAAAACATCCGCAAAACCGCTTTTTCCACCTCTTCTAAAAGCTCATAAATAATCTTAAACTCTTTAATAGCCACCTGATTATCGGCCGCTAATTTAGCCGTAAAATTAGATACTTTTACTCGAAAAGCAATAATTTTAGCCTTGCTGGTTTGGGCTAAAAACACGTCTGAACTGGCTATTTCTCCTATTCCAGCGTGAACTATTTGTACTTCACCGGGTAAATTTCCCAATACTGCTTCCAGGGTTCCCTGCGTATCGGTTTTAATAATCAAAGGCAGTTTGGCCTCTTTTTTAGCAAACATATCCCTTACTTCTTCCAACTGCTCCTCTTCCGGCTTTTTTTCAGTGGTTATTTTCTTGCCTATCACGCTACCGGCAGGCAAAGCCTCGGCCAATCCCAAAACCTCAACCGGGTCAGCGGGAAAAGCTTGGGCTACCCTTTTTCCTAAATCATTAAACATCGCTTTAACCGTTGCTGGCTGATTATTGACTATTACCTCGTCTTTAAGTTTAAGGGTTCCGTTTTGCACTAAGATCGTGTTTAATACTCCTTTGCGCGAATCTTGGCTGGATTCAATCACAATTCCTTGAAATTCACCCTCGGGATCGGCTTGAAGCTTATTTTTGTGAGCAAAAGCAACAATCGCTTCCAGTAAATCATTTACCCCCTTGCCCGTGGTTCCGGAAACTAATAAAACCGGAATGTCTCCACCCAACTCTTCCAGCTCAATTTCCAGCCCCATAAGCTCTTCTTTTACTTTTTCTGCGTCTGCTTTAGCTAAATCAATTTTAGTAATCGCAATTAAATAAGGAATTTTAGCGTCCTTAATGTGGGCTAAGCTTTCTTTGGTTTGGGCCTGAACTCCTTCATCGGCCGCCACTACCAGAATCGCTAAATCCGTCGCTTTAGCCCCCCGAGCGCGCATTTGAGCAAAAGCCGCATGTCCCGGAGTATCAATGAAAGTGATTTTTTGTAAACCTCTTTTTTTCGAAGTAAACTCAATCTGATAAGCGCCAATATGTTGAGTAATTCCACCCGATTCTTTAGCGGCTAAGTTACTTTCCCGAATTTTGTCCAATAGAGTAGTTTTCCCGTGATCAACGTGCCCCATAATGGTAACCACCCCTGGTCGTAACTTTGCCATTTGCTTATTTTAAAATTAGCCCAACTGCTCATTTCTTTTCATCTTTGGACTTTTTTCCAGTTTTTCTTTTTACTTTTTCTTTTCCCTCTTTTACTACTTTCGCCTTTCCCTTAATTTCCGATTTCGAAACAACTTTAATTTCATAGCCCACCAGCTCTCCGGCCGAACGAATATTTTCTCCGCCTGAACCAATAGCCAAAGCCAACTGGTCATCAGGAATGGCTACTCTGGCTTGTTTTCTTTCCTTATCCAGCTCGACAATTTCCCCGCCGTCAGCCGGAGAAAGCGCGGCTAAAATAAATTGAGAAGGATCGCTGGAAAAAGGAATAATGTCGACCTTTTCCTCGCCTAACTCCTTGATTACTTCCTGAACCCGAATTCCTTTTTGGCCGACACAGGAACCCACCGGATCAACTCCCGGTTGATTAGAAGCGACGGCCACCTTGCTTCTTTTTCCTGCCCGGCGGGAAATTTTTTCAACATAAACACTGCCCAGGGAAACTTCCGGTACTTCCCGTCGAAAAAGCTCAATTACCAAATTAGGATCGGCCCGAGAAACAATAATTTCTTTTCTTCCTTCCTCTTGCGCAATTTCCTTGATTAAAAAAGTCATTCGTCTTCCCGGCTGATAGTCTTCAGTTTGAATTTGCTCTCTTTTGGGCATAATCGCTTCCGCTTTACCCAAGCCTACTACAATTCGGTTTCTTTCTAAATGCAAAATTGTTCCGGCAAATAAACTGCCAATTCGACTTTCAAACTGGATAAACAAGGCTTCCTTTTCCGCTTCCCGAATTTTTTGAACAATTACCTGCTTGGCGGTTTGAGTCGCAATCCGGCCAAAGCCCGGGGGTGTAACATCTTTTTCCTTTTTACCTTTAATCAAATAGATCCGGGCCCCGCCGCTCTCTACATCCAATTTAACCTTGTATTCCGCTTCCGGATCAACTTCTTTTTCGCCTTGTTCCTTAACATCTTTTTTAAAAGCCGCGACCAAGGCTAATTTTACCGACTCAATTACTGACTCGGGTTCAATTTTCCGCTCCCCAGCAATCTGGGCGACTGCGGCCGCAAATTCGGTTTTCGGTAATTTTCTAACAGCCATTTTTTATAAATTACTTTAAAAAAGGGCGGCTCATCGCGCCCCCTGCCAACTCACCAATAAATGTAATAACAGGGTAATTTTAACAGCTAAACCTAAAGGAGTCAAACAAGGTAAGATGGAGCCACCCCCGAGGTGGTCCGCCAGCTGGCGGACTCGGGGGTGAAAATTGATTTTAGTTTTGAAGTGCTTTGCCAAAACCTGCTCGCCAAAGAGCAACCTCCGCGGAAGCTGCGGCCGGCGAAACAACGATTTTCGAACTATTTATTATCCAATTTGAAAGCAAGCAGTCCGTATTTTTGTATTTTTTCTTGGTAATTAGGAAAACTGAACCATATTTGTTTGGCATGATTGGGAGAGGAAACATGGGGCATTATCTTTTTTAGATCCAAATTTTTGAGCAAGGCACTAATAGTTTTAAAGTGTTGGATTTCTAAAACTTTCTTTTCAACACTTTCTTTACCGCAAAAAAAACCCTAACACGTCACCAGTTTTTATTTTTTGATACTTTTTAGTCGCAGCCCTAGTCTCAATGGTTTTCTGGCCCGACTTGATTAGGTCTAGAAGCCTACTATCACTTCTCCTTATTTTCCAAAGCCAGGACAAGGGAAACGATAATACCTTAAACTAAACTATTGACAGCTGTATACATTAAATGTATAATACAATTATGATAAGAACCCAAGTCTATATACCAGAAGAACTTCATCAAGCAGTAAAGTTTGTCGCCAAAAGAAAAGGTGAATCTTTAGCCAAACTCCTAAGGAAGTTTATTGCCCAGGGAATTAGAGAAGAAAGAAAACAACTAAAACTAAAATCTTTAAGCTCTTTAAGCAAACTTAATATCACCGCAGGCCCTAAAGACTTATCCCGCAATCTAGATAAATATTTGTATCAAAAATGACCGGCATCACAGGCTATTTTGATAACAATTACTTATTACCAGAAACCAAAACAGGTCAAGAAGCAACTTATACAAAAGATGTTCTTGTAGATGCAGATGCTTTAGTGGCCCTGGCCAAAACTAATGATTCCAATCACCAAAAGGCAGTTAAACTAAGTAACAAACTTCAAAAAGCTAGTATAGTTTACTGCTTTTCACCATTTACGGTAGCCGAAGCAGCAACAGTTCTAAGCTACAAAACATCCCATCAATCTGCTAAAAAATTTTTAAAACAAATTAGAAAACTTGACATCCCCATATTAGAACTGCCAGAAAAGCACAAAAATCTGACTGACAACTGGTTTTTAAAACAAAAGAAAAAAGGAACTTCGTATTTTGATTGCTATAACATGGCGCTTTTAGACAGATACCAAAAACAGCTAGTCGCAATTTTCAGCTTTGACTCTATTTATAAAAGAAATAATTTTAAACTTGTAGAAGATTTAATTTTCTAAAAAACTTTGAAATTATTTTTAGGTTTTTTTCTTTTCGCCTTTTTTAGCCCTACTTTTTGTTGTTTTTGGCTTCTTCTGCTCAACCGATGACAATAAATTAATGATCACGTCAAGCTTGGTATTTAAGGTTTCAATTTTCCCTACCAGTTGTAAAATGCTGCGATCATTTATATTGCTTTGTGGAAATCTGCCCGAATCCCTTCGATCAGGCCTTCTGCTCTCCCCTCCGCCTTTTCTCTCAAAGCAATCGCTGCAATATATGGGTTTATCGCCACTGGGCCGGAAAGGCACTTGGCAATCTTTACCGCATTCATCACAGACCGCATTATGTAATGAAGGCCTCCGAGAATCACCCCCGCCAAAACTTCTCCTGGGAAAATCTCTTCCGCCTCTGGACTGATTATCTGATCTAAAGTTTCTCATTTATATTTTTTTAATTATTAACACAATCGAAAGTATAAGCGTTATCAATCCAAATAGCAAGAAGCGCTGTGAAGAAAGGGTTAGCGCCCTAGGCAATCTGGACAACCTTCACCATCCTTAAAAGGATGACAGCGGCCATCACAAGCGCCCCTAAAACATGCCGAACATTGATCTGGTTCAGGTGTTGGTGTAGGCTCTGGACTTGGTTCTGGAGTTGGCGTAGGTGTTAGAGATGGTTCTCCCGAACAATTTCCCCCAACCGCATTACAAGCATTAACCCGCCCCCAAATCCAATAAACTCCTGTTCCTGGAATTAGATCGGCTGTTTGTTCAATTCGGTCTCGGACTGACTGGGCGCTTGTTCCATAGGGTAAAGTCAAGTTTTTGCCACTAAATCTAACAACTTATTAATCTGTTTATCAATCGACAAACCTCTGTTATTATACCGCCAAACATATTCTGAAAGATAGAGGGATAATCGTTCTCTCCTGATACCGCCTCTGG
>JADHWP010000007.1 GCA_016783425.1 Candidatus Shapirobacteria bacterium
CGGAAACTTCGGGAATGGAAAGGTCTGATAATTGTTCTAAGGAAGTTTACGTGGTCACGCCCACCCCGACTAATACGCCCACCCCGACTAACACTCCCATTCCCACCAATACGCCCACAGGAGTGCCGCCGACCAATACACCGGTGCCAACGGCAACCGATACTCCTATTCCTACTCCAACTACCGCTGATTTAAATTGTGTCATTGCTCTGGGGCCGGAGGAAGTTTGCAATGGCGAGGCCAGTGATCCTTTTTTGGCGGTAGTGAGTAATGCGGCTAGCGAGTTGACCGCTGACTGGTGGGCTTCAGTGAGCGGCGGTTTTACCAACGAAGGTTCAACCAGTGGTTGCGCCGATGGCTCCTGCACTCTTACCACTGAATTTACCCCCAACGCCTTAGGAGACGGGACTACTATTAAGCTGACGGTGACGGAAAACGCGGGGGAGCGGCGCAGTACTTTTTGCACCACCGCCACTGATGTTATTGATTGCAGTGAGGCGCCGACTAATACGCCGGTGCCAACGGCAACCGATATTCCCACTATTGCCCCTTCGCCCAGTCCCACTTTGCCGCCGCCCAATGTTTTGTACGGTTATATTCATTATGATTTAAATAACAGCGGCGGTCATAATCCGGGCGAGCCGGGGATTTGTGCTGATGATTGCTATATTGCCTATGAACGGATAATTGCCCCTCCGTCAGCCGTAACTGATTGGTATAAAGTGGAGGTGGGTGATGACACGGTAAACGGAATATATGGCTTTGCTTGTTTTAGTAATAACCAATACAGCAACCAGGGTTATTATATGATTTCCGGTGAATTTTTACCGCCCCGGTGGGTAGTGGAGTCTTATGGCAACCGGCGCTACGAAAGAAAATATACTTTAATTATTAGGTCCAACAGTTTTGGCCCGCCCGGGGCGCAGTGTCTTTCCTCCTGGTCTGCCGCGGTGGCCAGCGGCTGGGTGCCTTTGCGGACAATAGTGGAGAACATTTCCTTTACTCAATTTAGCGGGCAGTGGATTAGAAACGATTTTCCTTTCCAAAGAGTAGTGCCTACGCCAACATCAACTCCCACTAATACTCCTACACCCACCGCCACTCCTACGCCCCAGGGAATAATGCGGGGGACAGTTTGGGAAGATACTCTAGACAATGCGGTATGTGATGTTGCTGATGATCCTAATGTTAGTGGTTTACCTGTTTCCTGGTCTGATCTTTTTGGCAATTCCGGATCTTATACTACGGACGGAGGAGGAAGTTGCAGTGTGGTTAATTATTCTTATCCCGTTCCGGCGGAGCGCCTTATTACCGTTTGGTATAATTTGGCTGATCTACTTGCCTTGGATCCGGATTATGTGGCCCGCTCTAACCAATCAGTTACTGCTTTTGTATCTTCGGGCGGAACTTCAACGGTTGATTTTCGGGTGACTAAGTTAAGGCCCTTATGGTTTCAAGTTAGGGGCGGGGGAATACAAATAAATGATGCTTTAAGTGTGAGTTTGCCCCGAGCAAGCAGCGAGCTGATTACCAGTGGTCTTTACGGTCCGGCCGGCGTGCTAACTATTGGTACCAGCAGCGTTGATGTGGGCGGCTTGATTAGCGCCACTGGCCGGCTGGTAACCGACTGGTCTTACAATGGCCCGATTTATAATCTTAATTTCTTCGAACCTCGCTTTAGCTTAATTAGAGGGAGTAGTGAGTTAATAGAAACAACTGAAAATAGTCTTTCTTTAGCATTGGCCGGTTTATGTGGTCCTACTCGCTGTACTTTGGCCAGCAATCTCAAGCGAATCTTAGTTTATTCCGGCGGCGGAGAGTTTACTATTGATCGGGAAGTAGTGGTACCGGTTAACAGCAGTTTTTTTGCGATCATCAGCAATGGCAATATAATAGTTTCCGGGGGAGTGGACCGCCTGGACGGAATATTCTTAACCGAAGGTAGTTTTTTGGTTGAAGATGGCAGTAATCAGCTGGTGATTAACGGCATTGTGGCAGTGGATGTAGATTTGGGCGGGGGCCAGCAGATTACTTTGGAGCGGGATTTGGGCGTTGGTAATCGAACTACGCCGGGAGTAGAGTTTAATTACCGGCCGGATTTAATTATTAATATGCCCAAGAGTTTATGTAAGCCAAGGTTTAAAATGGAGGAGTTAAACCCGTAAAGGGTAAATTCTAAGCACTAAATCCTAAATTCTAAACAATATCAAATGACTAAAATACAAAATTCAAAACAATACAATCTAGAGGAAAGAACTTATAAATTTGCTAAGAATTGTCGAGTTTTTGTTAAAAAATTGCCCAGGACAATTGCCAATATTGAGGACGGCAAACAACTTATTAGGGCTTCTGGTTCCGTAGGGGCTAATTATATTGAGGCCAATGAATCATTAAGTAAAAAAGACTTTATCCATAGAGTTAAAATTTGCCGGAAGGAAGCTAAGGAAAGCCGATTATGGTTAAAATTGGTCGAAGTCAATGGGAAAGAAACAGAAAGAGAAAGATTAACTAAAGAAATAACTGAATTAATGAAAATTTTTGGCGCTATTTTGGAAAAATGCAAGTAATGTTTAAAAATTGGAATTTAGAGTTTATAATTTATTTAGGATTTAGAGTTTAGAATTTAGAGTTTAAATAGTCAGGATTTTAAGAATGATAAAATTAACAGGAACACCTCCGAGGAGTCAGGGCCCACCTCGGAGGAGTTCCAGCGGCCAAGCGACAATTATTATTTTAACCATGATGATGGCGGCGGTGGGAATTGGCCTGTTTATTACCAGGGGGATTCAAACTGACTTGCAAATAACCAAAGTTCAGGAAGAATCCGCCCGGGCTTTTTCGGCGGCGGAAGCGGGAATAGACAGCGCTTTATATGATTGGCAGCCAGGACCGGCCACTATTTCCTTGGAAACCGGTAGTGTGGATGTAATTTCTGAAAATTTAGGAGAAGGGGAAGTTCAGTTTAATTTTCCCGGCACAGTGGCCCAGGGAGATTTTGCCACTATTTGGCTGGTGGCTCATGACAGTTCGGGAGCAATTGACGAGAGCAGTTTTTACCAGGGCAATCAAGTTCAGACTTGCTGGGAAAACGGCGCGGCTTTAGAATTAATTCTTTTTTATAAAGACGGGGATTACAAGACTGAACGCTGGGCTTTTGATCCGGATCCGGTTCGAAGAGCGGTGAATAATTTTACTGCCCCCGATACCAGCGGCTGCGCGGATTTGTCTTTAAGAGCCGATCTAAGTTTGCCGGCAGGAACCATTCCTTTGTTTATTATTGCCAAGAGTTATTACACGGAAACCGGTTTAGGCGCTCAAGCGGTAGGGGCGGGAGCGGTTTTTTCCTCCCAGGGCAAGCTGGTTACTTCCACCGGAGAAGTGGAGAGTTTGGCGGATAAAGTAGTTTCCCGCCGGCTGCAGGTTTTGCAAACCTGGGATGTTCCTCCTTTAGTTTTCCTCGAACCGGTTTTTTCCGGTTCAGGACTGCAGGCTTTTTAGGGGATATCTTCCAATATTTTCTAATATTTGTTAAGATGTTTCAAGATGGAGTTAAATTATCAGTATCAGAAAAATAAAAAAATAGTGAAAAAAATCTTTCTTCATCTTCAATAAATACTTTTAGGAAAGAGCCTGGGGCTATTTTTAATCAGGCCGGAATAGCGGTTTATCTTGCCCCTTTTCCATTAGAAATTCCCTTTTTAATGAAAGAGCTGGTAAAACAGATAAATTGTTCAAAAGAGCCGTTCCCGGTTAAAGCGGCAATTTTTCATTTTGCTTTTGAGAAAATTCATCCTTTTTTAGATGGTAATGGCCGGGCGGGCCGTCTGCTGGCTGTTTTTATTCTTAAACAAGGCGGATTTGATTTTCGAGGCCCTGCCCAAAGCACTCTTCATTATGATTTGCGCAAATTAACAGAAGAAGGTTTTGTAAAAAAACTTGGTTCTACCAGGGGGGTTCGCTATTCTGTTCCTTTCAAATAAATGGCCTGCCAGGGGCGGTAGCTGGAGTAAAAAGTTTGCTGGTGAATAATTTTTCCCTCTTTCTTGGCGAGTATGTTTAGCGGTATAATAACCGGAAGATGAGTACCAAAGAACAAACAAAAAAGATTCTCGAATCGTTAAAAGTTAATGGCTAATTTAGGGAATTATCCTTAGGAATGTCTATTTACCAGATATTGCCGGGACCCAAAATATCACATCTCCACTTACCAAGCAAAGACAATGGCGGTAAAGTGATAAATTCAGAATTTAAAAGTGAGTTTTCACATCTATTGGTATATGACTATGATAAGAAATATAAATTGGTTGTTGATACATTTAATAATGTATTAGATTTGGTCGACAAGGAAGTTCTTTTCAATCTGTTCGAGAAAGGCAAAGTAAGTAATATTATTTACAAATACTTTTTGCGCAGGTTTATGCCACCTCAAAGTGAAGAGGGAAAAAGAAAGCTAAAACATAGTTATAATAAGTTTTTAAAAGATAGGAAAAATCTCTATACAATTGTATTTGGAATATGTCCAACATATTCTTGTAATATGAGGTGCAAATATTGCTATCAAAAGCATGGGGGATATAATAACCAATTGATTTCTGATAAAAACTTAAAATATATTTTTGACTTTATTAAAAATAGTCCTCTTAACAAGAATACTCCAACAGTTATAGAGCTGTTTGGCGGTGAACCCTTACAAAAACGGAACAAAGAAGTTATTGCAAAGGTTCTTTCTTTCTGTAAACAAAATAGTTATCCCTTAACCATGACTACAAATGGCTTAGATATATATAACTATTTAGATCTATTTGTTCTATACAGTAAATACATTTTAAGGGTGGCAACCACTCTTGACGGGGTGGGAAAATTTCATAATCTAAGAAGGGGGGCATTATCTGGAGTTGATGGATTTGATAGAATTTCAAAAGGAGTTGATTTTTTATTAAATTTAGGGATTGATACAGATTTATATATGAATATTGATTATGAAAATTTGGCTCAGCTCCCTAAATTACTAAAGTATTGCAAGGATAAAAAATGGTTAAATAATGATAATTTTAAAATAAGAGTTGGAAGGGTTGATGATAGGTATTTTAAAGGTCTTTCCAATACTATAATGTCAGAGAGTGAACTATTAAACCAAATAGTATTATTATTTAAAGATAATCTTGAAGCCCCTAAAAATTTTGAGTTAGCTTTTTTAAAAACAATATTGCCCCTAGCACAATTATTTAATATTGACTTTGGCCAAAATGAACTTGTAGCCAGATATCATTATTGTTCATCAGTTTCCCCATTTATCAAAGGACATTATATAGATTATAAACTGGATGCTTATAGGTGCCCATATTCTGTTGGAAATAAAGATTTTTCAATCGGGAATATAAAGAAAGAGGTGGATGCTAAAAAATGGGAAAAACATTTTTTGCTATCTTTACCAGAATGTTTGAATTGTCCATTGGGAGGATATTGTAGTGGCAGTTGTTATTTATCAGGTATAATTGACCACCAAAAAAATTGTTTAGACGAGAAGAAGAATTTCGATAATTTTATAAAAAAGTTGATAATTCCTAAAATAAAGGGGTTAAATAGTAATATTAAATAAAGGCAAATAGAGAGGTGGTTATTATGGGAGATACAAGATTTAGTGATCAGGAATATATAGAATACTTAGATAAAAGTAGAACTTCCTTTTTTTGGAATGAAGACCAGCTTGGGCTGATTTTCAAAAATATAGATACGGGTGTTATTCACAATTTTCTTGATGCTGGATGTGGGTTAGGGTATTTTACCTTTCTGGCGGCGAGATTCTTAAATAAACAATGCGACCTTTTAGGAATCGATATTGATCCTAAGCTAATAAAAATTGCTCGGAGAAACATAAACAAATATAATTTTTCTAATGTATCTTTTGAAGTGGGTGATATATACAATCTCAAGGCTCCAAAGGGTTCGTTTGATTTTATTGCCGAACAACTGACATTATTGCATCTTGAAAAACCAGAAGAGGCTATTAAAGAGCTGCTTAGGGTTTTGAAACCGGGTGGGTCTTTATTGGTAATAGAACCTAATAATTTAGCAATGTCTGTTGTTTATAACAATGTTACCGATAATTTAAGTATCGAAGAGAAAATTGCCTTATTATCTTTTGAAATGAGAGTCCAACAAGGAAAAATTAAGGCAGGTGAGGGTGATGATAACTATGGCGACCGTATTTTAGAGTTGTTAGTCAAACATGATATGAAAATATTAGATATTAGATTATGTGATAAGTTGAGCCCTGTTTACCCACCCTATGATAGTTTTGAAAAAAAGCGGCTTATAAAGTCTGTAAGGAATGAGCATTCGTTATATTGGGAAAAACTTTTTAAAAGATATTATATTGCCGCAGGGGGTTTGTCGAAAGAATTTGATAAAATTTGGAAATTCAAAAAGAAAATAAATAAGCAGATAGAGAGGGCAATTATTAATGATAATTATTATGATATTGGCGCCGGCCTTCTTTATTCATACTTATTTAAGAAAACAAAATAGTGAGTAATAAAATTCATCGAGAAATGTATACGGGTGTTTTTGCAAGGCTATATGATGGTTTATTTGATAATTTTGTAGAGGATATCGATTTTTATGTCAATTTAGGTAAGAAAGTTAATGCTTCAATACTAGAATTAGGTTGTGGAACCGGCAGATTAACCCTGCCTCTTGCGCGAGCAGGGTGTAGGGTTATAGCGATTGATAGGCAACAAGATATGTTGAATATCTTGCGAGAAAAATTAAAAAAAGAAACACAGGAAGTAAGGGAAAATGTACAAATAATAAAGGAAGATTTTAGGAAACTCAAATACCCTTTTGGCTGTAAATTTAAACTGATATTATTACCTTTTAATTTATTCTTGAATTTAGTTGCTCAGAAAGATCAATTAAGTGCCTTGAAAAACATACGTAAGCATATAGATGACAAAGGATTATTAGTTATAGATTTAAATTTACCGAACGTTGAAAAAATGATAAAAGAAGATGGAAAAATGAAATTCTTTTATAATACGAGTAAAATACACAGGAAAACAATAATAGAATATTATTGCACTAAATATAATTTTCCCAATCAAACCGAGAAGGTTTCAAGCATTATGGAAGAGGTTGGCTCAGATGGAACAGCAAAAAAATTTCTTACTAAAGACACATTGTGTTTTGTTTTTCCGAAGGAAATGAAATTATTGCTTGAATTGACAAATTTTAATTTAACTGATATCTGGTGCTCGTATAAAGGAGACAAATTTGATTATAAAAGTAACCCTGATTTTTTAATTTACTTCGCCCGCCCTAAAACAAAGACCTAAGTTTTGCGCTTTGTGTTGATTTATTTCAAAACTTAAAGTATATTTAAATAAAAGAACAAGGCGACAATTCTGGTCATGAAAAATCAGAATTATTTATCTAAGAGCTGGCTAATTTGTAGTAATCTATGAAGAATATAGGTTTTTTGTTAAGAGGGGGGGTGAGTGATTATGGATCAAGTAGCAGTTTTAAAAACATTAGAGGAAAATGGATATTCTTTCCTTTTCAAAGAAATGGAGGAAAAAGGGCAAGAATTTGAGGTAACGGATGAAAAAATTAAGGAAATAAAGAGAATTAAGAAGCGAGATATTGGTAGTAGCCTTACATCGAGAAGATATTGATAGCTCTTTTAACTTTTAAGAGTAAGCTGTTAAACAAAAACCCGTAACTTTTTTTGCGGTGTTTTCTTGTTTCTTTTTCATCTAATATTTATTGAAAAATCCTCCAACATTGTGACTGTCTGGGAAAAAGGTTATTTTTGAAGGAATTAGTAAATTTAGAAATTTGAAAGAAATTAAGTGGCCAGACAAGAGACAGATCGATTTTTAGAAGGAATGAAAAAGGAAATGATTTCAAGAGGTACAGTTATTTCCGTTTCTGGGGCCTCTCTTATCCTTGGAGTAAAAACCATCTTTAATGAGATAGACTTTAGGGTTAATAGTGGTGAAAAAGTTGCTTTGGTGGGGCCAAATGGGGTTGGCAAAACAACTATTGTGCGAATGGTTTTGAGAGAGGTATGGCCAGATGCCGGAGATTTTTTCGTTGCTAAAGATTTGGCAATTGGCTATATGCCTCAAGCCCTGTCTGATCTTCAAATTCTCCAAACAGAATCAGTTTTGAATTTTATGCTTTTGGGTAGATCTTTGGATACTTTAACGCGAGAAATTGAATCTGCCTATAAAACATTGGCGAGTCAGGAAAGGGAAGAAGATGGCGCTGCGCTACAGAGGTTGGGAGAATTACAAGATAATTATGAAAGACGAGATGGTTATCAGGCCGAAAGCCAGATAAAAGCGATTTTATCTGGTTTAGACTTGCCAACAGAACAGCTAGGAGGGAAACTGGTTGTTGATTTGAGCGGTGGACAAAAGACTCGGCTTTTTTTAGCCAGAACTCTTTTTTCTAACCCAGACTTATTGCTTTTAGATGAGCCAACTAATCATCTTGACGAGCAAACGATTATTTGGCTCAGCGGGTACTTAGAAGGCTTTGAGGGGACAATATTGGCTGTTTCTCACCATCAGGAATTTTTAGATAGAGTTTGTACTAAAACACTTTATTTAAACCCCCTAACTCATAAAGCAGAGACTTATAAAGGAAACTATTCCTTTTTTATTGAGGAGGGCAGGAAAAGAAGAGAGAAAGAAGAGCGAGAATTTAAGAAGAGAGAAAGAGAAAGAGAGGCAATGTGGGTTTTTGTGAATCGTTGGCGAGGCAATGCTTCTAAGAGAGGGGTAGTAAATCGAAAAGTGAGGGAATTAAAAGAAATGGGTAAACCTGGGAAGGCTAGAAGGGAGAAGGGAATTAGGGTTAGTTTCCCTGTCAAAGAAAAGGGTGGCGAATTGGCCTTGTTAGTTAGGGGGGTTGGCAAAAGTTATGAGGGAAATGAAATTCTTTCTGATCTTTCTTTCAGTTTGAGACGAGGTGAAAGAGTAGCTGTCCTTGGGCCAAATGGAGCAGGCAAGACCACTCTTTTAAAAGTAATTGCCAATGACCAGTTGCCAGATCAGGGAAGTATTGAGCTTGGTTATCAAACTAGCATTGGTTATTTTTCTCAGGAACACGAAGATTTAGAAACTGATTTAACGCCAGTAGAACAACTGCAAAAAGATTATCCGGGAATAAGCTATCAAAAGACTAGGTCTGTTTTAGGGCATTTCTTATTGTCCGAACAGGCAGAAACTTCTATTTCCAGACTTAGTCAGGGAGAAAGAAGTCGCCTTGCTTTGGCAAGGGTAATGATATCTGGCGCCAACCTCCTGGTTTTAGATGAACCGACTAACCACCTTGATGCTCAATCGCGTAAGCGATTAACCGAGGCGCTCTTAACCTATAATGGAAGCATGATTATTGTTTCCCATGATGAAGAATTACTAACAAGGCTGGATATTGATAGGATTTTGGTTCTTCCCGAAAAAGAATGGATTACTGGCTACACAGATGGTTTTTAAGGTGGATTTAATTTTATAAAAGAGCTGTTCCCTTCAAATAAACCGCTTGCCAGGGGCGGTAGCTAGAGTAAAAAGTTTGTTCGGATAAAGTTTCCCCGTTTCTTTCCACTTTCCAGTCAAAAGAAGCCTTGGCCCCCCAGGCGGCAAAGTCAATTTGTTTAGTTACCCCCGAAGGTAAGGCGGGGTCATCTGTGTACGAAGGAGGGGGAGGGGGAACTATCCCCCAGGTTTTAAAGTTGTTTAGCGTTGATACTCTTCCGTCGGGGCAGCCGTATAAGCTAAAACTTAAGTATTTGGAAACGGGGTCAAACTCAATTTGAATAAGGAGATGACAGGGATAGTCGTTTTTAAATTTTAAATCAACGCTGGGGGAGAAAACGGTGGCGTCAATTCCCAGTTCAGAGTTGATCTCGTAGTAGGAAACCCGGTAAGCATGGGCATGGCGTTCTAAAATTGGCAAACCCGCGTTCAGGGCTGTTCGAAAGAGGGTGGTGGAAATCTGGCAAACGCCTCCGCCATCGCCCAGCACGGTTCTTCCCCCTTCAATAATCCAGGCTTGTTGATAGCCGGTTTTTTGAGAAATTTCGCCGATCGCCTGATTAAAAGAAAACTCTTCCCCCGGTTTAATTAAAATTCCGTTTAAACGAGTGGAGCCGGTTTTGACATTATGAATTCGGGAGGCAATAGAGTGGTGAAACCAGGACTCTCCTTTGGCGACCAAGCCGGTAATTCCTAATTGATTAGCATCGGCGATCCTTGTTTCCGGGTCAATTTGCTCAACCGGGAGCTCTAGAATTGCTCTTGTTTGGCCATTGTTTAAAAAAGCGCTTAGAGTACGCAAAATCAAACTGATCGCCTGTTCCTGGTCCAGGCTTATTCCCTGAATTTCGGGGCTAAATTCCGTTACCCGGTTATTTTCAAATTTGAAAAGAGCGTTTTGCGGTTTTTTTTCTAAACCCTTAGCTAGAGAATTTAACCAGGTATTAATTTTTTCTTTTTGCCAACCGCCATTAAAATCCAAAAACTCAACCAGCTGTTCTTCTTTTAAAATAAAGTTTTGTTCAGGACCGGAAAGAATAACGCTTTTGCCAATTAGTTTTTGGGCTTGGGCAGCGGTTGCCGCAATTTGTTCTTCGTTGGGAAGCCAGCCGGTAGTAATTACCGGAATTTCCAGGGAATCCTGCCAATTACCATTAGCTAAAATTTGGTTAATTTGCGCTGATAAACCAGGGGTATCTATTTGTAAACCCAGCTGTCCGGCTTTAACTTGGATTTTTCCTTTTTCCAAAATCAAACCAGTCGGTATTTGAGGCTGATTAATTTGCGCTGAAATGCTGGCCAAATTAGTCTTAAAAAGAGATTCATCAAAAGAAAAACTTAAAGGAAGCCGTTTGCCCCTGGTAAAGGCCTGGTATTGTTCAGCCGTGTTCTGGCTCCAAGACTGACTGCGGCCCCAATAGTAAGCCTGGTCAGCGGTTTTTTGGGGGTAAAATTTTAAAGACAGCTGGTCTAAATCAAAAGTAAAAGTTTTATCCTGATAGGTCAAGTTAAGCTGGTAAGCGCTTTCTTGAGCGGTTTGAGTAAGAAGGTTTTCGGCTTGAGCAAGAGTTAGTTTGCCCAATTCCCAGTTTCCCGCTTTAATTCCGGGGTAAATTTTATTCCGGTAAGCCAGTTGAAAGGCAAAAATAGCCGCTAGGGGGGAGAATAAAACAACAATAAAAAGAATAGTGATAATAGACTTTTGTTTCATGGTTGGTTAAAATAATATTACCATGAACCAAAATCAGCCAACGGCAAACCCGGATCCCTTGGCCCAGGCGCCGGTAATTCCCGTTTTTGTTCCGCCCGAAAGTCCGCCCCCGCCGGTAGCGCCTCAAGAACCAGTTAAAAAAAACTCTTTGTCTTTCCTGCCTAAACCAGTTTTAATTATCCTGGGAGTTTTGCTTTTGTTTTTATTAGTTTTTGGAGTTTTTAAGCTTTTGGGGAAAAAGGGGAGTGCTCCCAGTGGTGAGCCAGCAACTATAACTTACTGGGGTTTATGGGAGCCGGAGCCGGTGATACGGGGAGTGATTGCTCAATTTGAAAAAAAACATCCCAATATTAAAGTTGACTACAAAATGCAGTCTCCCAGAGAGTATAAAGCCAGACTGCAAAACGCGCTCACTTCCGGCCAGGGACCGGATATTTTTCGGCTTCATCATACCTGGCTGCCGCTTTTTATCAAACAAATAGAGCCGGTTCCGGACGCAGTTGCTCAAAAATTGGGCTTGGAAGCTAATTATTTTCCGGTAGTTAGCAAGGCTATTTCTTATAATCAGCGCTTTTACGCTCTGCCCTTGCAAGTAGACACCCTGGCTCTTTACTATAACAGGGATTTACTTGATCAAGCAGGTGGCCAGCTCCCGCGCACCTGGTGGGGTTTACAGCAACTGGCTAAAGATATTACCCAAACTACCGAGAGCGGGAAAATTACCACCGCCGGGTTAGCCTTAGGAACGACTAATAATGTCGATCATTTTTCCGATATTATTGGTTTGATGATTTTGCAAAACGGGGCTGATCCCGGTAAGCCCGATCAGTTGGTCAGAGATGTTTTGCAGTACTACACTTTGTTTTCGACCAAGGAAAAAGTGTGGGATAAAACTTTGCCTTCCTCCACTATTCAGTTTGCCGCTGGTAAATTGGGTTTTTATTTTGCGCCCTCCTGGCGCTATTTTGAAATTAAGCAGGCAAATCCGGGCCTTAATTTTGGGATTGCCCGAGTACCCCAACTGCCTGAATCTCGGGAAATTGATTTTGAAGCGGCGGAAGCGGGGGAAGGGGAGTTGACTAATGTTACCTGGGCTTCGTTTTGGGTGGAGGGAGTGTCGGCTGGTTCGAAAAATAAAGCAGCCGCTTGGGAATTTTTAAGCTATTTGGCTTCCGCGGAGGGGTTGCGCCATTTTTATCAAGCCGCTTCCCAGGTACGGGACTTTGGGGAAATATACCCGCTTACTAACTTAGCCGGGGAGTTGACTACTAATCCTTATCTTGAACCTTTTGTCAAACAAGCGGAAAATGCCGATTTTTGGTATTTGTGTTCCGATACTCACGACGCCAGCCTTAATGACTTGATGATTAAGTATTATGAAGACGCGCTTAACTCTTTTGCAGAGTCCGGTCCTAATGATGAGGCCCTGGAAGCTTTACAATTGGGCGTGGGACAGCTGGTCGAGCAGTACCAGATAGAATAAATTCCAAATAACAAATATCAAGTGCTCCAAATAATAACCAATTTCTCAAGTTCCAAAACTCTAGTCATCCCGACGTTACATCGGGATGACTTTTTTAGAGTTTGAATTTTGATCCGCCTCCGCCAGTTGGCGGATGGCGGATTGAGATTTACCTGGAGTACTTGGTGCTTGAAATTTCACCTCCAAAGTGAGCCTTGGCTCCTTGGAGGTGTGTGGATCATAATTCATATTGGGCGTAGAGTTGGCCACAAGCTGCTTGAATGTCGGTCCCGAAAGATTGCCGGACAGTAACCCCGATTCTCACTTTTTCTAGCTCTTGCCTAAACATTTCAATCGTTTCCCTGCTTGAAGGTTTAAAATGCTCTTCCAACCCCGGAGTGGAGTGATAGCGCACTAAATTAATATGGTAAAGATAAGCAAGGCTGCCCCTGTTTAAAACTAGACTTTCTAAAGCCTTTAGGTGTTCGCGGCTATCATTAACCCCTTCAAGCATTAGATAAGGCAAAAAGACTTTTCGGCGGTTTTTTTTAATATGACCATCTAAAACCGCCATTACCTGTTCAATTGAAAATTGCTTAGCTATAGGCATTAATTCTTTTCTTTGTTCCTCAAAAGGAGTATGAAGAGAAAAAGCAATGTTTATTTGGGGAAACTCTGCTGATAATCTCTCCAGGGCGGGGATAATTCCCACCGTTGAGACACTTAATCTTCGAGGGCTGAAGGCAAACAGTCTTTTATCGGTTAGCGCTTTTAAGGCGGCAAAAATATTTGGATTAGCCAATGGTTCCCCCATGCCCATAAAAGAAATGCTGTTAATATCAGCGCCTTCAAGCAGGAAATATAAGGGCTGACTAATAATCTCGTCGACAGTTAAGTTTCTTTTCAAACCAATCTTTCCCGTGGCGCAAAAAGCGCAGCCTAAGCCGCAGCCTACTTGGGAAGAAATACACAGCGAGCCCCATTCTCTTTCTTTATTTCTAAAGCCCATTTTCACCGCTTCAATTCTTTCTCCGTCTTCCAGCTCAAAAAGGACTTTATCCGCTTGCTTGGATTCAGCCCTATTAATTGGTTTCAAGCTTAAAATGGAACCAAATCTTTCTTTTAAATCTCGCCGGAGGTTTTTGGGCAAAATTGTCATTTTCTCAAAGCTTTCGACTCTTTGTTTAAAGACAGCACTTGTTATCTGATCAAACCGATAGCCTGACTCGCCTTGAATTTCCAGAAATTTTCTAATTTGGTCGAATTTTCCCACCATTCTCTAATTTTACTATATTTTAGCTAAAGAGCATCCGTGGGCTCCGTTAAAAAAACACCTTCAGGGAAACCTTTGTTTGTCAAAATCTTCCAGATGAGAGAATGAATTTACCGAGTAGTTACTCCGTAAAGGTTGGCGGGCAAATTTGGAGCTTGCCTGAACAGTGCCAGCTTCACTAAATCACAAATAACAAATATCAAGTGCTCCAAATAAATTTCAATATTCAAAATTCAAAATCTCATCGTTTGGAACTTGAGAAATTGGTTATTGTTTGGAATACTTGATGCTTGAAATTTGGAATTTAAGCTTTGGGATTACATTCCGCCCATGCCGCCGCCCATTCCCCCGGGCATGCCCGGAGTTTTGTCCTCTTCTTTTTCGGGAATATCGGAGATGAGCACTTCCGTGGTTAAGACCATGGCGGCCACCGAAGCGGCATTTTGCAAAGCGGAGCGGGACACCTTTAAGGGATCTAAAACTCCGGCCTTGATCATACTCTCAAACTTATCCGTTAGGGCATTGTAGCCAAAATCAGGCATCTTCACCATTTTTTCCTCAATGATGTTTAAGACATAACCATCGTCTTTGCCCGAGTTTTTCGCTAACCAGCGGGTTGGTTGTTCTAAAGCTTGACGAACAATTTCGACCCCGATTTTTTCCTCCTCATTGCTGGTTTCGACCTGGTCTAAAACTTTTTTGGCCTTTAAAAAGGAGACTCCGCCGCCGGGCAAAATTCCTTCTTCAAGGGCGGCCTTGGTCGCTTCCACCGCGTCTTTGACTCGCTCCTGTTTTTCTTTTAGCTCGACTTCAGTGGCCGCGCCCACATTAATAACCGCTACTCCGCCGGCTAGCTTTGCCAGCCTTTCCTGGAGTTTTTCGGCGTCATAATCGGAATCGGATTTATCAATGGCGCTTTTAATCTGCGCAATTCTAGCCTTAATTGCCCCCTTATTGCCCAAGCCACCGATAATTTGCGTGCCGTCTTTGTCGGTGACGACTCGATCCGCCTGACCGCAGTCAATCGGTTCTACTGATTCCAGTTTTCGGCCCGTGTCTTCGGAAATGACGGTCCCGCCGGTTAAAACGGCAATGTCTTCCAGGAGCTCTTTTCTTCGGTCTCCAAATCCGGGGGCTTTTATGGCAATACAGTTAAAGGTGCCTCGAAGTTTATTAACTACTAAAGTAGCCAAGGCTTCAGCCTCAATTTCTTCGGCAATAATCACAAAGTTTTTGGTCACTTTCACAATGTTTTCTAAAAAAGGCAAGATTTCCTGAACCGAGGAGATTTTTTTGTCCGTAATTAAAATGTAAGGTTTCTCAATTACCGCTTCCATGGTTTCGGGGTTGGTCACAAAATAAGGAGAAGCAAACCCCTGGTCAAACTCCATTCCTTCTTTGTAGGCAATTTCCAGCTCCAGCCCTCGGCCTTCTTCAACCGTAATCACTCCGTCCCGGCCTACTTTTTGTAAAGCTTCGGCAATTTTTCTTCCAATTTGGCTGTCAGCGGCGGAAATGGTCGCTACTTGGGCGATCTCCTCTTCACCTTTAACTGGTTTAGCAATTCTTTTTAATTCTTCAACCGCTTTCAGAGTCGCTTTTTCAATTCCTTTTTTAATTAACATCGGGTTGGCCCCGGCGGTTACATTTTTTAAACCATTACTAATCATGGACCAGGCCAGTAAAGTAGCCGTGGTCGTTCCGTCTCCGGCCACATCATTAGTTTTGGAAGCCGCCTCTTTCACTAGTTGAGCGCCCATGTTTTCAAAAGGCTCCAGTAATTCAATTTCCTTAGCAACCGTTACTCCGTCATGAACCACGCTGGGAGAACCCCATTTTCGCTCCAAAGCGACGTTGCGCCCTCGGGGGCCTAAAGTAGTGACTACTGCTCGGGCTAAAATTTCCGCCCCTTTTAAAATTTTTTGTCTGCCTTCTTCACCAAAAAGTAATTGTTTGGCCATTTTTGTTTTTTCTCCTTTTTTAAAATTATTTAATAATCGCTAACACTTCATCAAATTTCACGAACAAATGCTCTGTTTCTTCGCCTTCAGGCTTATATTCTGAACCAGACCATTTCTTGAAAACAACGGTATCGCCTTTTTGGCAGGGGGAAGCTGTTTTATTACCGTATTCATTGATTAAGGTAGGGCCCAGGGCGACTACTTTTCCTTCCTGGGGTTTTTCTTCGTGAGAGTCAGGAAGCACGATTCCCGAAGCAGTGGTTTTTTCTAAAGATAAAGGTTTAACTAATAAATAACCGGGACAGGGATTGATTTTTACTTTGGCCATTAAAATCCTCCTTAAAAATAATTTTTGAAATTAGTAACTAACTATCAGTTGTCTAATAATACTGCCAAAATAAGCCGTTGTCAAGGGGAAAAAATTTTAATGTCTTTCATGGGGTAGTCTTTGGAGTTGAAGGTAACTAAAGTAGCCCGGTAAAGCTTGGCCGTGGCGGCAATTAAGCAATCGGGCAGTTTTAGTTTTCGCCCCTTTTTTTGAAATCTTTTTCGATAGTCAGCCGCCAATCTGGCCACAGTGGTATCTACCGGCAGACTGCCGAACCGGTCCAGAAGAGCTTCAAAAATCTTGGCTTCGCTGTCAGTAGCGCTGGTAAGAAATTCCGCCACAACAATTGAAGAGAGGACCAGTTGTTTAGCGCCTATCCATCTTTCGACCCACTTTGCCCAGGGGTTTTTGCCGGCTAAAGCGTAAATTAAAACATTGGTGTCAATTAAATAAAGTTTCATTGCCAGCCTTCTCTAAGATTTTTCAACCAACTCCCAAGTTTTTTCTTGTTTTGCCATTCGGGATGGTTTTTTAAAGAGACGCTGCCGATTAGTATTTTAGCCAGTTGTTTTAACTCTTTTTTTTCTTCTTCTTCGCTCAAGATTCTTAACCAGGCGGCCTTGCGTAAATATTCAGATAAGTTTTCACCAGCCAGCCGCCGCTTGGCTTCAATGAGCCGCTTAAGGGAGACGGTGAGCATTATTTGCGCTCTTATTTTATTGTCTTTTTCCAGTTGAGGCCAGTCGTTTTGTTTGGCAACATTAGTCATTTTGTGTAATAATACTACACAATTATCTTTCTGTCAAGGAGGGGGTTTCGTGGACAAATTGTCAATCCGATTGACAATTTGTCCAAAAGATGTATAATCAAATTATGATCAAACGAACTCTGGGTAAAAAAATTACCAACTTAGCTAAAAAGCTTCCAATTATTGTGGTCACTGGCCCCCGTCAATCAGGCAAAACAACTCTTCTTAAACATCTTTTTCCCAGCTTCACTTATGTTTCTTTGGAAGATCCTGATATGCGGCTTTTTGCTAAAGATGACCCCCGGGGATTTTTAGATAGTTACAAGCCGCCGGTTATTTTTGATGAGGTTCAAAATGCGCCTGATCTTTTTTCTTATCTCCAAACCATTTCTGACAAGATTAATAAACCCGGACAGTTTATCCTTTCCGGTTCGCAAAATTTTTTACTTCTGGAAAAAGTTTCTCAATCTTTAGCCGGGCGAGCGGGCATTGTCAATCTTTTCCCTCTTAGCATGTCAGAGTTAAAACAATCGCAACTTTTGTCAGGAAATTTGGAAAAAACCATCTTCAAGGGTTTTTATCCCCGCTTGTGGGATAAAAAAATTAAACCTGGTGACTGGTACCCTAGCTATATTCAAACCTTTTTAGAAAGAGATGTGCGTCAAATTAAGCAAATAGTCAATCTCCATCTTTTTCAAAAATTTTTAAAGCTTTGCGCCGGCCGAACCGGCCAACTGCTTAATCTTTCTTCTTTGGCGATTGATATTGGCGTTAAACACAATACTATCCGCTCCTGGTTGTCAGTTCTGGAAGCTAGTTTTGTAATTTTTCTTCTTCAGCCTTATCACGGAAACTTAAACAAAAGATTAATTAAATCGCCAAAATTATATTTTTATGACACAGGCCTTGTTTGCTCTTTGCTGGGAATAACTTCTAAAGAGCAATTAACAACCCATCCTCTAAAAGGTTCTTTATTTGAAACTTTAATTATTTCCGAAATTCAAAAACATTTTTACAATCAGGGCGTAACTCCTCGCCATTACTTTTTGCAAGATAAACAAGCTTATGAAATTGACTATCTTTGGCAATCCGGGCAAAAATTCCGAGCGGTTGAAATTAAATCCGGGCAAACAGTCACCAAACAATATTTTGCCAATCTTGCTTATTGGCAAAAACTGGGCTTTATCACTCCTCAATTTTCCTTTGTTGTTTACGGAGGGAAAGCTCTTCAAAAACGCCGTTTAGCCACCGTGCTTCCTTGGCAAAAAATGGTAGCTCTTTTTAAGAGTTAGGGCCTTAAAGCGCTTTAAGGTTTTGGCTGACTGGTTTTGGGGGTGGAAAAAGGCCTGGGTAAGGGTGATTTTTTTCGCTTTAGGTTTGCCCCTCATGTAAAATCGTTGGAGGAAATAACAGAGGAGGCTGGTTATATTTTTACCCTCAACCTTGCAGGATGCCATCGCTAAAAAACCTCGGAGGTTGCCGGAACGGCATCCTGCGAGGTTGGGGGCAGAAAAAGCATTCGGTAAGAAGTTTTTTGTCCAGGAGTTGGCGGCTAAGAACTGCTCGTAAGCCTGATGTTTGTTAATTAGGGGTTTTAGAAAAGCAATTTGATAAGCGGTAAAAAGATTTTGTTGTTTTGGTTCGAGAGCAAGATTACTAGCGTCTAAAAAAAGATTTAAACAAAGCTGGTTATTGGTTTTTTTGCTTTTCGGTTTTCTCGCCCTCAAGTTTTCTTTTTTTCCCTTGGTTTTAAGTTGAAAATAGATTTTTAAGCGGGTGAGCCAGAGAGTATTAGGAGCGGTGATAATCATTAAATCCAGATCATCCTGGGGTTTGGCAATGCCCAAAGCCAAGGTGCCGGTTAAGCCTACAAAAAAAACCTCCGGGATTTGAGCTAAAAAGTGAGCCGCTTTTTTAGCCAGCTGATATTTACTTTTCCAGTTTTTAGTCAAAGTAATTCTTTTGGCCGCTGTTTTTTTGTTTCCCGGTAAAAAGTAATAGCCCTGAAGGGCAGTTACTTTTTTTTGGTTAACAAAAATTCGTAGTTTTTTTTCAAAACAAGAAAAAGAGGCTGGGGGAGGAGTAATCAGCCGCTGGTAAAGTTCTTTTTTAGTCAAAGGAAAAGAAAAAATTTGGCTATAAGCTAGGGTTTTTAAAGTTGAGGCTAGCAGGCGATCTTTTTTTTCCATTGGTTGATTTTACCATTCCCGATCACATAGAATGAGCTAATGAAGCGTTTTTTTTTCTTGTCCACTCTTTTTTTCTTGAGTAGCTTCTTTTTTTGGGGCGTTTCCAAAAGTTGGGCTAAAGAGCACCCTTATCTGCTTTTTGAGGCGGGTGAAATTAACAGTATTAAAAGTAGGTTGGGCAACGAACCGTATGCCAGCGCTTTTGCCCGCTTAACGGAAGTTAAAAATTGCGCTGATTCCAGCAATGTACCCGATAGCTGTTCAGATTGGCCGGATCTGCTCTTGGGGCTGTCTTTTAAATTTGTGTTAACCGGGGAAAGATATTATTTTCAGCAAGCTGCTTTTTTGCTAGACAAAGCACTGGATAGTAAAAAGCTGGATCCGGTCACGACCACTTATCCGGCCTGGGATTACGGGGGCTGGGTTCGAGCTTACGCTTTGGCTTATGATTGGCTTTATCAAGAGTTAAAGGTTAGCAACCCCGGCCTTTTAAACCAGCTAAAACAAGAACTTCAAGTCTGGGTTAATAAAATTGCCACTCGGTCCGGGGGGCTATATTTAGCCAGTGGGGAAGGAGTCAAGGCTCGGAATAATTCCACTTTAACCACTTATGGAGGAATAGGCTTAGCCCTTTTAGCTTTAGAAAATGAAGAGGCGATTGATAACTTGTGGTTGATTAAAGTCAAAAATCAGGTAAAAAACAACGGTTTTTCTCTGTCCGGTCCCGGCGGGAATTATCAGGAAGGTTTTCACTACCAGGCTTTTGGTTTACCTAAAGTCCTAACCTTTGCCGTTGCTTATCAAAGGATTAAAGGAGAAGATTTGATTAGCGGCACGAGCCTGGAAAAAATAATTAATTGGTTTTTGTATTCCCGTACTTCAGCGACCCAGTTTTTAAGCTATGCTGATCCCGGCGAATCAGCCAGGCCGGTAACTCTTTTGCCGGGAGAGTATCTTTATTTAATTAATCGGAATCAGGACGCAGTGGGCAAGTGGTTTTGGGACCAAGCTCATCCTCAAGGCTGGCAGAACAAATCGCCTTTTTACGCGGAATTTTACTACCCCTCAATTCTTTTGTGGTATCCCCCGTCTTTAGCGGCTAAATCACCGGAGCAAAAAAGCTATGCTCAAAGTTACTTTTTTAAAGATCACTTGACTCTTTTGCCCAGCGGCCGGAATTCCGGCTTGGTAGTCTTGCGCAATGGTTTTTTAGGGAGTGATCTGGTTCTTTCTTTTATTAACCGTTTCACTTATCAGGGGCATCAGCACTATGATCCTTTGAGTTTTACCCTTTCTGCCTATGGTGAAGACTTGGTCGTTGATCTTGCCCCTCATAATTATAATCAAGAAGATCGGGGAGTGGATCACGAACATAACTTAGTGGTGATTGATTTACCCCCTTGGCCCCAAATTAACGCGGGCAGCGGGATTACAGGCATGGCTTTTTCTGGCCGCCATCCTTCCCAGCTAGGCTTTATTGATCAATTTTTTACTGACCAGAGCCTTGATTTTACTAAGGGCGATGCTCGTTATCCCTATGCTGATATTTCTAAAGACAAAAATGGGCAAACCACTTCTGAATTTGAGCAAATTTTACTTTCTCAAATTAATCCGATTTTAAAAGCCGAGCGGTCAATTATGTTTATTAAAAATCCGGCCCATCCCTATTTTATTATTACTGACGATATTCAAAAAGGCCAGGCCGCCCACTCTTATTCCTGGCTTTTACATACCAGATTTAGCAATATTACCGGCCAGGGAAAAACTACCGATCCTCTATCTATTAATACCGCTCTTCAGTCTTTGCGAATTTATTTTCTCTCCCCGGAAGATTTTTCTAAAAATGTAGTTGATTATTTGGGCGATCACAAGGTAATAGAAATCAAAAAAACCGGAGTGATCAACCCTTACTTTATCACCCTTCTTTATCCGCAAAAGCCTTCTCAGCCGGCCCCCCGAGTTAGCCAGGAGATTGGCCCGCTGATAGTGGGCGAAATTACTTGGCCGGAGGCAATGGATTATTATCTTTTTAACAAGCGGCCAGGTGTATTATCCAGTAACGGCCAGTGGGCTACGGATGGACACAGTGCTTACTTTCATTTAGTAAATTCTCAACCGAGCCAGTATTTTATTCATCAGGTTTCTTTATTAAAAAGAGGGGGAGCAGAGTTAATTAAAATTAATGATCAAGAAAAAGTAAATATTTTTTACGACGGAACAAAAATAAAGATAATCGGGGCTAATTTTAAAGGCGGCCTTTTTTTTGCTCCCGGTATCAGTCAAGTTTTAGTTAACGACCAACCGGTTAGTTTTTCCCGGGAGGATGATTATATTTTAATTAACGCTCTTTTTCCTACACCCAGCTGCTCGGGAAGTGGCCAGGGTAATTTAAACTGCGATTCGGAGGGGTTAGTGGATGAACTGGATTTGGCCTTAATACTTTCCGGGTGGGGTCAGCCGGGAAAAGATGAGGTTAGCCTGAATGTTTTACTATCTAATTGGAAAACCAACTAGTGTTTAAATGAAAAACAAGACTGATGATCTTCCTCCAGTCCCTTCTTTAAAAAAGATTTTAGGCCCTTCTTTTATTCTTTTAGGGCTGGCTTTGGGCAGTGGAGAATTAATTTTATGGCCTTATCTTGCTTCGCAGTACGGCCTGGGTTTGCTCTGGGGCGCCTTGCTGGGAATAACTTTTCAGTTTTTACTAAACACGGAAGTCATGCGCTATAGTCTGGCGTGGGGAGAAAGTGTCTTTGTCGGTTTTTGGAAGGTAAGCAAGGCCCTTCCCTGGTGGTTTATTTTTTCCACTTTTATTCCCTGGTCCCTGCCTGGTTTTTCTTCAGGGGTAGCGGAGGTTTTGGGTCAGCTTTTAGGAATAGAAAATGTTTTGCTTTTAGCAATTAGCTTTTTGCTTTTAGCTGGTTTAATTTTAACTTTGGGAAAAACCTTATACAAGACTATGGAGGTTTTTCAAAAGACAATAATCTTATTGGGACTTCCTTTTATTTTGCTTTTGGTTTTGCTTTTTACCAAAGGCGCTGACTGGGTAAGCTTGGGCAGGGGATTGATAGGCGGAGGCGAGGGTTGGTGGTTTTTCCCGCCGGGATTAATTTGGGCCTCGTTTTTAGGGGCGATTGCTTATTCAGGCGCCGGGGGAAATTTAAACTTAGCCCAATCTTACTATATTAAGGAAAAAGGCTTAGGGATGGGCAAGTACGGGAGTAAAATTAGTTCTTTATTTTTAAAGGGAGCTAGAAAAGCCAAACTGACCGGAAAACTTTTTGCCGATTCTGAAGAGAATAGAAACAGATTTAGAGAGTGGTGGCGGCTGGTTAATAAAGAGCATTTTTTAGTTTTTTGGGTTTTGGGTTTTTTAACGATTATTGCCCTGGCGCTTTTGTCATATATTTTAACTTTTGGCCAGGCCCAGAGGCAGGGAATTGGGTTTATTTTTCAGGAAAGTGAAGTACTGGGAATGGCCTTAGGAGGAGCAGTAAAAGTAGCCTTTTTAATAATGGCTGCGGGCATGCTCTATTCCACTCAACTGGGAGTGCTGGAATCCAGTTCCCGGATTATTTCCGAAAACATTCTGCTTTTAAAATATCAAAAAGGGAAGAAAGTTAACGCTTCCCTTTACTTTTACTTAAGCTTGTGGGTCCAGATAATTTTGGGAATTATTGTTTTGCTCTTGGGGGTCAGTGAGCCCCGGTTTTTACTCACCCTGGGGGCAATTTTAAACGCTTTGGCGATGTGTGTTTCTTTTCCCTTGATTTGGTGGCTTAATAAGAGAAAACTACCTGCCTTTGCAAGGCCGAAAATAACCAGGCAAATCTTTTACTGGCTGGGTTTTATCTTTTTGGCGGTTTTCAGCGGTGTGGTGCTGTTTACTGTTTAGCACTGTTTAGTTGAGTCTTGACAATTTTAGTTATGTTTGGTATAAAATAGATAAAGTGATTACTGTTAGAACCTATACACCAGAGCAAGTGGCTGATTTTTTGCAATTAAGTAAAAATACGGTTTATCAATTGATAAACCGGGGGGAAATTGTGGCTAAAAAAATTGGCCGGGTTTACCGGATACCCCCTTCTTCTTTATCTTTTGTTTTTACTGGCTTGGATTATGATTTATACCAAGCTCAAGATCAGGATTTGAAAAATATTAAAACAATTCAAAAAGAAATTGCCAAAGCCAGAAAAGATCTTTAGATGTCAGCCGTAAGGGTTTTCGTTGATTCTGATGTGGTTATCTCTTCTTTAATTTCTCAAAAAGGAGTGGCTCATTTACTTCTTTTTACTAAAATTAGTCAATCGGTCAAGTTTTATCTTTCTAATTTTTCTTTAAAAGAGCAGCGAGTGGTAATTGAGCGCCTAAAAATTAATCACAAAAACCACGCTAGTTTAGTAAAAAAAAGATTAACTTTAATTGAGTTGAAAAGCTCACTAAGAGCAATAAAAAAGAATTATCAAAGTTATGTTAATGATCTTGATGATGCCCATATTGTGTCTGGGGCTAAAAAAGCAAAGGCGGGTTTTTTAATCACTTACAATCAAAAAGATTTTAAAAAAGAAGAAGTGAAAAAAGATTTTGGGATTATTATCCTTTCTCCCGGTTTATTTCTCCAATATTTAAGGAGTATTAATTAGTAGCATTTTGGTATTCCACCTAGGGAAAGCGTACCAGCGATGATGTGTTAAAATAAGGGGAGTGTGTTTTGGCCTGGTGCCCGAGAAGCTAGGGAGCGGTCTGCAAAACCGTGTACAGGGGTGCGATTCCCCTCCAGGCCTCAAGTAGACAATCTCGCCCAAGGTGTCAATGGGCGATCACCTCTAAGGTGAACAAGGCATTATATAACGGCGTGAAAATAAAAGTTATTCGCAGTTTAAAGCGAAAAAAAACGATTAGCGCAAGATTGGTCGGAGAGGTTTTAGAACTGCGGGTGCCCCGGTTTTTACCCCTGTTTAAAGTTAATTACTATGCCGCTCTTTTTGCCAAGAAGTTTGCCAAAAAAGAAAGCAAAAGAAGCGATTCTTTTTTACAAAAGCGAGCAAGATTGCTCTCGGGTAAGTATTTGAAAAAAAGATTGCCTGGATATGAGATTGCCTGGTCGAGTCGGCAAACCAAAATTTTCGGGATTTGCAACAAGAAGACCAAAAGTATTAAAATTTCTGCTCGCTTAAAAAGAGCTCCTTCCTGGGTGATTGACTATGTTGTTTTGCACGAATTAGCTCACTTGCTTTACTCGGGGCACGGGAAAGACTTTTGGGGAGCGGTAACTAAATATCCGAAAACGGATTTAGCCAAAGTTTTTTTAAGAGGGGTGGCTTTTGGAAAGGCTTGAAAACTTTTTTTACTGTAAAATAAATATAAGTGATGGATAAGATTAATCAAAAAAAATTAAGAGAGATATTATCAAGTATCTCTCAAGTAAAACTGGCTTACTTAATTGGCTCTCAAAAAGAAAAAAGAAGCCGAAAGGATAGCGATTTGGATTTGGTCTTAATTGTTGATGAGCAGGAAATTAAAAAGTTTGATTACGGCCAGGTTTATTTATTGGTTGAAAAAGCAGTCAGACATTCCAATTTAGATTTAAGAGTGGTAACTAAAAAAACCAATAGTCCTCTTTTTCTGTTTCAGGTAGCGGGCGGTCAACTTCTTTATGCTCGAGACGAGAAAGAACGGGTGGAGTTTGAAAAAAGCGCGGCTTTATTTTATTACAACACCCAGCACCTGCGTAATATCTTTCACCATTATTTAAATAAACGATTAGAAAAAGGGGAATATGGTCGCTAAGAATATTGTTTACAAACACCTGGAATCCCTGGAAGAGTCCTTGAGGCGAATTCGGTATATGGATTTTACTTTTGATATGGTTTTGGGAGATGAAGATATTCAGGACCTCTTGGATCGTCGGATGCAAAAGGCGATTGAAAGCTGTATTAACATTGCGGCTCACCTGGTAGCCAGTGAAAAACTAGGCCAGGCTGAATCAGCAGGCTCCTTGTTTTCTTTGCTAGTAAAGGGAAAAATTATTCCGCAAAAATTAGCGACTCGGTTGGGCAAGGCAGTTGGTTTTCGCAACCTGATTGTCCACAAATATGCTGATATTGATTACCAGCTGGCCTATTCAGATTTAAAAGAAAAATTGGCTGATTTAGAAGTTTTTGCTTTAGGGGTTAAGAGGTTTTTAGACTAACTTCTTCTTGACAAGAATGATAATTCGTGTTTAAATGGTTTTAGTTTCTTTTACTGACCTCTCGCTTTCCGCATCAATAATTATGAAATCTGTGATTAAAAAAACTTTTGCTTCCAAGGACGAAATTGTGACCGCTGATGATTTAGTTAAAAAGCCGGTTGTTCCCGGAAGCGGTTATGTTAACAATCGATTCATTCCCGATGCTCACCTGCCCACCGAATATACCGAAGGAGTACTGGACGCTACTCCCGATGGGCATGGGTTTTTGCGCCCCAAGTTTATTCCCTCTGATAAAGATATTTATATTTCGGCTTCCCAGGTAAGAAGATTTCGCTTGCGGGAGGGGGATATGGTGGGCGGACAGGTTAGGGCGCCTAAAGAAAATGAGCGCTATTACGGCATTTTGAAGATTGAAAAGGTCTGCGGGATCGCGATTGAAAAGGTCCAGTCCCGGCCCTGGTTTAATGATTTAACCCCCATTTTTCCCGAGCCGCGAATTAAGTTGGAAATCGGCAAGGAGCCGGCTTCTTTGCGAATGCTGGATTTAGTTTCTCCTATTGGTTTTGGGCAAAGAGGCTTGATTGTTTCCCCGCCCAAAGCGGGTAAAACCTGGCTGCTTAAAGATATTGCCGCCGGGGTGGCTAAAAATTATCCCAAAATCCATTTAATTGCCGTTTTAATCGGAGAGCGTCCGGAAGAAGTAACCGATATAAGGCGCAGTGTCAAGGGCGAGGTGATTGCCAGCAATTTTGACGAACCGCCCGAGTACCAAACCAAAGCGGCGGAAGTGGCGATTGAGCGGGCCAAAAGATTAGTAGAAATAGGCGGGGATGTTTTTGTGATTTTAGACTCCATTACCCGACTGGCTCGGGCTTACAATCTGGCGATTCCCACTTCCGGAAGAACCTTATCCGGCGGTTTTGATCCGGCCGCTTTATATCCGGCCAAGCGCTTTTTTGGCGCCGCTCGCAATATTGAAAACGGGGGATCATTAACGATTATTGGCACCTCTCTGGTAGATACGGGTTCCCGGATGGATGATTTGGTTTACGAGGAGTTTAAGGGAACGGGCAACATGGAGTTGCATTTGGACCGGCGGTTGGCCGAGCGCCGGATTTACCCTTCCATTGATATTCAGCGTTCCGGGACTCGTAAAGAAGAGCTTCTTTTTGATAAAGCTACTTATCCGGGCGTGGTGCGGATGCGCCGGATGATTGATCTGCTGGGTAAAGAAGAAAGAACCGAAGCTTTTTTGGAGGAGTTGAAAAAAACCAAGGACAACAAGACTTTTTTGAAGAATCTTAATAACCAAAGCTAAAAAGAAATTCCAAATAACAAGCACCAAGTATTCCAAACAAATCTCAATATTCAAACTTTAAAATTTCATTATTTGGAACTTGTGAAATTGGTTATTATTTGGAGCACTTGTTATTTGAAATTTGGAGCTTTCAAAACAAGCCCCTTAGGCTTGTTAAGTTAGGTAAATTATCCCCTGCGCGTTTTGTGGTAAAATTGGAGTGTGGAAGAAGTAGGTGAGGAAAGTTCTCCGGTTTCCGAACAGGGTAGTAAGAAAGATCTGCTTAGGCAATTTATCAAAGAGCATAACGGAGCTATTCCTTTTGATGTTTTTGTGGGGGAATCTTTCCTGTCTTGCGCAAGCCCCTAAAAATCAGCAATGCCCAGCCTTGCGGGGATGTCATTTTGGGTGCTGCATTGATAGAATTTGGGTATGTTTGTCAGGAAAAACCGTAATCGCAGCGGCTCGGTAAGTGTTCAGCTCA
>JADHWP010000008.1 GCA_016783425.1 Candidatus Shapirobacteria bacterium
CTGATGTAGAAAAGTTTGCGATTACTCACTATAACTATGATTCTTTAGATCAGTATTTAAGCAGAGCGCAACGTTATGCTAAAGTGCAGGCTGACTATTTAATTAAAGAAAAAAATTACAACTTGGCGGCAGCGGACTTAGTTTTAAAGCCGGTAGGAGAGTTTTTAAGCCGCTTTTTTGTTGGGGGTGGCTATAAAGACGGAATGCACGGTTTAGCCTTGGCGGTTTTACAAGCTTATTCTGAAGCCTTAATTTATCTCAAGGTCTGGGAAAGGGCGAAATATGAGGAAAAAACTATTGAAAATAAAAAGCTAAAAGAGATTTTTAGCCAGGCAGTAAAGGAAGTCGATTATTGGCATTCTCAGTGGTGGCTGGAAAAATCAAAGGGAGTTAAGCGTAAAGTTCTAGAAGCGGCCTTTAAAGTCAAAAGTGGGGTGCTGAAATTCTTCTAATGAGTTTTAAAAAAAAGAAACTAGCCATTGTTGTTTTGTCTTTTAACACCAAGAAGCTTCTTAAAAATTGTTTGAAGTCGGTGTTTAGAAGCGTAAACATTACTCCCGAGGTGGGCCCTGACTCCTCGGGAGTGGGAAGGCTGGTCTCACATTCCGGGAGTGTCTCTATTATTGTTGTAGACAACGGTTCAACGGATGGTTCGGCGGAATGGCTAAAACAAACATCAAACATCAAACATCAAGCATCCTTCAAAGTCATTCTCAATGACCGCAACCTGGGTTTTTGTGAAGGAAATAATATTGGAGTTCGCTATGCCCTTGCTCAAGGGTATGATTATATAATGCTTCTTAATAGCGATACCATAATTAAAGACTGTTTTTGGGAACCCCTGGTTGACTTTTTAGAAAATAATGAGAAAGTGGGAGTGGTAACTCCGAAGATATATTTTGCTCCGGGCTATGAGTATCACTCTAAAAGATATAAAAAAAGTGACCAGGGCAAGGTAATTTGGTCAATGGGAGGAGTAATTGATTGGGACAATGTAATTGGGGCTAATCGGGGGGTGGATGAGATTGACCAGGGGCAGTATGATCAACCAGTAGAGGTGGATTTTGCCAGCGGCTGTTGTTTTTTAGCTAGGGCTGAAGTATGGAAGCGGGTAAATTTTTTAGAGGAAAAGTATTTTATGTATTATGAAGATGACGACTTTTCTCAAAAAGCCAAAAGGGCTGGTTGGAAAGTATATTATGTCCCTCAAGCCAGAATTTGGCACTTAAACGCGGGTTCTTCCCGGGTGGGCAGTTCGCTTCAAGATTATTTTATTATTCGCAACCGCCTTCTTTTTGGTTTGCGTTTTGCTCCCTTGAGGGCAAAGTTTGCTTTAATTAGAGAAAGCGGGCGCTTACTGCTTGGGGGGAGAAAATGGCAAAAACGGGGAGTGAGAGATTATTATTTACAAAGGTTTAGAGGAGGCAGTTGGAAATGAGACTAGGCGTTGTTATTATCGCCAAAAATGAGGAAAAGATGATTGGTGAAGCGATTAAATCAGCTAAATTTGCTGATGAAGTAATTGTCTATCTTAGCCCCAAAACTACTGATAAAACTGAATTGATTTCTAGAAAAATGGGTTGCCGGATTGTTGAGCAAAAGGGAGTTGGATATGGCCAGTGGCGGACCAACACAATTAAAGAGGTTAAGAACAATTGGCTTTTTTATTTGGATGCGGATGAGCGGTTTACTCCTAAATTAGCAAAAGAAATTAAAAAAATAATTAAAAATAAAAAAAGGCTGGAACCTACCGTCTATGCCGTACCTCGGGCTAATTACTATTTAGGAAAAAGAGTAAAACACGGAGGTTCCTGGCCTGACTATGTGGAGCGGTTTTTTTTAAAGTCAAGTTTAATAAAATGGACAGGGGAGTTGCACGAAAGGCCGGTTTATAAAGGCAAGTTGGGGTATTTAAAAAATCCGATTACTCATCTTACTCATCGGGACTTAACTTCAATGGTGGAAAAAACAATTAAATGGACTAATGTCGAGGCGGATTTATTATTTAAAGCTAAACATCCGCCGGTAGTTGCCTGGCGAATATTTAGAATGATGTTTACTAAGTTTTGGGAGCGAGTGATTAAACAAGGAGCCTGGAAAGACGGAGCTGTTGGCTGGATAAATTCTATTTTTGAAACTTTTAATACTTTTATTATTTATGCGCGTTTATGGGAAAAACAACAAAAAAAGCTTTAATTTATGATCCGTATCTTGATACTTTAGGAGGAGGAGAGAGGTATTGTTTGACCGTGGGGGAGTGTTTGCTTAAAAAAGGCTGGAAGGTTGATTTCTGGTGGAGAGGAAAAGATGTTTTATCTAAAGCTAAGCAGCGTTTTGGATTGAGTCTTAAAGGACTTCGGGTTATTAGCTCCGATCTTAGGCCTCTTTTTAAAAGATTAAAGCTAACCCGAAGCTATGATTTAATTTTTTGGCTTTCTGATGGGAGTTTGCCCTTTTTGCTTTCGAATAATAATATTGTTCACTTTCAGGTACCCTTTAAAAACACTTCTACTAATAAATTGCTTGATAAGGTAAAGTTAAAATTAGTTGATCATGTTGTTTGCAATTCTGAATTTACTAAAAAGTTTATTGATCAAGAATATGGAACAAAATCAAAAGTTCTTTATCCGCCAATTGATGTAACGAAATTTAAACCGGGCAAAAAAGAGAAAATAATTTTAGCCGTGGGACGATTTGAAGAAACAATGCAAGCTAAAAAACAGGATGTTCTTATTAGGGCGTTTAAAAAGATGGTCGATGGGGGGTTGAAAGATTGGCGATTAGTTTTAATAGGGGGTTCTTTAGGGGATCCCAAGAAGAATAAATATCTAGCTGACCTAAAAAGCCAAGCAAGAGATTATCTTGTCAAGTTTTTAGTTAATGCTTCTTTTTCCGAACTAAAAAAGCAATATGCTCAAGGTTCTTTTTTTTGGCATGCGGCTGGCTTTGGAGTAGATGAGGAAAAAGAGCCTTGGCGGGTAGAACATTTCGGAATGACGACGGTAGAGGCAATGGCGGCTGGCTGTGTGCCTTTGGTAATAAATAAAGGAGGGCTGAAAGAGATTGTGCGACGCGGAGAAGGGGAGAGGTGGGAAGGAGTTAAAGAATTGGTAAAGAAAACTGAGCAGTTAATTAAAGGCAACTCTCTTTATGTTCAATATCAAAAAGCGGCTATTTTGCGCGCCCAAGAATTTTCTAAAGAAAAATTTTGCCGTCGATTTGTGGGAGCATTAGGGAGTAAATGAGCAAAAAGGGTTTTTTATTACTGGTAGTTTTAGGAATATTATTAAGGTTACTTTTAGCTGCCTCGACTTTGCATCCGGATTTAGCCTCAATTATTTCGTCAAGCTCTTTACTGTATCGAGAAAAAGTTCTCAATATTTATGATTACTTGCAAAATGCTCCTGATAATAATCTTGTTGTTCAGTCTTATGGTCGTCGTTTTTTTACCTATCCGCCACTAGCCTATTTTTTATTAGGCGGTTTAGGATTTTTGTTTTCCCCATTTGTTGGCAAGGAAGTTTTTATAAAGTTACTTAGCGGACCGGTTGCTTTTGCTGGTCTTGGTTTTAATCTAAGCTTGTTAGCTTTAAAACTTCCGTATCTTATTTTTGATCTTTTAGTTTTGTTCTTTTTAAGGAAGATGTTTAGTGATGAAAAAAAGCGTTTTTGGGTGTCCTTGCTTTGGTGGTTTAACCCTGTGGCGATTTACGCTTCTTATATGGTGGCCCAGTTTGAGATTATCCCTTTATTCTTTGTTATTTTTTCGCTTTGGGCTCATCTGGCTGGATTGGGTATTTTAGGAGTAGTGTTATTGGGCTTAGGGGCGGGTTTAAAGATGTTTCCTTTGTTTTTTCTTTTACCTCTAGCTTTTCTTTCTTTTAAGACCGTTTTTAATCGTTTGAAAGCAATTGTTATAGGTATTGGGGTCTATCTTTTGACAATTTTGCCTTTTTCAACTTCCTCGGCTTTTCGGGAGAATGTTTTATTTTCCAATCAATCGCAAAAGATGTTTTTTGCCCAACTCCCGGTTTCTGGCGCCGAGGGGATTTATATTTTCATTTTTTTATTTTGCCTGATCTGTTATTATGCTTTTTACGATAAAAATATTATCCACTTAAGTAATTATTATCTTTTTATTTTGCTCGCTTTTTTCTCGGTTACTCATTTTCATCCGCAGTGGTTTTTATGGGTAACTCCATTTTTAATTATTAATCTTGTTGAAAGTAAGATGCAAACTTGGCCAATGGCTATAATGATGCTTTTTTCTTGGCTGGGAATTACTCTTTTGTTTGAACCAAGCTTGTCGATTGGTCTTTTTGCTCCTTTAAGTAAAAATTTGCTTCAGGCTAAGGGGCTGGTAGGGGTAATGCCGCTTGCTTTTGATGCTTTTATGGTCAAGAGTATCTTGAGAAGTATTTTTGCTGCCTCAAGTTTGTTTTTAGTGATTTTTTCGTTTAAAGATGAATAGTGGCATAGGATTGTTACTGGTGACATTTTTAAGACTCTTTGTTTTTATCCCCTTGGCTTTATTGGTTTTTTATGTTCCCGGACGAGTTTTAATTGGGAACAAAGATAAAGACCTTGATGATTTAGAAATTGTTGCCCTTTCGATGACCACAGGAGTCATCTTATTTGTTTTATCAGCGATATTCTTAGGATTGCTAAATCTCCGATTTCTCTCTTTAATTATTTTATTAGTTATTTTGGTTTTTGCTCTAAGGCGGTATAGGGGTCGGCTTTTTAAGCCACTCCGGGCTGTTTTTACTAATAAAATACTACTGGTGTTGCTATTTTTAGGAATTTTGATCCAGGGATTTATTAATTTTCCCAGTGGATTTTGGTATAAGGAGGGAATTCATTTTTGGAGCTCCCAGGGACATGATGGGCTGTGGCATGTTTCTTTAATGGAGGAAATAAAAAGAAATTTTCCTCCTGGTAATCCTCTTTATCCGGGCCATGGCATGCAAAATTACCACTATGCCAGCGATATTCTAATGGGGGAGTTTTATCGCTTGTTTTCTTTTTTCAATCCCCTTGATCTTTATTTTCGCTATTATCCGGTTTTATTTTCTTTCTTAATTGGCCTGAATTCTTTTGTTTTTGCCAGGAGAAAGTGGGATTTACTGACTGCTTATTGGGGCGTATTTTTTGCTTATTTTTGCGGTAGTTTTGGCTATATTTATTTAATTCTTAAAGGAAGATTTCCCTTGGGCGGAGAAACTGTTTTTTGGGCTTCCCAAAATAATACTATCCTGGGCAACCCTCCTCACGCCTTGGCAATTATTGTTTTAACGATGATTTTCTTTCTTCTTCTTTTATGGCAAAAAGATAGAAAAAACAATTGGCGAAACTTAATCTTTTTGCTTGGGGCTGGTTTAATGACTTTTAAGGTTTCTTCGGGGGCAGTTTTAGTGGCCGGCTTAATCGGGGCAGGGACCTGGTTAATCATTAAAGAGAAGCGCTTTTCTCTTTTTAGGCTGGGAGTTATTTTAGCAATTACCAACTTTTCTCTGTTAAAAGTGATTAGTCCATCCGCAGAGTCGTTTTTAATTTTTGAGCCTCTTTGGTTTCCCCGAACCATGATGGTGGCTAAGCTGGACAATGTCGAGTGGATCTTAAAAAAGCAGCATTATTTGTCGATAGGAAATTGGAAATGTTGGCTGCGCATTATTCAACTGGAGCTAACCGCAATTTCAATTTTTATAGTTGGTAATTCGGGGGCAAGACTGATTGGGCTAGTTGGCTGCTGGCGAAGCTTTAAAAAGAAAATAAATGCTGTTGATGTTTTTTTAGGAGTAGGAATGGCTGCTTCTTTAGGAGTAATTTTACTTTTTGTGCAAAAGGGGATTACCTATAACCTGATTCAGTTTATGCAAATTTATTTTCATATTTTCGGTTTTTATGCCGCTGCCGGGGTGGTTTATTTATTGGGGCGATTAAAGCGGAACAGAGCCAAAATTTTACTGGGACTAGCAGTTGTTCTTTTGGCCGTGCCGACGGCAATCGGAAACCTGTTTGAGTTTTATGGTCCTGACCGGAAACCCCTGGCAAGGGTTAGTTGGGCGGAAGTGGAAGCGTTTGATTGGGTAAAGAATAATACTCCCCAAGACGCTTTATTATTAACTAAACCTTTTTCGGGAAATGCTCACTTTCAATATTCAAGCCTGCCTTTGCCCATCTATTCCTGGTATAGCACTTCTTATGTGTTTGTTTTTTCCAATCGCTACGCTTTTTTAACGGGCGAGGAACAGCTGGAGATTACTGGCTATGATTATCACGAGGATTTGGAGGCGGCCAGAGACTTTTTTACTCAAAAAGACTATGATTTTAATCGTCGTTTTTTAGATCAGCGCAAAATAGATTATATTTATTTACATAAAGATGAAATAATAGAGCCAATTAATGAAGAGACTAATGGTTTAAAATTAGTTTTTGAAAATAATGATGCAAAAATTTATCAGGTAATTAAAGAAGGAGGGGAGAATTAAGAAAAAATTTATTGTTTTAATTGTCCTGGCAGCAGTTTTTCGTTTTTATAAATTAGGGCAAGTTCCTATTGAGCTATTTGGTGACGAGCTGGACATTGGCTACCAGGCTTATTCAGTTGTTAAAACAGGGGGAGATTATTTTGGAAATAAATGGCCAATCTTTTTCCGCTCCTTTGCTGAATACCGAATGCCAATCTTAGTTTATTTAACTACTCCTCTTGTGGCCTTATTCGGTCTTAATGCTTGGGTAGTTAGGTTGGCGCCTGCTTTATTTGGCTGTTTAAGCATTGTTTTATTTTGGTATTTCCTAAAGCAAATAACGGCTGATAAGGTAGTTGCCGGGGCAGGAGCATTTTTAATGAGTTTTGCGCCTTGGCATTTGCACTACTCCCGCTCTGGTTTTGATGTAACGGTTTTGCTGGTGATTATTTTATCGTCAATGATTTGTTTTATTAAGGGGTTGAAAAACAAAGCTTTTTTAATTCTTAGTTTTTTAATTTGGCCCCTGGCTTTTTACACTTATAGCACTTCCCTGGTTTTTACTTTATTTTTCTTACCTTTTTTTGCCTGGATTTTTAGAAGGAAAATTAGGAAATTAGATAAAAAAAACTTATTTGTGGGGGGAATAGCTTTTCTTATTATCTCTGTTCCTTTATTAATAAATTTAGTTAATCAAAGAGCATTAGGTCGATTTTCTCAGATTAGCATTACTAATGATGCAAGAATGATTGACGAGCTTCATCAAAAGCGAGTTCAAAGTGGTGGAAAGGGAAGGGTTTTTCATAACAAGGGAGTTTATTTAGGGAAAAAGTTTTTTACATATTATCTACAAGCCTTTTCTCCGGAATTTTTGTTTATTAAAGGAGATCCTAATCCCAGACATTCTGTTAATGATTTTGGGATGCTGCCTTTTACCTTAGCTCCTTTATTACTGCTTGGATTTTATGCGGCTTGTATTGAGGAAAAAACTAAGCTAAAGCGAGCCAATCTCTTATTTTTTGCCTGGCTGCTAACCGCTCCCATTGCCTCGGCCTTAACTATTGACGGGGGAAACCACGCTACCAGATTATTTTTAATGCTGCCACCCTTGCTATACTTTGCTTCTTTAGGAGCAAAGTATATTTTGGGCTTTAAAAACAGGTTAATCTTTAAAGGGCTAATAGTATTGCTGACTATTGCTTTTATTGGGGAATGGGTTTTTTATACTAACCAGTATTTTTTCCACTATCCCAGGGAGTCTTGGGAATATTTTGATTATGGTTATAGGGAAGCTTTTTTATATTTAAAAGAAAACGACTCTCGATATGACCAGGTCTTTATTGACTCAAGCAAAGGCCCGCCAATTTTACAAACTCTTTATTGGCTAAAAACAGATCCCAGCTTACTTAAAATCAATTACCAGGGGCAGGATTGGCAAGTTGATGCTTTCCCGGGATTTGACGGATTTAAAGTAGGAAAATATTATTTTGGCGAGGCGCAAAATCCTCTTGCTCTAAGTCAGTTTTTGTCTCCTAAAATGATTTATTTGGCTTTTCAAAATACTGCCGTAATTCCCGGCGACTGGAATTGGGAAGATTCTCCTCCGGCAGGCATAGAGATTCTAAAAGTGGTTAAAAGACCATTTACCGATATTCCCTTAATTTATCTTTTAAGGGGGGCAGAAAATTAAGATAAAAAAGAAGATTTTGGAAAATAAACTATTGCTGTTGATTCTAGTTTTAGCTTTTGTTCTCCGTTTTTGGCGGGCTTGGGAAATTCCTCCGGCTTTAAATTGGGATGAGGTTTCCATTGGCTATAATGCCTATTCGATTTTAAAAACCGGGCGAGACGAGTGGGGAAAGTTTTTGCCGCTTCATTTTCGCGCTTTTGGAGAATATAAGCTTCCGGTCCAGATCTACGCTTCTATTCCGGGAATATGGCTATTGGGCTTAAATGAAATTGGCATAAGAATTACTCCCGTTATTTTTGGGACTTTGACTATCTTCTTAACTTATTTTTTGGCGCTAGAAATATTTAAAGACAAAAAAACTGCCCTGCTGTCGGCCTTTTTGCTAGCTGTTTCTCCCTGGCATATTCAACTAACCAGAGCTTCTTTTGAGTCCGCTTCCGCCATGGGCTTAATGGTGGGTTGTTTACTCTTTTTTCTTAAAGGCCTTAAAAAAGAGAGTTGGTTTTTTCTATCAGCGATTTTGGGGGGATTATCCATTTACACTTATAACGCGGAAAGGGTTTTTACTCCTTTGTTTTTAGCAGGGCTGGTTTTTATTTTTCGTCGCCGGCTATTGTCTTCTAAAAGAAAGAAAATCATCCTGTTGGCGGGAGTGATTTTTGCTCTTTTTATTCTTTGCTTACTTCCGAGTATTTTTGCTTCTGAAGCCCAGTCTCGCTATCAGTTAGTCAGTTTCATCAGTGATCCGGGTTTTGTTTTAAGAATTAATGAAGCAAGAGGAAACTTAGATCTTCCTTCTCCTTTGCCTCGTTTGGTTCATAACAAAATTACTCATTTTATGGTTATTTTTGGTGGTAATTTTTTCGCTCATTTTTCTCCTTCTTTTTTATTTTTCAAGGGAGTAGGTCATCATCAGCACCATGTTCAGGGAATAGGGGAACTATATTTAATCGAATTGCCCTTTTTGCTTTTAGGAATTTGGTTTTTGTTTAAAAAACAAAAAGAAGAAATTAGGCGCTTGTTTGGGCTTTGGATTGTTTTAGCGGCAGTGCCGGTGTCAATGACTTTTGACTCAATTCCTCATGCGCTAAGAAATTTGGTGGTTTTGCCCTCCTATCAATTACTTGCCGCTTCCGGGTTCATTAGTTTTTTAACCGTTGTCAAAAAAAAGAGGAAGATATTTCTTTCTTTAATTAGTTTCTCTGTTATCGCTTTTGCCTTTCAGTTTATTTGCTATTTGAATCTTTATTATCAGAAATACCCAATTAATTATTCTCGTGATTGGCAGTATGGGTACAAACAGGTTTTGAAGTATGTAGCTGAAAATCAGAATGGTTATGATCGGGTCATTATTACCCGTCATTATGGAGAGCCGCACATTTTTACTTTATTTTGGCTGGGATATTCACCGGCCAAATACCAGGCAGTTGATAATTTAATTAGGTACCAATCTTATGATTGGGTTTGGGTAAATCAGTTCGATAAATACCTGTTTCCTGATCTGGGAGATGCTGGCAGTCGAGTCGGCGACTTTAAGAATAAATTTACTGATCAGGGCAAAACCTTAATAGTGGGCAAGCCAGATGATTTTAACAATGAAGACATAGTGTTAAAAAAGGTTGATTTCTTAAATGGCCAAGAAGCATTTCAAATTAGCGAGTTTTAGTTTTATCTGTTTATTTTTGCTGGGAGTTGGGTTGAGGCTTTTTGCTCTTGGTAAAATTCCCTCGGGGATAAGCTGGGATGAGGCTTCCATTGGCTACAATGCCTGGTCAGTGTTAGAATCTGCCCGGGATGAGTGGGGTGAATTTCTACCCCTTCATTTCCGGGCCTTTGGAGAATGGAAACTGCCCGCTTATATTTATTTTGACCTTCCTTTTATTTATGGTCTTGGTCTTAACCCCTTGGCGGTTCGTTTGCCCTCTATTTTAGCCGGGATTGGAGGAGCAATTATTTTCGGTCTTATCTGGAAAAAGCTAAAAGGGGCAAAGGCCGCTTTTCTGTCCAGCTTGTTGTTTTTATTTTCTTTTTGGAGCTTTTTTCTATCCCGAGCGGCTTTTGAAGTAAATTTGGGCTTATTCTTGTTTTTAGCTGGCTGGTGCTTATTTCTTTACCAAAAAGTTTATTTCTCAATGTTTTTATTCATAATTACCTTATATACCTATAATGCTTTTCGAATAATTACTCCCCTGTTTGTTGTTTGGTTACTTTTTCTTTATCGCAAAGATTTAAAAAAGAGTAAAATTTACCAGGCCATTTTATTGCTAGCTGGGGGCAGTTTGCCCCTGGCTAGGTTTGTAGTTTTAAATAAGGCGGCCTTGTCTCGTTTTCAGCAGGTTGCCCCCGAAGGCAATAGGCTGCGGCTTTTTTTGCAAAACTACCTGTCTCATTTTGGAGTTGATTTTCTACTGCTTAACGGAGATCTTAATCAGCGTCACTTTTCTCAAGCTGCCGGGCAAATTTCCTTCTTGGTTTTTGGCCTTGGTTTATTGGGGTTGTTTTTGCTGATAAAAAATATTAAGCAAAATAAGTTTCAGGCGAAAAGTGAACTAGCGATTTTGGGCCTACTTTTACTGGCTCCTCTTCCGGCGGCAATTACCAAAGAGTCACCCCATTCTTTACGGGCAATTGCCTTACTGCCTTGTTTTTTAAGCTTAGCCTGTCTGGGGCTTGATTATTTGCTAACAAAGCAGAGGAAATTAAAATCAACAGTAGGGCGGCTGATAGTTTATTTAATTTTAATTATTTTTGCCGGGCAATATTGCTTTTTTTACAAAGATTATTTCACCAGCTATTCGGGGCGTTCTTTTGAGAATTGGCAGACAGGGTATGAAGAATTATTTGGGCAGCTGGGTAAGCTTGAAGAGCAAATTCCGATCTATTTGTCAACCAAAAAACTTCATCCGTATATTTTTGACCTTTTTTATAATCCGCGCTTAATTGGGGATTTGGATTATGATGTTGCCGAACCCAAGTTTTGGCACAAAAATCGGCTATCAAGGATAGAAAACATCTACTTTTTAGATATTGAGAAAATTATTGATTATCTTAAAGCAAACAAGCAGGGTGTTTACATTGTTGATGCGTCCGAAAAAACATTATTACCTCAAGATTTAGATTCTTTTGACCCAGCGGATTTTGGCAAAGGCGAGATTACTATTAATAATCAGTTAGCATTTTATGTTTTTGAGCTATAAATGATTTGTTTTTTATTCCTGTAGATTATAAAATCAATCAATGCCCAAGCAAGATGATTAAATTAAAACCAAAGATATCCATTGTAATTCCCGTTTGGAACGGAAAGAAATTACTAGAGAAGAATTTACCCCAAGTTTTTAAAGCTTTGCCCAAGGGCTGTGAAGTAATTATTATTGATGATGGCTCTACTGACGGAAGTACTGAATATCTTCAGAAATTACAAATTACAAATTCCAAGATACAAGCAAGCTCCAAATTTCAAACATCAAACATCAAACATCAAGCATCAAACAACAAACATCAAACATCTAACTTCAAAGTTATTTTTAATAAAAAAAACAAGGGTTTTGTTTATACTGCTAATCGGGGAGTAAGGGAAGCGGGAGGGGAGCTGATAGTTCTTCTAAACACTGATGTAATTCCCCAAAAAGACTTTTTAACTCCCGCCCTAAAGCATTTTGAAGATGAAAAAGTATTTGCGGTTTCTTTAGCTGAACAAGATTATGGTTGGGCGAAAATCTGGTGGAGAGGGGGGTTTATTCACATTGGCGATGGCGGGAAAAGTAGAGGCTCCCATGTTTGTGCCTGGGCTTCGGGAGGGACAGGGGTGTTTCGAAAGAAAATGTGGCGGGAGCTGGGGGGCTTTGATTCTCTTTATAGCCCATATTATTGGGAAGACTTTGATTTGGGTTTCCGGGCCTGGAAAAAAGGCTGGAAAATTATTTGGGAGCCAAAAGCCAAGGTTTTGCACAAGCATGAAGCAAGCACTTCTAAAGTAAGCCGCTCTTATGTTGATCTAATAAGAGAGCGCAACCAACTTCTTTTTATTTGGAAGAATATTGATAATTTTTGGATGCAGTTTACTAATCTATTTGGAATGGCTCTAAGGGCTGGGTTGGGCCCCAACTATCTTAAGGTTATTGGGGCGGCCCGAAAGCAGTACCGCCTTTTCGGAAAACCTAAGGACAAAAACACCAAACTTACCGCCAAAGAAGTAATTAGATTGTTTAAAAAATGATGAAAATTGATCTTTCGATCATTGTTGTTAGCTACAATACCCAAAAGCTTTTAAAGCAGTGCCTTAAAAGCTTAAAGCTAAAAGCTAAAAGCTTAAAGCTTAAAATGAAAAATGAAAAATGCCAAATGTTAAATTTGGAAGTAATTGTAGTCGATAATAATTCCACAGATGGCAGTAAAAAAATGATCAATGATCAATGGCCAATGGTTAAATTAATTGCTAATAATAAAAACTTAGGTTTTGCTAAAGCTAGCAATCAAGGAATAAAAATTGCCAGGGGGAAATACATCCTTCTTTTAAATAGCGATACTATTGTTAAAAGGAGAGCCTTATTAGAATTAGTTAATTTTGCTGAAAAAGAAAAAAGAGCGGGGGGGGCGGCCCCAAGACTATTGAATACCGATGGCAGTATTCAAGCCTCCTGTTTTCGCTTTCCCTCGTTAAGGGGGGCGATTAAGGAGTTCTGGCTTGGCAATAAAGGGTCATTTTCTAAATATTTTCCAAATACTAGTAAGCCAACAGTAGTTGATGCGGCAGTTGGGGCAACCTTGTTGTTGCCCCAAAAAACAATTAAGAAAATTGGGCTACTGGATGAGCGATATTTTATGTATTTTGAGGATTTTGACTATTGTTTGCGAATGAAAAAGGAGGGATTAAAACTTTATTATTTACCCGAAGTAAGCATTATTCATTTACACGGGGCTAGTAGTAAGAAAATAAAGAGTAAGCCTAATCAGTGGCTAGTAGAAAGCAGTAAGATTTATCATGGCTTGTTTAAACACTATTTGATTAATGCAATAATTTGGAGTGGGCAAAAATGGCAAAAAGTGAAAAATAAATTTTGTCCAGGTGGTAGAATTACAAAATGAATAAAATAAAGCTCTCTGTGGCTTTGGCGACTTTCAACGAAGAAGATAATTTAAGAAACTGTTTGGACTCGGTTAAGGGCTGGGTGGAGGAGGTTGTGCTGGTAGATGGTTCTTCCACTGACCAAACCCGGGAAATTGCGAAAAAATATGGGGCTCGGGTTTTTAAGACTACTAATAAGCCGATTTTTCATCTTAATAAACAAAAAGCGATTGATCACTGCTTGGGCGAGTGGATTTTGCAGTTGGATGCGGATGAGGTAGTGGACGAGGAGCTTAAAAAAGAGATTTTAGAAATTATTAAAAATGGGAGTGAATTTAGCGCTTTTTGGATTAAGCGCAAAAACTTTTTTTTAGGCAAGGCCCTAAAGAAAACCGGCCAATATCCGGATCCGGTGATTCGTTTTTTTAAAAAAGGTAAGGCCCTTTTGCCCTGCAGGTCGGTTCACGAGCAGATGGAGGTTAAAGGGAAAGTGGGTTGGTTAAAAGGGCATTTGTTCCACTATCCTTATCCCAGTTTTTCTGAATATTTGCGAAAATCTAACAGATACACTTCTCTGTCGGTCCAGGAGATGTTGGATCGGGGTGAAAAGCCGGGGCTAATTTCGTTTTTAAAAGCCTATTTCCGGGCCGAAAAGACTTTTTGGTTGCTTTTTTTAAGACATAAAGGATTTCTTGACGGCTTTCCCGGCCTTATATTTTCCGCTTATTCCGGGCTTCACCATCTTACGGCTTATATTAAATTCCGAGAGTTTTATCACCAAAATGGTAAAAAGTAGTCTGGAGGTGGCTATTGTCAAGGGCAGGGGATTGATGAAAAAGTCTAATGATTCTTTGCACGATTTAAAGCACGCCGAAAATGTGGAGCAAACGGCGCTGGAAATTTTCAAGAGTGAAAAGATAGAGAAAATAAGTACAGGGCTGGTAAGCGCCGCCGCTTACTGGCATGATGTTTACAAAGCTTCAGGGAATGGGTTTCGCCTGAACAACATTGATGGCAGGGGAAGTCGCTTGATTGCCGAAAAAGAATTAGGGAACACTCTGTCCGAAAAGCCCTTAAAAAAACTTTTAAGGGCAGTCGCTGATCATGACCGGGTGTTTAAATACGCTTTTTCTCCAAAATCATTTTCGCCTCTTGGGAGGTTATTAATTGAAGCGGACATGCTGGATGTGCCTGATATTGATCGCTGGAAAAGGGGTGTTTCTCGTAAAAACATGACTTATTTTCAAAGGGTGGTTTTCGTTTTGTTTGAATTAATGTGCATTGCCCTGCTGTTTCCCCGGATATTCACTTTTGAAAAAGCCCAACAGATTTTCAAAAAAAAATCCAAAGAGTTTTGGGATTTTTTTCTTTTTAAGGAGAGCTACTTTTTTAAAATAATAACCAATAGAGTGTGATGAAAAAAAAGCTAATAGTGGGGATTGATGTTTCTCCACTTTACACGGATGATAAAGTTAGGGGAGTTGGATTTTATACGAAAAGATTACTAAAAGAGCTAAAGAAGTTTAGAGATTTAGAGATTATAGAATTAAAGAGCAAGGAGGAAATTCAAAAACAGGAGTATGACCTCCTTCACATTCCCTACTTTTCTCCTTTTTTTCAGACCTTGCCCAGGGGGATTAAAAAACCTTGGGTAGTAACTGTTCATGACCTAATTCCGATTAGATTTAAAAAACATTATCCGCCTGGAATAAAAGGAAGTTTTAATTGGCAAATCCAAAAAAGAGCTCTTTTAAAAGCAAAAGCAATAATTACCGACTCTAAAGCTTCTAAAAAAGATATTATTAAATTTACTAATTATCCGGAAAGTAAAATTAAAGTTATTTATTTAGCGGCGGGAGAAGAATTTAAGAAGCTGGAAATTGGAGCTTGGAAATTGGAGCTTGAGCGAAAGTACAACCTTCCTGATACTTTTGCTCTTTATGTAGGCGATGTTAATTGGAGTAAAAATTTACCCGGGTTGGTCAAAGCTTGCCGGCGGGCGGAAACACCCCTGGTGATTGCAGGCAAGCAGGCTGTTTCCCGGGATTATGATAAAACTCATATTGAAAATCGGGATTTGGTTTGGCTACAAAAACAATTAAAAAAATTTCCCTATATTCTAAATTCTAAATTCTATATTCTAGCTTTGGGATATGTTTCAGATCAAGATTTAGTGAGATTATATAATTTGGCCAAAGTTTATGTTCAGCCTTCTTTTGGGGAGGGATTTGGTTTGCCGGTTCTGGAGGCCATGGCTTGTGGGTGTCCGGTGGTTTCTTCTAACTGGGGTTCTTTGCCGGAAATAGTCGGCAAAGCGGGGATTTTGGTTGAACCTGCGCCTGATAGCCTGGCCGGGGCGATTAAAAAAGTTATAAGAGATGGGAAATTAAGAAACCGCTTAATAGAGGCAGGCTTAAAACAAGCTAAGCAGTTTTCCCGGGAGAAAACTGCCAAAGAAACCCTTTCTGCCTACCAGCGGGTTTTGAGTTTGAAAGCAAAGGTTGCTTAAGGCATAATTAAGCCTGATGGCGAAACAAGTTTTGAAATATTTTTTCCTTCTTCAGATTATTTTGCTTTTCGCCTGGTTTTTGGGTAGAGAATTCTTGCCTATTAAAGACAAGGAATCTTCTTTAATCTGGTCTCGAGCTAATTTTGACGGAGTCCATTATGTGACTATTGCCCGCGGCGGTTATGGCTACTTACAGCAGGCTTTTTTCCCCTTTTATCCTAAAGTAATTGCGGGGGCAAACAAAATCGTAAACAATTATTTGCTTTCCGGAATTTTGGTTTCCAACTTTTTTTTACTTTTATCAATGGTGGCTTTTAGCAAGTTGCTCGAGTTGGAAAAACATAAAAAAAAGGCAATTAAGCAAAGTTTACTGCTTCTTTTCTTTTTCCCCACTGCCTTTTTCTTTACCAGTGTTTATACCGAGTCGCTCTTTTTGTTTTTAGCGCTTGCTTCTTTTTATTTTGCCCGCCGGGGTAAATTTGGCTGGGCCGGCCTGATTGCCGGCTTGGCCTCTTATACTTGCCTGGCGGGTATTTTTTTACTCCCCGCCTTATTGACAGAATACTATCAGCAGTCGAGCCGGCGGGGAATGAAGGAACGGTTATTAGCTTTCAAAGAAAGAGTTACTCATCCCCAAAGAAATCACTTTCTCTATTTGCTCAAGTCTCGAACAATTCACGCTCGTCATTTATTCTACATTGCTCTTTCCTCCTGGGGGCTAGTCGTTTACATGAACTATTTAGGCAGAACCAGGGGCGACCCCTTTTATTTTGTCAGGATTCAGTCTGGTTTTGGGGCTCAAAGATCGGTGGATAAATTGATTTTAATCTATCAGGTTTTTTGGCGTTATTTGAAAATGATTCTTGCTGTTAACCCAGCCCAGTGGCTTTATTTCAATGTCTGGCTGGAATTTTCAGTTGCTTTATTATTTTTGTTCCTTTTGCTTTGGGGGTGGTATAAAAAAGAGGAGTATAAAATCAGAACTTCCTGGCTGGTTTTTGCTAGCGCCAGCTACTTTCTGCCTACTTTAACCGGTACCCTTCTGTCTTTGCCCCGCTTTGTTTTAACCTGCTTTCCCTGCTTTATTGTTTTAAATCACCTGCTTAAAGATTTAGCTAAAAAGAAGCCTTGGCTGCCCAAAATCTATTGGGTCTTTAGTTTTGTGTTGCTAATTATTTGCAGCGCTCTCTTTTTTAGCGGTTACTGGGTGGCCTAGAATGAGATTAATCAAAAATCAGCTGATTGCCGGAAGCGCAGTTTTATTTGCTAGCGCTATGGTGGGTAATGTTGGCAATTATCTTTATCACTTACTCATGGGCCGAATGCTGGGGCCAGCAAACTATGGCGTTTTAACTTCTTTAATTTCTTTGGCCTATTTGCTTGGAGTACCCACGGCCACCCTTAGCCTGACGGTGGTTAAATATACCTCCGGCTTGGGAGCGAATAAAAAATTAGGCCCGGTGCTTTCTTTTTATTCCTGGTTAAATAAAAAGGTAGCTGTTTTTGTTTGGCTGGGACTGGTAGTTTTGCTTTTGGTTTCCCCAAAGATCGCCTCTTTTCTTCACCTGGAATCTCTTTTTTTGGTTTGGCTAATGGGAGCTTGTAGTTTAGTGGGGATATACGCAACAATCAGTGGGGCAACCTTACAGGGGCTGTTGAAGTTTAATCTACTGGCAGTTTCCAGCATTGTTTCGGTTACTTTAAAGTTAGGCTTATCGGTTTTACTGGTTTTGGCGGGTTTAGGAATTTGGGGAGCGGCCTTGCCGTTTTTGATTAGTTCTTTAGTTGGACTTTTTTTGCTTCGATTTTATGTTAATCGATTATTAGTTGGCAAGCAGGAGGAGGCAAAAAAGATTGTTGGGGCTAGAGAGCTTTTTACTTACGCCTGGCCGGTTTTTCTATCCGCGCTCGCCTTTACTTCTCTTTACACTACCGATCTTCTTTTGGCCAGGCACTTTCTTTCGGCGCAAATGGCCGGTTATTATGCCAGTTTGGCCACTTTAGGGAAAATTGTTTTTTTTGCTTCCAGCCCGATTGTGATGGTGATGTTCCCTTTGATTTCGGCTCGGCATGAAAATGGGCAAGATTATCGGCAAACATTAAATTTGAGCTTAATTTTGGTTTTATTAGCCTCTTTAGGAATTACCGGTTTTTATTTTCTTTTTCCCCGGTTTATGATTAAGGTTCTTTATGGGGCTGATTATTTAGCGGCCGCTCCTTATTTGGTTTATTTTTCTATTTTCTTAAGTTTTTATGCCCTGGTAAGTGTTTTGGTTAATTATTATTTGTCAATTAAAAAAGTAAAAATAGTTTTCTTTCCGGTTTTGGCGGCGCTGGCCCAAGTTTTATTAATTCTTATCTTTCACCAGAGCTTACTGCAGATAGTTTTAGTTTCCATTGTAGTTTTAGGATTGTTATTAATTGCTCTTTTGGGATATCATCTTTGGGAAAATGGAAAAAAACAACAAGCTTCTTTCGGTGATTGTTCCTGCCTATAAGCAGGAAAAAACGATTGCTAAGGATTTGAAAAGAATTAAGCGGGTTTTAGACAAAATCCGCTATGATTACGAGATGATTGTGGTAGTTGACGGCAAAGTAGACAAGACTTTTGCCAATGCTAAAAAAGCAAATTTAGCCAAGGTTAAAATAGTAGGATATCAGGAAAATAAAGGCAAGGGTTACGCGGTTCGGTACGGGATGGCTAGATCCAGGGGTGATCCAATTGTTTTTATTGACGCGGGGATGGAAATCGATCCCAATGGGATTAGTATGATTTTAGAACATATGGAGTGGTACGGGGCGGACATTATGGTTGGCTCTAAAAGACATCCCGCTTCTCAGGTTGATTATCCCCGGCAAAGAAGGATAATCAGCGGGCTATATCAACTCTTTGTCAGAATTTTCACCGGGTTAAATGTTCGCGATACCCAAGCGGGCTTAAAGGTTTATCGCCGCCAAGTCTTGGAGGATGTTTTACCTCGCTTATTAGTTAAGAAATATGCTTTTGATTTGGAAATGTTGACAGTTGCCCGTCGCCTGGGATATAGGCGGATTTATGAAGCACCGATTAAATTAAAATATAATTTTCAAGATTTAACCCATGCGGCCAATTGGCGAGGGTTAATAAACGCTTTTATTGACACTCTGGCGATTATTTACCGGCTCAAAATTTTGCGTTATTACGACGATAACAACAAGCGCAAGTGGCGGTATGATTCTGACCTAGATTTTAAAGTCAACACTGGTTAAGTAATGAAAATAGTATTTTCAGTAGTGGTTCCGGTTCCTAAAATTAACGACTACATTAGAAAAGAAATAATTCCGGCGCTGGAAAAACAGAGTTTTAAAGATTTTGAGCTTATTATTGTTCCGGATAAAAAACCAGGCAGAGAAAAATTTCCTTCGTTTGTAAAGATTTATCCTTCCTGGCCCAAGTTAGGGCCGGCTGATAAAAAAGATTTGGGAGCAAGAAAGGCCAAAGGTGAAATAATTGCCTTTTTGGATGATGATGCTTATCCCAGCCGAGATTGGCTCAAAAACGCCCTGTCTTGCTTCAAACTCCAAGCCTCAAACTTCAAACGAATCTCCGCCGTTTGCGGCCCGGGAGTAACCCCGCCTAATGATTCTTTATTGTCTCAAGTCTCCGGCTGGATGTGGTCGTCCTGGCTGGGCGCGGGGGGAGCGGGAACTTACCGTTGCTGGCCCGGCAAGAAAAGAGAGGTTGATGACTGTCCTACTTTTAACTTGATAGTGAGAAAAAAAGATTTTAAAAAAGTAGGCGGTTTTGATTCTGGCTTTTGGCCGGGAGAAGATACAAAATTCTGTCATGATTTGGTTTATAAATTAAAAAAGAAAATTATCTATGATCCTAAGGTTTTGGTTTACCACCATCGGCGTGATATTTTTACTCCTCATTTAAAACAAATCGGCCGTTATGGTTTGCACAGAGGGTTTTTTGTGAAAATTTTGCCCAAAACCTCCAAAAGACTGGGCTATTTTATTCCCGCTCTTTTTGCTTTAGGAGTTATTTTGGGTCCTCTAACTGCTCTTTTTTCTCCGCTTCTTTTTAAGCTTTATTCGGGCGTAATCGGTATATACATTATATTAGTGGGGTTTACCTCGCTCTGGGTACTGGTAAAAAGTAAAAATTTAATAATTGCCGTTTTGCTTGCCCCCACTATTTTCATCAGCCACCTTTATTATGGCTTGCGTTTTCTTCAGGGCTTGTTGAAAAAAGGAAAAATAAGCAAATACAAAAAAGAACTTGGGGAAGCAATTACCTAAAAACACTCCCTAGGTGTGCCCTGGCTCCTAGGGAGTGTTTGATTTAGCCTTTTGATACATTTCTTCGGCTTTTGGCTGATTTCCTTGCTTTAAATAAACGTTTCCCAGGTTATTATAGAGGTTGCTGTTTTGGGGATCAATTTGAATTGCTTTTTCCATTTCCTGTTGAGCTAAATCCAGTTTTTCCTGGCTAAAGTAGATGGCGGCCAAATTTTGATGAGATTGCCAAAGCTTAGGATTAAACTCCAGGGCTTTTTGATAGTTTTGGATAGCCGGATCAACTTCTTTTTTTTGCCAGTAAATATTGCCTAAGTTGTGATAGGCGTCAGCGTAGCCGGGGTTAAGTTCAATCGCGATCTTAAACTCCTCAATCGCTTTGGCAAAATCGCCCTGCCGGCCGTAATAATCACCCAGGTTATTATGATTTTGATGGCTTGAGGGAGAAGTTTTGGCGGCCGCCAGCCAGAGGTTGTCCTGGTTCTTCCAATCAACATTGCGCCTGATTGTGCGGCCCATAAGAGCAACAATGATCAGCCCAAACAAGGCAAGGCCGTAGGGTTTTAATTTGGGATTATCAATAAGCTTTTTAAAAGTTGTTGCAACTACGACAAGAATACCGATTGCTCCCAGGTAAACATACCGTTCCGCCACAATCCAGGAAATTCCAAACGGAGTAAGGGCGGGAAGCAAGCTAATAATAAAAAGAGAAAGCCAGAAAAATAGACGGCGATTTTTTTTGTAAGTGTAGACAATTAATCCCAAAAAAGCGGTTAAGAATAATACTCGGACTAAAAACTCTCCCTGACTATATGCCGTTTCTGATTGGTATAGGGTCAGGTTTTTGGGCCAAAAAAGAAGTTCAAGATAGGTAGTTAAGGCAACGGGAATTTGGACAAGAGGGTTGAGCATTTTTCCTTTTTGATAATACTCGGCTTGCAGCCACTGAATTCTTTCGGGAACTTTAGCCAGAAAAATTAAAGCAATAACCAGGGCCGGAGAAGTAATTACGATTAGCTTTTTCCATTCTTTAAACTTTATTTTGTAGGAAATTATGAAAGTTAAGAAAATTAGAGGAAGAACAAGGGCTTTTTCGGAAATCGTTATTGCCAGGATAGCGCTTCCTACCGAGAGGTAAATAAACCGCTTGTTTTTTAGAGTAAGAATATAAAAAAGGATTGTGAGCATGATGAAAAAACTGTACATAACATAGCCTCCACCAGAGATCCAAGCAATAGATTCAATAAAAATAGGATGAACTGCTACCAGGCAGGCGGCCAAAAAAGCCGTGATTTTATCGAAAAGGAGATGGATAACGGTAAAAACAGCCAAAACTACTCCCAAGTGAAGGGAAATATTAACCAAGCGAAAAGCAGCCGGGCTTTTACCAAAAATGGCGTTAATAGTAAAAGAGAGCAGGGGTTGGAAAAACCTTAAAGCTCGGAGAGGAGAAGAAAAAATGTAGGGAAAATTATTGAGGTTCTTATTATTAAGAATTCCGGCAATATCATCAGAAACAAACTCATTATTAATTGAATTAGCGTAAGTTAAAAAAACAAGGACCAGTAAAGAGATTAAAAAAAGTGAGTTTTTCTTAAGAAAACTCTTAAGACTAAAGGCCAAGACCTTGCTGGAAAGAGTATCTTTTTCTCCAGCTTGATGGGCTTGGCTAAGGAGGCGCCGGTATTTACTAGTCTTAAGAGTTTTTTTTAAGTATTTTTTGATCTCTTTTGTCCCGATATTTAAATCAGTGGCAATCTCGTTAATGCTTTTTCTCTTAAGCTGTTTTCTAAGATACTTTTTTTGTTTTTTATTTAAACTCATGGATTGTTTATTCTACAATGATTTTGGTAATTTTCCAAAAGCCTGATAGAATTGAAAAAGAAAATGAGCAAAACCAGGGTTCTTTTGATTAACCCCCCGGAAACCGAGCAGGTTACTTTTAATAATCCTCCCTTGGGGTTGTTATATTTAGCGGGCATGCTTAAAAAGCATGAAATTAAGGTTGAGGTGGTTGATGGCTTCTTTTGTGGTTGGAGGGGAGTGAGAAGAAAAATAAAGTCTTATCAGCCCACCATTATTGGCATTCCCTGTCTAACTCCGGCCCGGCACAAATCATATCAAGTGGCTAAAATTGCCAAAAAAATAGACCCCAAAATTCTAGTTGTTTTTGGGGGAGCCCATGCGACCATTATGCATCAGCAACTGCTTGAAAATTATTCGTTTATTGACGTCATTGTTCGGGGAGAAGGAGAACGGGTTTTGCTGGCTATTGCTCAAGGAAAAGAGTTGGAGAAAGTAAAGGGAATTAGCTATCGAAAAAATGGGCAAGTGGAGGTTAATCAGCCCCAGAAATACATCAAGAATTTGGACGCGATTCCTTTCCCCGCCTGGGAGTTGATTGATCTTTCGGTTTACCCACCCTTGCCGGCCGGGATAAAGGTTCATAATGGGATAGATTTAGAGAAAGAGCCGCGGGTTTCGGTTATCTTTTCTCGGGGTTGTCCGGGGCGATGCACTTTTTGCTCTACCTGGTGGATTTGGCGAGGCTGGCGTTGTCGATCAGGCAAGAACATGGCCGATGAAATTGAGCTGCTTTATAAAAAGCATAAAATCAGACATATTTGCCTTACTGATGATTGTATGACGGTTAATGAGGGCAAAGCAATCGCTTTTTGTGACCAAATAATTAAACGAAAGCTAAAAATTGCTTTTAATGTTACTACCCGAACAGACGTGGTTAGTTTGAAACTTTTGAAAAAGCTAAAAAAAGCTGGTTGTTATGCTGTTAACTATGGAATTGAAAGCGCTTCCCCCAGGGTCTTGAAGTTAATGCAGAAGGCCAATTCCGTGGAAAATTCAGAGAAAGCCTTGGCTTTAACTAAAAAAGCGGGGATTAAATCAGTGGCTTTAATGATTACCGGTAACGTAGGCGAATCTTTTAAAACAGTTAATGACTCGATCAGGTTCTTGCAAAAGACAAATCCTGATTTTGTGGGAACGGTGGGGGGATTGTGGGTTTTTCCCGGCACTCAAATTTATAGTTATCTAAAAAGTAAGGGGAAAATTGATGATTCTTATTGGTTAACTAAAAAGGATAAAATGACCTACCGGGGTAATTTTTCGGAGCGGCAATTGCGCTATATCAGGCTTAACATGGAAAGACGAACCTTGGTTAATCCCAAAAATAAATCCTGGAATTCACCTTGGTTTTTAGCCTTTTTTTACATGGAGAAATTAGGAAGAAAAAATAGACTGGTTAAAAAAGCTTTGGTTGGCTTTTATCAATTTTTTGATCTTTTTTTCAAATCCAAGATCAAATGAGTAAGCCAAGTAAAAGTGATTGGGAAAGAGTAGCCAGAATCACTGATAAGATTCAAGGCTATTTACTTCATACCGAAGGAAAGCTTCTCTACCGGTTAGCTAAGGGTTGTCCCGGGGGGGTAGCGATTGTGGAAATTGGCTCTTGGAAAGGTCGCTCCACAGTTTGGCTTTACTTTGGCTCGGCAAGTGGGAACAGAGCTACTATTTATGCCGTTGACCCCCATACCGGTTCACCGGAATTAAAAAAAAGACACGGGGAAAGCTCTAGTCTTCAGGAGTTTAAGGATAACATTAAGCGGATAAAAGCTTTTGACTTGGTAGTTCCTTTAGTTGAAAAGTCAGAGGAAGCAGTTCAAGAGTTTAATCAAAAAGTTGGCCTGGTTTTTATTGATGGGGACCACTCTTACAGGGCGGTTAAAAAAGATTTTAAATTATGGTTTCCAAAAATTATTAATAAAGGCTTTATTCTTTTCCACGACACGATTGGGTTTCAAAGTGTTAATAAAGCAGTCAGAGAAATGGCCTTTAAATCAAAAAAAATAAAGAACATTAAAATAATTGATTCAATCGTTTGGGGCCAAAAATGCCAGAAGTTGTCTGCAATTGATCGTCTTAAAAACAGATATGTTTTGTTCTTACATGATCTTTGCGTCTTCTTTTTTAGATCTAAACTTCCTTATTTTTTAATTAATTTTGGGAAAAGCATTTTGAAAAGGATCCATTAGCTTTTCTACAGTTAAATGAAGCATAAAATAGGATACAAAATAGGAGTGATAATCAATTACTGCACTAATGATTATCAGTTTATTAAACCCAGCCTTGATCAAGTAAAAAAGTTTTCCTCAGAAATAGTAATTACCTATGCTGATCACTTTTATAATGGGGAAAAGGAAAATTACCCTCTTTTAAAGAAGACAATTAGCGAGAACCCCAAGGTAAAATTTGCCAGGATGAATTATTGCTCAGTAAAGCCGCCAATTCCTGAATTTCTTTGTAAACTTATTCCTCGCTCGACTAATCTAAGGCCGCTTTATGGGCCTCATTATTGGGCTTGTAACTCTCGGCTAATTGGTTATCAGCAGTTATCAAATAAAGTTAACCATGTTCTTTTTTTAGATACGGATGAGATTATTGATGGAAGAAGATTTAAAACCTGGCTGGATACAAAAGAGTATCAATCTTTTGGAGCAATTTCTTTTGGCTGCTATTTTTATTTTCGAAGTCCAAGGCATAGGGCGACTACCATTGAGGGCTGTGGCCTTTTAATTAAAAAAATTAAAATTCCTGATAAAGTTTTTTTAAGTCACTATGATCGGCACAATATTTACCGCAAGACTCCGGGGGCTAAAAAAAGATTCGCTCTAGGTTTAGACGGGAAACCCTTATTTCACCATTATGCTTGGGCAAGGGGGAAAAAGGGAATGTTGAAAAAGGTCCAAACCTGGGGACATAGCCAAGAGCGTAATTGGACAAAACTGGTTTTAAAAGAGTTTTCCCATAAGTTTAACGGGACTGATTTTCTTCGAAGTTACAAATATGAGGTTGTTAAGCCTTTTATTTAAGCCGGCAGTAAACGCGTAAGATTTCATCATTGAAACCCAGAAAAGAGAGTATTTTAAAAGGCAAAAACAAAACCAGTCCTTTCAGGCCATAAAGAAACCCTTTTTTAAAACTAGTAGTCAAAACGGTCAAGGGAAATTGGTGCAAGGTAAATCCTTTTTTTTCTATCTTAAAACCAGTTTGGTTAAGCAAATTAATGATTTTTTGTTTGGTAAAAAATTTCAAGTGAGTTTTATCATGATAAGCAAAATAATCTTTATTTAAAAACTTTTCGGTTAAATTTCCAATTAAGGGAACCTCAATTACTAAAATTCCGTCTTTTTTTAAAAATCTTTTAATCTTTTCTAAAACTTTCTCCGGATTTTTAGTATGTTCTAGAAGATGAAAAGCGGTAATTACCTCAAACTTTTTATCTAGTTTTAGATTTTCAATGGAAGAAAGGATTATTCTGGGATGTATTTTCGGTACTTGGTCAACGCCTAGGGCGCGAATATTGCCCTTAAGAGCTAGATCCAAAAAAGAGCCATCGCCACAACCTAAGTCCAGAAGACTGAATTGCTTTTTTTTAATAAATCTTCTTAATTCCCAGAGTCTAAATTTATTAAACAAGAGTTCAAATTCCTTATCAAGCACTGCTTTTAATGATTTTAGAGTTACTAAGTCTTGAATGGCCAGGATAAAAGAGACCAGAAGCAGGCCGGTGATTTTTGCGATTCTTTGAATGCCTTTAAAATTCTTAATTATTGTTTTAAGTCGATTTTTCCTGATGTGAAAAAGCAGATTTTCTTTTGTAACCTGGGTTTTAAAGGTCAGAGAGCCTTTGTGATAAATAACGCTCTTATAACAATACCAGCTTTGAGCGCCTTGCTTGTTAGCTCTTAAATTTAAATCAATGTCTTCATA
>JADHWP010000033.1 GCA_016783425.1 Candidatus Shapirobacteria bacterium
TTTCGGTTTTTTCCAGGAGGCCCATTTACAGCCCGGATAATTAGAACAGCCGTAAAAAATCTTGCCTCGTTTGGTCTTTTTAATGATCGCGGGCGCGCCGCAATCCTGACAGGCAAAACCGGCTTGTTTAATAATCGCCCGGGTGTATTTGCACTCCGGAAAAGTAGAACAGGCGATAAATTGCCCAAACCGGCCCACCCTTATTATTAAATCTCCCCGCCTATCGGCGGGCAGGCCTTTTTGAGCGCACTCGGGGCATTTTTCCCCTACTTCTTCTACTTCTATTTTTACCCGCTCTGATTTTTCTTTGGTCTGGTCCACTTTCTTAATAAACGGACCCCAAAAATTCCCTAAAACCTTCATCCATTGTTTATTTCCCTTAGCAATCTCATCAAAGTCGTTTTCCAGGTTGGCGGTAAAAGGAAGGCTTAAAACATCCGGAAAATATTTAACCAGAAAATCGATAACCGCAATCCCTAAATTAGTCGGGATAAAAACTTTTTCTTCTTTTTCGACGTAAGCCCGGCGCAAAATTAAAGAAATAATCGGCGCGTACGTAGAAGGCCGGCCAATCCCCTCTTTTTCCAGTATCGAAATCAAAGAAGCTTCATTGTAACGAGGCGGCGGCTGGGTCTGATGTCCCGTTACTCCCAGATGAACATAATCCAGTTTTTCTTTTACTGCTAGTTTGGGCAAAGTATTTTCGGAAAAAACTACCGGATAAACTTTAGAAAAACCGGCAAAAACCAATCTCGCGCCGGAAGCGCCAAAACAGCAAGCCTTGTCTTTAATTACAACCTTGGTCGCCGCAATTTTCGCTGGGTTCATTTGAGACGCCAAAGCCCTTTGCCAGACAAGCTGGTAAAGACGCTGTTGGCGCGCATTCGCTTTAGTCAATTTTTGTTTACCCGGATCAGTAGGCCGAATAGCTTCATGCGCCTCTTGGGCAAGCCTGGACTTGGTTTTATAAAACCTGGGTCTTTCGGGCAAATACTCTTTTCCAAATTCTTTTTCAATTACTCCTCGCGCCTTGTTAATAAAAGCCAAATTTAAACTGGTGGAATCAGTGCGATGATAAGTAATTAAGCCTCGTTCATACAAGCCTTGAGCGACTTGCATGGTTAGCCGGGAACTCCAGCCAAAACGCCGGGAAGCAGTTTGCTGCAAGTAAGAAGTAGTAAAGGGAGGAAGAGCATATCTTAATCTTTCTTTTTCCTCAATGCTTTCAACTGCTGGCGATAAAGAAAGGTCGGAGATTACCTTTTCAACTTCTTCTTGTTTTTCAAAAACAGTTTTGACTACCTGGTAACTGCCCGCAAAAAGGTTAAATCTTTGCTTACTCTCTACTTTTTTCTCTTTTATCCTTGTTAATTCCGCCGTAAACTCTTCCCCTTTACCGGTTTTAAAAACCGCCCAAATTCGAAAATAACCCCGAGAGCTAAAAGCTTTAATTTCTTTTTCCCGCTCCACAATTAGGCGAACGGCAACTGATTGGACCCGGCCGGCAGACAAGCCTCTTCTCACTTTTCGCCAAAGCAAAGGAGAAAGCTTATAGCCCACAATCCGGTCCAAAACCCGACGGGCCTGCTGGGAATCAACCAGATTAGCGTCAATTTCCCGGGGAGACTCTAGCGCTTTTTTAATTGCTTCTTTAGTAATCTCATGAAAAACAATCCTTGAAAACTTTGAGCTTTTAGCTTTAAGCTTTAAGCTTGAGCCCAACACGGCAATATGATGGGCGATCGCTTCCCCTTCCCGGTCTAAGTCCGTGGCTAAAATAACTTGCTTGCTCTTTTTAATCCCCTCTTTTAATTGAGCGACCACCGCTCTTTTGGCGGGTACTATTTTATACTGAGGCTCAAATTTAAACCTCTTTTTCCCGGTAATCTTCACGGCAAACCGCTCGCTGGGTAAATCCCGAACATGGCCCATAGTGGCGATAATCTCGTAATCTTTGCCCAAAAATCTACTCAAAGTTTTGGCTTTAGTAGGCGATTCAACAATAATTAATTTCATTTCCAGGGATTATAACATCAAAGCTCTTCCAAAATATCTTGAGCATTAGAAACCAGTTTTGCCCCCTGGGAGATAAGATAGGAGGTGCCGGCCGAAAGCTGGGAAGTAATCGGCCCGGGAACGGCCAGAACTTCTTTTCCCTGCTCGGCCGCCAGTCTGGCGGTTATCAAGGTTCCCGATTTTTGGGCCGCCTCAATCACTAAGACCGCTTTAGAAAGTCCGGAAATAATTCTGTTCCTTTGGGGAAAGTTAGCCGCTAAAGGCGGATAGAAAGGAGGGAATTCCGAAATTACCAATCCCCCACCGCTAATGATTCTTTGATAAAGATTTTTATTTTGGTAGGGGTAAATAACATTAACACCTGAACCTAAAACGGCAATTGTTTCTCCGCCGCTATCCAGGGCCGCCTGATGGGCTATCCCGTCAATGCCTTTGGCCATTCCCGAAATAATAACTATTCCCTTTTTTGCTATTTGGGAAACAAGGCTTTGAGTAATACTTCTCCCATAATAACTAGCCCTTCTGCTTCCAATTACCGCCAGCGCCGGCTCCCCACTCCCAAGGTGGCCCTTAACATAAAGCACCGGCGGAGCGTCGGGAATTTGTTTTAAAATCTTGGGATATAATTTATCCTCCCAGGTTAAAATTAAAATCTGACCCCGGGGATATTTTTGATAATCCTTAACTTCCTTATACCAGGGAAATCTATCATATTGTATATTCCAATCTTCCTTTTTAAAATCTATTTTTTCCGGCTTAAACCAACTCCGAAAAGAAGCAAACTTTTCAACCAGTCCAGGCTTTAAGCCAATAGCTTTCAGTTCTTTGCTACTCGCCTCCCAGGCTTTTTGGGCAGTGCCAAAATACTCCAGCAAAAGCTTAAATCTCAACGGCCCAATTCCCTCAAAAAAGTTAAAGCCAATCCAGAAAGGAAAATCCTTCTTCACGCAAAAAGTAACTGATTAAAGCTAGTCAGCTGGATTTTTTTCTGCTTTCGTTTTTTAATCTCAATTTTCCCTTTGGTTTTTTTACTGACCACCAGGCGGCAAGGTATACCAATGAGGTCGGCGTCCGCAAACTTCTCTCCGGCGCTAATCTCTTCCCGGTCATCAAATAAAACCTCCACTCCCTTATTTAGCAAGTTTTGGTAAACCCGCTCCGCCCTGCTTTTGACTTTTTGGTCATGCAAATCCAACCCGATTAAATGATATTGGTAAGGAGCAACCGACTGGGGCCAGATAATTCCTTTACCGTCATGGTGCACCTCCACAATCACCGCCATTGATCTTTCAATGCCAATTCCATAAGAACCCATCCAAAGCGGCTTTTTTTCTCCGTCTTTGTCCACAAAATAGCCTTCCTGGGGCCGGGTGTAAAAACAATCAATTTTAAATACATGGCCCCACTCAATTCCTTTTCTTTGCTTTAATTTACCTTTACAATTTAAGCATTTGTCTCCACCTTTAGCGTCAACAATGTCCGCTAAAAGTTCATACTTAAAATCCCGGCTGTAATTAACATTAAAAGAATCGGTTTTATCTTCCTTTTGCCCGCCAATATAATTTTTCACCATAGCTAATCCCAAATCTCCAATATAATTCACTCCTTTAACCCCCCAGGAGTGAACATAACCAGGGCGGGTTCCAATCTTTTTTAAGTCTTTATCAGCGGCCGGCTCTAAATAATCAATCCCCAAAGCTCTTTTTAGCTTGATTTCATTAACATCCTGATCCCCCCGAACAGAGGCAATATAAATTTTCCCTTTTTTATCTTTGTAGACCACATTTTTAAGATAGCGCCATAAGGGCTCTTTATAATGCTTTAAATTATCCTCCATCGTACACACCCACTCGGGCTGATCAATAATTTTAAAAGGCTTTACTTTTTCGCCAGGATTAAGAGTTTCTCTTTGAAACTCACACTTTTCAATGTTAGCGCTATAACCGCATTTATCGCAGACAAAATAGGTTTGGTCCCCAAAATCACCCTCAACTAAAAATTCATGAGAAAGACTTCCGCCAATTGCCCCGGAATCCGCCTCCACCGGAATTACCGGCAGTTCCAGTTTTTTGGCAATTTTAAAATAGGAGTTATAAAATTTCCGGTAGCTTTTCGTAATTTGTTTTTCAGTGGCGCAAAAGCTGTACGCATCTTTCATCATAAACTCCCGCACTCGAAGCAATCCTCCCCGAGGCCTTTTGTCATCCCGAAATTTGGATGAAAACTGATAAATTTCTAGAGGTAAATCCCTGTAAGAGGGTGAAAACATTTTCACCAATTCCACCATCATCCCCTCGGCCGTGGCTCCCATCACAAAGGTATTGCCGTAATGATCGTCAACAACCATCATCTCCTCCCCAAAGGCTTCATCCCGATTAGTTTTTTTCCAAACTTCCAGCGGATGCAAAACCGGCACCACCAACTGCTGGCAGCCAATCTTGTCCATTTCGTCTTGAATTACTTTGTAGATTTTCAGCCAAACTCTCATTCCCAAAGGAGTAAACCCCCAGCGACCACTGGTGAACCTTCTGATAAACCCTCCCTGCCATAAAAGTTTATGACTAGCCGCTACCGCATCCCCGGGCGCAGTTTTACTGGTTTTCCCAAACAGCTTTGAATATCTCATTACTGCTGTTAATATAGCATAAAAAAATCGCAAAGATGCTTACCGCTAAATTATCTTCGCCTTTTGTTCGGGTCTTATGATATGATTAAATCATGCAGCCGTTAGCCAACCTAATCCGACCCAAAATTTTAAACGATTTTGTGGGCCAGGAACATTTGGCTGGCAAAAATGGCTATATCCGAAAGCTGCTCGCCAAAAAAGCCCTGTCTTTTCCTTCTTTAGTTTTCTGGGGGCCGCCCGGGTGCGGCAAAACTACTTTAGCGCGAATCATTGCCAAACAGTTAGAAGTTAATTTTAAAGAGTTTAGCGCCGTTTCCGCCAAAAAATCACAACTCCAGGAAATTTTTGCCCGTCAGTCGAAAGACAACAGGCAAGCCAACTTCCTGCCTCAAACCTCAACCCGCCAACTGGCGGACAAACCTTTCCTTGTTTTTATTGATGAAATTCACCGCTTTTCCAAAGCCCAACAGGATGTTCTTTTGGGACCGGTCGAAAGTGGCAAGATTATTCTCATTTCCGCTACCACCGAAAATCCTTCTTTCACGGTTATTTCGCCCCTGCTTTCCCGCTGTCAAACCTTAATTTTCAATCCCCTCTTATTGACTGAAATTAATACCATTATTAATAGGGGCTTAAAAAGATTAAATAGGAAAATCACTCCTGAAGCCAAAAAATTAGTTATTCAAATTAGTAATGGCGACGCCCGCATTGGTTTAAATTTAATTGAACAAGCCGCCTGCTTTGTTACTCCCTCCAAACCTATTACCCAGACCTTGATTGAAAAGATTATTGCCTCCACCACCTTGCGCTACGACAAAACCGGCGAGGAACACTACAATACTATTTCCGCTTTTATCAAATCGATGCGCGCCTCAAATCCTGATGCCGCTCTTTATTATTTGGCCCGAATGTTAAAAGCCGGCGAAGATCCTCTTTTTATCGCCAGGCGAATGGTGATTTTTGCTTCTGAAGATATTGGCCTGGCCCAAGTAGCCGCGATAATTATTGCCAACGAGGTTTTTAAGGCCTGCCAAATAATTGGCTTACCGGAATGCGCTATCAATCTCGCCCACGGAGTCGCCTATCTTGCTTTAGCCAAAAAAGACAGAAGCTCATACGATGCCCTGCGCGCCGCCCAAGAAGATGTTGACCAATTCGGCAACCTGCCAATCCCATTGCACCTCCGCAACCCCGTCACCAAACTAATGAAAAACATCGGCTACGGCAAAGACTATGAAATGTATCCTGATAAAAGTAAAAATCTATTACCTGATAGGCTAAA